>JAYNZN010000003.1:15969-35926 GCA_038103695.1 Opitutales bacterium
AGAAAATATCGTTTCTGTAGAACTTCAAGATAGAGACCTCGTTCAACTGATTTGTGCCTTTCGTATATTTAACCATGAACTGGAAATCACATTGTCGACCAGGGAAAACCAACTCTTTAGGGAAAACATACTTCCCTTAGGAATCACCACGATGAGTGCAGGCTCCAAAACCAATCCTGGCGGATATGCAGAACCCGAAGAATCTTTGGAACAGTTTTCTGTTTCTGATGAGCGATCACCCAGTGAGATTTGTTCTATGCTTAAAGATAAGGGCTTTGATCCAGTGTGGAAGGATTGGGATAAAGCCTACGACGAGCCCAAGATCAGGAACCTCCTTTCCCCAGTAGAAAAAGAATGCTTAACTGCTTAGGGTAAAGTGGGAGGCTGACTGTAAAATTTCATCAGAATGGAACTGGCAGAACTCAACCAATACCAAAGGCACTTATCCCTCGATGGATTTGGGGAGGAAAACCAGCTCAAGCTCAAGAGGGCATCTGTATTAGTCGTTGGAGCTGGGGGTCTTGGGTGTCCAGTGCTCCAATACCTCACTGCGGCGGGTGTCGGTCGGATTGGAATTACGGACGATGACCATGTGGAAATCTCTAATTTACAAAGACAGGTGCTCTTCAGTCATGACGATGAAGGCGAAAATAAAGCACAAGTTGCAGCGGTAAAGTTAGCAAAGACCAACCCACTGGTAACCATAGAGCCCTATGCTCAAAGGCTTACCAGGGAAAATTGTGAGTCTCTGTTCAAGACCTATGACTTGATCGTTGATGGTACTGATAATTTTTCCAGCCGCTACCTGATCAATGATGCATGCGTACTTTTTAATAAGCCTTTAATCCACGGATCGATTAATCGTTTTGAGGGGATGGTAAGTGTATTTAATTACAACTCTGGTCCCACATACCGTTGCCTTTTTCCTGAGCAGCCCGATCCATCCAGCATTCCATCCTGTGCCGAAGCCGGAGTACTCGGAGTGCTTCCGGGCATCATCGGGACGATGCAGGCAGTGGAAGCCATAAAAGTTATCACAGGCATTGGCTCCCCTCTTTCCGGGCGTGTGCTCCTATACAATGCCCTAAGCCAAACCACCCGAACAATCAACCTGAGTGTAGATTCAAAAAACCGGGAGATCGATGCATTGCCCGAGGAGGTCATTTCTTGTAAGTCCAACCCCAGAGATGTACAAATTAGCCAAATTGAGGAGATCTCTGAAGATCAACTCCAGCAGATGATGGGGCAATCAGCCGACCTGCAAATCCTCGATGTTCGGGAATCTTGGGAGAGAGAATTATTCAGGATTCAACCATCTGTTCATATTCCCTTAGGCAATTTACCCTCGAACCAAGAGGGTCTTTCCGTACTGGAAATAAATCCCAATCAAAATTTGGTTATTTATTGCAAGGCAGGTGTACGTAGCCGAGCGGCATGTGAAATGCTGCAAAAACTTGGTTGCTCCAAACTGTTCAACCTATCCAACGGAATGGACGGTTGGCTCAATCAATTCCCAGATCTTGTTAGCTCAGGATAATCCATGACGAAAAACATTGCTATCATCGGAGGGACTGATTCATCCGGCGGTTCTGGTATAGGTGCAGATTTGGCGACGATCGCAGATCAGAACTGTGTATCTCACCCTGTAATCAGTGCCATAACCTTGCAAAACTCGAAACCTGCCCAAATCCACGCAATTCCCACCATTGCGTTGAAAAGCCAGCTTAGCAGTCTTTCAGCACTCTCTTTGGATGCAATTAAAATAGGCATGTTACCTGACGAGAATTCAGTTCTTGCAGTGTTTGAATTTTTAAAAAACTCCAACTGCCCAAAAGTCATTCTCGATCCCATTAGGTATTCATCTTCAGGTATCGAACTAATTTCCGCAAAGGGCTGGGACACTTTGAGGAAAACCTTGGTTCCTGTGGTCGACCTCTTAACTCCTAATATAAATGAAGCCCGACTTTTGCTCGACATTGGAACCTCTGTGGAAATCCCCCCTAAGAAACTGGCAGAAAAATGCTTAAAACTTGGTTGTTCTGCAATAATGCTTAAAGGCGGACACGCAAATGATCCCGATTACAGCACCGATCTTTTGCTCATGAACAACAAGGCCCCTCAAACTTTTAACTATCCGAGAATAAAAGAAGGAACCAAGGTTAGGGGCACGGGATGCAGGCTTGCCACCGCAATAGCATGCCAATGGTCGGTGACGAACAATCTCGAAACCAGTGTCTTTAACGCAGGGAAGTACCTGCAAAATTATATTAGAAATTCAGTAAGTTAACGGCCTAAAGCTTTTCTTATTAATTCTTCGGTGGAAACTTTTTCACCTAAAGATTCAGCCGCCCTTCGCACCGCCAAGTCTGCATCAGTTGCTTTATACCCAAGGGTTAAGAGTGCAGAAACCGCATCCCTGTAAGCGCTCAAATGATTGCCATCTGCAGGAATTGGTTCAGCCATAGCAGCAGGAGTGGATTGATCACCAGCAGTAGGTGGAGCAACCATTCCCTTAGGCAATACCTTGTCTTTAAGTTCAACAACGATCCTCTCTGCGGTCTTCTTGCCCAGTCCTTGAGCTTTGGAGAGCAAACCTACATCGCCCTGAGCAATCGCATTTTTCAAAGTGGGAAGAGACAGAGAACCCAAAAGATTGAGGGCTATTTTGGGTCCTATTCCTGATACCTTATCCACGATCATACGGAAGAAATCCCGGGATTCCCGGTCGATAAATCCATAAAGTGTTTGAGAATCTTCTCGATAGGTTGCCTGAATGTGCAGTCTCACCTGTGCATCCAATGCAGGCAGGCGCTCTGAAGTAGTCAGAGGAACATGAATTTCGTAGCCAATCCCACCCGTTTGAACAACCGCCAGGCTAAGTTGGCACTCAACCAGTTTTCCCTCAATAAATGCAATCATGTCAGGGCCTACACTAAACCGAGCACATCCTGCATCGAATACAGTCCGCAGGGTTTACCAATTATCCACTTTGCGGCCCGGAGGGCACCGGCAGCAAAAATCTTTCGATCCGTTGCCCGGTGTGTAAGCTCAATTCTCTCACCAATCCCGGCAAAATAAACAGTATGGTCTCCCACCACATCTCCTCCCCGCAGGGCATGGGAACCAACTTCATCGACCGGGCGCTCACCAGGGAGCCCACTCCTCCCATGAGCAATTTGTTTATCAGTAAGCCCACGGGCATGTTTAAGAATTTCGAGCAATCGGTCTGCCGTGCCACTAGGAGCATCTTTTTTTAATTTATGGTGCATTTCCACAACTTCTGCATCAAAGCTTGAACTGGAATCAAGCACACGGGCAGCCTGCTCGGTCAGGTAAAACAAAAGATTAACACCGGTTGAAAAATTTCCGGCCCATACTACAGGAATTCCTGAAGTTGCCTGAAGAATTTCCTCTTTCTCCGATGGATCGTGACCGGTTGTTCCAATAACCATTGGTTTTGCACTTTGGGCACAGATTCTTGCAAGGGGTAGGGTTGCTTCCCTGAGAGAAAAATCAATGACTACATCACATTGATCTATACCCTTGGCAGGATCATCTCCGAGATCGATAGGGAAGCTAATATTGCACCCATGATCGGGACTTATGCTTGAAATTGCCTGGCCCATCCGGCCACTGGCACCATTAAGTAAGATATCCACGCTCATCCGCAAACCTTCTCGCTTAAATTGAGATTGGACGCAATCTTTTGGAGCAAATTGAGATTTGCAACAGAAGGCCCAGTGAGAGGAAGACGAACTTCAGCTGACTCAATGATGCCAAAAATTTGCATCAGTGTTTTTACAGGCACAGGGTTGGGTTCGCAAAAAAGATCTGTAAACAAGGAGTAATTAGCCAAGTGAATCTCTCTCGCTTTTTCATAATCGTTGGCGAGCGCACAGTTCACTAACTGACACACAATTTCTGGTAACAAGTTCGATGCCACACTGACAACGCCCTTTGCTCCACAAGACATAAAGGGAAGGGTCAAGCCATCATCTCCAGACAAAACCACAAAATCTTCATCGATAATAGAGATGGTTTCTGAAACTTTGGCTGATTGGCCACCTGCCTCTTTTAATCCTGCAATGTGAGGATACTTTTCACGAAGGCGACATACAGTCTCCGTGGCAATCTCAACTCCGCACCTTGAAGGAATGGAATACAAGACAATCGGTTTTTCTGTAGCTTCTGCGAGGGCACTGAAATGAACAAGCAGTCCCTCCTGGCTCGGTTTATTGTAATAAGGGGCAACGAGTAAAAATGCATCGGCACCAGCCTTATCAGCCGCCTTGGTTAGGGCCAAAGCCTCCGAAGTTGAATTAGCTCCGGTTCCTGCAATTACTAAGGTGTCACCTTCCAGCACATCAATACAGGTCTTGATCACCTGAAGATGCTCAGCCTCTGAGAGGGTGGGGGATTCCCCTGTGGTGCCACAGGGCACAACACTACTCACCCCTGCTTCTGCTTGCCTGTGAATTAAGCGTTCTAGATCTTTGTATGCAACCACACCATCGAGCATCGGAGTAACCAATGCTGTGTGCACACCATGAAGTCGATTCTTGTCCATTGTTTCGTTTTATGAGATAAGCCTACAAACACTTAAGTGTTCTTCTTCGACTTTTGTCGAGATAAACACATAGTGGTCAACTTTTTAATGGTGGAAACTCACAGGATTCGCAATTTTTGTATCATCGCCCATGTCGATCATGGCAAAACTACTTTGTCTGATCGTCTACTTGAACGCACCCAAACGGTAATGCAAAGAGAAATGAAGGAGCAACTCCTCGACTCGATGGACCTGGAGAGGGAACGGGGCATAACCATTAAATGTCATCCTGTCTCAATGAAGTATTGTGCCCAAGATGGCCAAGATTACTTGTTTAATCTTATTGATACCCCCGGTCATGTCGATTTTGCATACGAGGTATCGAGAAGTCTTGCTGCTTGTGAAGGTGCCTTGCTTCTGATCGATGCTTCGCAGGGGGTAGAGGCACAAACCCTCGCCAATGCACAGCTAGCTGATGAACAAGGGCTTACCATCATTCCAGTGATCAATAAAATTGATCTTCCCAGTGCCGACGTGGAACGAGTTTCAAATCAAATTGAAGAAATTTTAGCTATCCCAGCTGAAGAAACCATACAGGCCAGTGGTAAATCGGGGATCGGTGTGGATGACATTCTCGAAGCAGTAGTTCATCGATTGCCAGCACCAAGATGGACGGATCACGCACACTCCAGAGCTCTCATATTTGATAGCCAATATGATGCCTATCGTGGTGTCATTTGCTACCTCCGTGTTTTTTCGGGCACATTCTCCCAAAACGCACAGCTCGTTCTTATGAGCGACCAACGAAAGACTCAAGTTAAGGAACTTGGCACTTTTGTTCCTGCACCTTCTCCCAAACAAATACTTTCAGAGGGTGAAGTTGGCTATGTCGTTACAGGCATGCGGGATGTCTCTGATATCAAAATTGGGGACACGCTCACACTCGCAGACACTCCAGCCACCGAAATGCTACCGGGTTACAAAGAAGTAAGGCCCATGGTGTTCAGCGGTTTATATCCTCTTGATACTTCAGACTATGAAAAACTTAAGAAGAGCGTAGGTAAACTACGCTTAAATGATGCATCCTTTAGCTTTCAGGCAGAAACTTCGGTAGCCCTAGGATTCGGCTTCCGCTGTGGTTTTCTTGGTTTACTGCACATGGAAATCATTCAGGAAAGACTGCGAAGGGAGTATGAACTTGACCTCATTTCCACATATCCAAGTGTGATCTATAAGGTTACGCTTACCACGGGTGATATTATTGAAGTGGACAACCCACTGGAGCTACCTGATCCCTCTGAAATTGATAAAATAGAAGAGCCCACAATTATTGCCCGAATCCATGCCCCCAACCAGTCAATTGGAGATTTGCTTGCATTGGTAACTGAAAAGCGTGGCACTTGTAGCAATACTGAAACAATTGATGAAACCAGAGTAATGCTAACTTGTCATCTACCGCTTAATGAGATTCTGGTTGATTTTAATGATCGCTTAAAAAGCGTTACCCACGGTTACGGTTCCATGGACTATGATATGTCTGATTACTCCGAGTCTTCACTCGTTCGTATGGAAATTTTGGTTAACAGCGAAGCTGTCGATGCATTTTCCACAATTGTACATCGAGATAAGGCCGAAACTCGGGGCAGGGCATTGTGCTCTAAACTCAAGGATATATTACCAAAGCAATTATTTAAGATTGCTTTGCAGGCGGCCATTGGAGGGAAAGTTGTCGCCCGAGAAACGATTAGCGCCATGCGTAAAGATGTTACTGCCAAGTGCTATGGCGGAGATATCTCTAGGAAACGGAAATTGTTAGATAAGCAAAAAGAGGGTAAGAAAAGAATGAAACAAATTGGAAGCGTCAATATTCCGCAGGAAGCATTCGTACAGATTCTGAAAAGTTCCAACTAGGTTGATTTACTCAAATCATTTTATAAACATGAACACTGATACCCAAAAACGCAAAGCCAGCAGAAGAGAGCGAAAAGGAGCTAAAGAGCTTTTGCGTATTGGAATAAAAGTTTGGTCATATCGTAAAGACCGACTCCCTCCAATCGAAGAGAGAGCACTCAAGATAGCCAACCTAGGTTTAAAGGAAATTCTAAAAAACAAATATTCAACCGCGGAGGAACTGGAAAAAAAAGCTAGGGTCTTAGATGAAGCTCTAAATAAATCAGGCGGGCATTACTATCATAGAAAAAACTGGGTCGAAAATGTGGAAATGTTATTAGTTGCAGCTATTGTTATCTTGGGCATCCGCAGCTTTTTTGTTCAACCTTTTATCATTCCTACAAATTCTATGTATCCCTCTTTTTATGGAATGACCCCTCATCTATATGAAGAACACAACCCACCAAGTTTGGTTAAAAGGGGTATAGATAAAATAATGCGTGGAGCCTCTCACCATCGCTTAGAAGCAGAATCATCCGGCACTCTTTATCTCGTTCTACAAAATGGATCTAGCCATCGATATATTCAGGCAAACTTTCCCAATGGCCGGTTCTTCATCATTCCAACGATGGTAAGGGAGTATATTTTTGAAATTGGTGGTAGAGAGCACGCTTTAAAAGTACCTGCCGAATTCGATATGGATGAATTGCTGGCTAAAAAATTTGCCAATATAGAAAACCTTCGTGATTTACCCATGGTCATTGGACAAGATGAATCACTTGCCCGCGGAAGATTAAAACTTTCCGAAAAGAAATTTACCAAAGGTGATACACCCTTGGCCTTCGATATTCTCCTTGGAGATGCTTTGTTTGTAGACCGAATGAGCTATAATTTCATTTCGCCCAAAGTGGGAGATCCTATCGTTTTTAGAACAGCAAGTATTGATCATTTTAATTCCCAATTAGGCACCAATACTTTTTCAAGAATTGGAGAGGATAAATATTACATTAAAAGATTGATTGGTGAACCTGGTGACAAACTGGAAATGAAAGTCCCTGATTCAATTTTCACAAATGGAACAGATGTCCGAAAAGGCGTCCCTGGAATTCTGTACAGGAATGACGAACCTATATCAGGGTCAATTGCCTTTAACGAAAACTTGAAGCAAACTGAACTTTTTGCCAAGTCTCCTGACAGCGCTTTTCTTAAAGGCTTTCCAGGTTACCGGGCAGACGGACTTCTTTCTAATCAAAACGCGATCCGGGTACCCAGTAAAAATGATCCTAGTAATCCTACAGGCAAGAACGGTTTCTTTGCCATGGGAGATAACTCCACAGACAGTTTGGACGGTCGTGCCTGGGGATTTGTCCCCGAGAATGAACTTATTGGACGTGCTTTGATAATTTACTATCCATTCACAAAGAGATGGGGTTTTAGTAATTAGTTCGCACAATATACATTATGTCTAATAAATAATTGTTATGTCCCAAAGAGATGGATTGCCCAACTGGTTGAGTAAAAGATCTTCGGGTGTCCTGCTTCATCCCAGTTCATTGCCAAGTAACTATGGCATAGGTTCCTTTGGGCAATCAGCAAAAGACTGGATAGATTTTTTATCAGATGCAGGATTTTCTTATTGGCAAATGTGTCCTCTTGGACCTACAGGTTTTGGAGACTCACCCTATCAAGTTTTTTCATCATCTGCCGGAAGTCCGTATTTTATTGATTGGGAACCGCTAATCTCCTCAGGCTATATAATTCGGGAAGAACTCTTATCGTTAAGCAGTCTTTCTACGGTAAAAGTTGAATACGGAATTCTGTATGAAGCATTTTTCCCAATAATACGTAAGGCGTTCTTTAGATATCAAAACGACCCATCACCCATGGATGAAAAGTACGGTAGTTTAGATAAATTTCTAGATGAACATTTTGAATGGCTCGATCCTTTCGCCAGATATCAATCTCTCAAAAAAAGAAATGGTTTAAAACCTTGGTGGAAATGGTCAGAAAAAGATAGAGACTTTCCTGGTGGCACACTCCACCAGGACTGCTCTACTGAATATCACTTTCAGGTTTTCCTTCAATTTCTCTTTCGTTCTCAATGGGATGAACTTCATCACTATGCACAATCCCTCAATCTCTCTTTAATTGGCGATTTGCCAATCTATGTTGCCCCAGACTCAGCAGACACCTGGGCTAATCGGCCATTCTTCCAAATTGACAGTGTGGGAAATTTCGAGGCCGTTGCTGGTGTTCCACCTGATTACTTCAATTCATCAGGTCAGTTGTGGGGTAACCCTCTTTATAACTGGAAAAAATTAGCAGATGATGGGTATAAGTGGTGGATTAATCGCATTCGGGATCAATTGGCTTTGTTTGAAGTGGTTAGAATCGATCATTTTCGTGCGTTCCATGACTTTTGGTCAATTCCTGCAGAATCACTTGATGCAACCAAAGGAAAATGGCTGAGTGGTCCCGGTTTAAAATTTTGGAATACTCTTGCTGATAATTTCCCGGAACTCCCATTCTTAGCTGAGGACCTCGGTGATATCAGCAAAGATGTAAGAAACCTGCGCACAAACATGGGTCTACCGGGCATGGCTGTCCTTCAATTTGCTTTTGATGGGAATCCTCAAAATCTCTACCTACCCCATAACTTGTCGAAAGATTTGGTTTTGTATACTGGAACTCATGATAATGACACCTCCTGCGGATGGTATAATTCAACAGATGAGGGGACTCGCTCTTTTTTCAGAAATTATCTAAATATTGATGGATCTAGTCCTGGATGGGACATGTTAAGGAATGCTTACCGTACCGTTTCCAATTTAGTAGTTATTCCAGCCCAAGACCTATTATCACTAGGGAGTGAAGCCCGATTTAATACGCCAGGTGAATTGGGTGAAAACTGGCAATGGAGAATGACCAGCGAACAATTTACCCAGCTTCGCCATAACTCAAGCCACTACCTACGGGAGCAAGCTTTGCTTGCAGGCAGACTCAATGAGAAGATAGACTTGGAAGTTAATGAACCATAATTCGAAAGATTCTGCTTATCCCAAAATCTCTGACTTACTCCCCTACTTCCTTTACCTGAAGCCATATTGGCTTCCCTTTATTGGGGCTTTATTTTTCGGAGTTATTTACGGGGTATCCAGCGGTTTCGGTTTACCATTCATGACGGATCAGATCTTTCCCAAGATTTTCCCATCAAATGAAAATTCGAGCCCCCTTTCTTCTTGGGAAATATTCCTTTATATTTCGTGGTTCCCGGTAGTTTTTCTGATACGCGGAGTGAGTAGCTTTTTTAATTCTTACCTAATCAACTTCTGTGGCATGAAAGTTTTGGAGAGGATACGGATTGAAGTGTTTGCTAAAATACAACGGCTCCCTCTCTCTTTTTTTCAACAACATAAATCTGGTGATTTATTTAGCCGGGTAACCTCTGATACATCTCAACTGCAAACTGCAGTTTTGTCTGTCAGTAATGATTTGGTTCGGCAGCCTATTACCTTCATTGGTGCCATCACAGCATTGACAGTGATGGCATTTCAGCGGGAGGGGATGAGTTTTGTTCTTCTTTGTCTTGTCGCAATACCCATTTGCATTTTTCCAATTCGAAGAGTGGGCTCGCTCCTCATGGCTAGAGCCCTTAGCTTGCAGGAACGAACTGGCGGTCTTTCATCTGTTCTAAGTGAGAATTTATCTGGCCCACTTGAAATTCGATCTCTCAATCTTCAAAGTCGTGAAATAGGCCGATTCCGAAAACATTCAGAGGCCTTTTTTGACGCTCGTATGAAGGTGGTCAAATACTCTCATATTTTAACTCCTCTCATTGAGATCATTACTGCCACGGGTATATCAGTGGCAATTTTTCAAGCAGCACGCACATCTATCCACCTGGATGCAGTTGTGCCCGTAATTGTTGCTCTGTACATGTCTTACGAGCCTGTCAAAAAGCTTGGTTCAATTCATAACACGATTAAACAGGGACTGGCATCATTGAGAAGATTGCAAGATGTTTTACAGGCAGAAGAAAGGATAACTGATTGTGCCCTACCCACTCCTATACAAAAGGTAGATGGAGAGATTGAATTCAGAAATGTTTCCTTCCTTTATTCTGCAAATAAAGATGAGGATAAAACCGAGAATATGGTTCTCAAGAACCTTAACTTAACCATAAAAGCCGGTGAAGTTGTTGCTCTAGTTGGTCCAAGCGGTGCAGGGAAAACGACTTTTGCCAGCTTATTAAACCGGATCCACGATCCTTATTCAGGAAGCATCTTGTTGGACGGAAAGGACCTTCGAGAACTTTCTCTTAAGGAACTTCGTGAAGCCGTCGCCACCGTTCCTCAAAAACCTTTCCTATTTGACGATACCATTGAAGAAAATATTGAATTAGGTAAATCTAGGCACACTGATAAATCGATTGAAGATGCACTAAAAAAATCGTTTGCGTGGGAGTTCATTGATTCCTTACCTTCAAAAATTAACCAAAAAATTGGGGAAAAGGGGAGTCGTGTTTCTGGTGGGCAACTACAACGACTTGCCTTGGCCCGTGCATTTTATCGAAACTCCCCTATCCTTCTTTTGGATGAAGCGACTTCGGCCCTTGATTCCGAGAATGAGGAAAAGATTCATCAAGCCATGAAACTGCTTACCAAAGGTAAAACCACGATCATGATTGCTCATCGTTTTAGCTCGATTCGGCTGGCGGGACGTATACTCGTAATGGATAAAGGAGAAATTATTGCGGATGGTACACATGATGAAATCTATCAAACCTGTTCGCTGTATCGTACCTTATTCGATACTCAATCAGACGGATAAACTTCTTCAGCCCTAAGGGTAGGCTTTCTACTTTTTTCTTAAAACTAGATTTACTATCTGCAAGCCGTCACTTGGCGGGCCTTCAGGAAAAAGATCAGTCGGTTTTAGACGCATTGGAATAATTGCCCGAAAAAATGCCAAGGCATTACAGCAAAACCAACTAATCAAAGGTACCTCAAGCCAGACGCTCAGCACTTGAGTAAAAAGAATAAGTCCAGTTAAGCTGGTGACCATAAATGTTGCAACTGGCCCACCAAGAAGAATAAGCAGGCGAGAAAGCCACGAAATTTCATCATGAGAAAAACGAGTATGACCTTGCCATCCATTTCCAAAAGATAGCTCTACTAAAAGTCTACTCCCAATCTGAAACTTCCTTCCCCTTCCCTTCCCAACTCGAACCACTACTTCACCAGAAGTAAACCCGATTGCAAAAAATGCGTGCCCCATCTCGTGCAAAAAAGTCGATAATGGACGAAACAACCACATACCTCCCCATGCAAGTATAATGAAAGGAAGGCCATACATGCTTAAATAATTAATGCTAGCTGTGGAAATCACTTATTTGAAAGAAAAAAGGTTGATGATGTTAGCTCTTGGTGCAAGGTTTTGGATTATTGATCGATAATTCATGTTTCGTTTATTTAAGCAAGTTTTCTCAAGTAAGAAACTTGAGGTTCGGGTACCACATGCCCGCGGGCTTCCTTTGACAGATATGAACCAGTATGGGGAAGCTGCAGAATCCAGGCAATGGATCGGAGTCGATTTAGACGGTACCCTAGCTGAAGCCGATGCTTGGAGAGGGTTTGAACATATTGGTAAACCAGTTCCTCAAATGGTCAAAAGAGTGAATATTTGGCTGGAACTTGGATATCGTGTAAAAATTGTCACCGCAAGAGCACAAAACCCTGAATTAGCTGTGCCACCTATCTTGAAGTGGTTGGAAAAGCATGGATTGCCAAAATTAGAGGTCACCAATGCTAAAGACATGGACATGATTGAACTTTGGGACGATCGTTGTGTTCAGGTTGTGCCTAATACAGGGAACCCTGTAGGACCTAACCCTGATCCATATCGCCAAAGATAGTCTTCTTTTTTCAACCTACTAGACATGTGAATTGGTGGGGAAAAATAGTCGGATCTGGAATTGGATTATTGGGTGGGCCGTTTGGTAGTTTAATTGGTGCATCCATTGGGCATTGGTTTGACAAGCAAACCAATGCCGGTTGCCAGAATGAACAAAAAGCCTTGCTTTACTACTATGCTAATTTTTTCAGTTGCGCTGCCAAGATAGCTAAAGCTGACGGATCAATTTCATCGGCTGAAATTGATACTGTCCAATCACTGATCAACCGTATGAATCTGTCCGAAAGATTACAGGAATTTGCTAAATCTGTGTTCCGAAAAGCTAAACAATCTGATCAATCTATTCGTGCCTGCTTCCAAGATAGTTATGTACTTCTCAAGGGGGATCCTACAATGAGTTATTCCTTTTTAGGAGGAATGTATGAAATCTCCTGTGCTGGAAATACAAAACCAAGTGAAATGCAAATACGCTGTCTACTGCTTGGAGAAGAACTCCTGAAGCTACCCAAAGGGACAATCCGTACATGGCTCAAAGGGGAATACATACCCAAATCCACTCTATTTAATAGAAGTAAGCAGGGTGATCTAAATTGGGCATACCGCTTGATTGGAGTTGAGGAAGGATGCGACTTGAGAAAATTGCAAAAAGAATATCGTAAAAAAATTTCCATACTGCACCCGGACAAGCTGTGCGGAAAAAACCTACCCGAAGAACTCCTTACTTTTACTCACGAACAGGCCTCACTTTTAAACGAAGCTTATCGACTGATCGGAAAACAAATTAAGTTCAAGTAGTAATTCGACCATCTACAAGCTTGATGATCTGATCAGATTTTTCTGCCAAGTCTTGATTATGTGTAACCATTACAACTGAAATCCTAGCTTCCTCTGCAAACTTCTGTAGAATTTCGAATACAACTCCTGAATTATAAGTGTCCAAGTTTCCAGTTGGTTCGTCTGCCAGCAACACTTTGGGAGAATTTGATAAGGCACGGGCGATCGCAACTCTTTGTTGCTCACCTCCAGAAAGCTTATGGGCGGGTCTATTTCGTTTATCAACAAGTCCCAACTTATCCAAAAGCTCTGTCGCATATTTATTCGCTTCTCGAACACTTTTGCCTCCTTTTAGAATGGGGAGCCGTACATTTTCTAAAACGGTCAGCTCTTTTATCAAAAAGTGAAATTGAAAAATAAAACCAATTTGATGATTTCGGATCTCTGTTCTTTGATCTTCACTAAGATCGGAAAGCGAGTTTCCACCCAGAAAAACATGACCACTTTCAGGCTTATCCAAAAGTCCTAAAAGATAAAGTAAAGTACTTTTACCGCACCCTGATGGACCAACAATAGAAGTAAGTTGGCCGGCACCCACCTCAAGAGAAACATCATGCAGGACCTTATTCTGTACCCCAGAATCCAAAAAGCTATAATTTAAATTTATTGCAGATAATTGAGGTACAGACATCGCTTAAACTAATCAGTTTGCTTCTCTTATAATTTTTGCAGGCTCTATTTTGGCAGCACGCCTCGATGGTATCCAAGTTGCAACTGCAACAAATATACTCGAGATAATAGCAGCCCAAATGTAGTGAGAGATATCCCAGTGCACAACAAAATGGTCTGTAGAAAAAATTCCCCTTATCCTCAGTGGGAGTTGTGATACTCCATAAGTTGCCAAAAAACCTAGGATGAACCCTAAGAAAATCCCAAGGGTAAGTACAATTACACCTTGCCAGATAAATACGAGAGAGACATCTCGTTGGCTAAAACCGAATGATCTTAGGATCGCAATATCACGTTTTTTCTCAACCACCATTATGGCAAAAACATTGAATATCCCCAGACCTGAAAGTAGCAAGATTGTGGATACAGTAATCGCCGAAGAAAAACGTAAGGCCTTAAACACATCCAGCCACACCTGTTCTCTTTCTTGCCAACTGACGACCCGGTGATTTAAAAAGCTTTGCATATGAGCAGCAACCTCGGGCGCCTGGTTTGGATCCTTGAGTGACAATTGAAAAACAGACCCTCCAAATGGGCGACCGAGAAAAGATCTTGCAGTATCTATGTGTAAATAGATTCGATTCTTATCAATTTCATTAACCCCGGATTCAAAAACACCAGAAACTCTTAATTGAATCGAATCGTTTACCCCAATCAGGGAAACACGGTCACCTATTTGAAGACCTAGTTTGTAAAAGATTCTAGACCCAACTAAAGCTCCCATTGTGTTGCCTCGAAAAAGCTCCAATGAACCTTGCTGAATAAAATTACCCAAATCCGAAACTCTTCTATGCTCACTTATTCGAATTCCATGGATTTCAACAGTTTGTTTAGTTCGTATAGAGCTTAGTGTACCTTTCCCTTTGAGTATTTCAGAAATACCCTCGACGTTTGGAGAATCCTGCAATGCATCAATAATAGATTGTGGGTGGTCAACACCTTCCCGATACGTTGATTCTTTACTTGGATCGAACAAAAATCGAGTCTTTCCATCGTTATCAACCTCATGAACCACTTGGCTTGTATTTTGAAAACGATCGGAAATAAGAATGGCTCCATTCGTGCCAAGAATTGTTCGAATGAAAAAAGCTTCAAAGCCAGCAGTCTGTGCCTGCGTAAGTACAAAAAAAGAAATACCAAAAACTATTCCCATCAGACTCATAGCCATTGGTCGTTTGCGAGATATCACATATCGCAGTGCCAATTCAAAGGGAAGCATGACAGAGAGATGAGTAAGGGCTAGTTTTTACAATCGATCAGAACTGGAATTACGCGGTCACCGACTCGATATATCTGGGGCGTATCTAAAATGATTTGATCTCCCTTCTTCAAACCACCGAGAACTTCAACAGTTTTTAAATTTCGTACTCCCGTCACAATTTTTTTCTTTTCAACCACACCTTCCCTCACAACCATCACAGAATCTCCTAGCAGTGCCATTGCGGGTATAAGCAAAACATCAGCTTTTTCCTGTAGTACAACTTGTGCTCTACCGGCACTTCCAACTGGAATACGTATATTATCTTGAGTCATCGCAAATAACTTTCTTGTGCCCGATGACATATCAACCGAAGAAGAAAGTGAAGACACCTCGCCAAGAATAGGTTGATCCGCCAGAGAGAACAAACTAACCGCAATTGGCATTCCCACTTCAATACCAGCAAAGTCCTCCTCGTTTAAGGAAACCTCAATCATTCTCTCGTTTGAGTGAACAACTCCAACAATTTCACCAGACATAACAATATGGCCGGGAGAAACATAACACTCTGAAAACTCTCCATCTATTGGACTAGTAATCTTCCTCTTACTTAGCTCTGCAGAAAGATTTGCCAATTTCATCTGGTTATTTTCCATAAAATGTTTGGTGTGCAATTCTTCCATTTTCACTTGGGCTCGTAACCGCTGTACTTCGCTTCGTTTTAGCTCCAAGTTGAATGCTGGTTCTTTACCTGCTCCGACTAATTCCTCGATAGCTAGAAGTTCCTTCTCCAGAACTGTAAGGGCCATGCGGGTTAAAGAACCCACTTCAATTCGTTCACTAAAGTGCCTTTTTTCCATTTCTAACCCAAGCAAAGCCCGCTCTAATTCAGCCTCTTCAAGTTGGATTAGAGGCTGCTCTTTTGTCACTTGGATAGGGGCATGCATGGGGGATAGAGATACATGGGTCACCATACCATCCGTTAATGCACGCAACTTAAAGGTGGAACTGGCATAAACCTTTACATTTCCAGTAACCGACGCACGAATGTTGCCAATATAAGCCTCTCCCACCCTAACCTTAGAATCAAGACCTCCCCGGATGTACCAAAACAACCCAAAGAGAAAGATAAATACTAACAGAGGTTTTGTTAGTTTATTCCATTTCATCGGTTTTGAGGTATTGAAAAAGAAGGAGCACCGAGTTGTTGTTCATAAAGATCTAAAGTACATAAATAACGACACACTGCTTCTATGTTGGCTAACTTGGCTGAGTCAACTTCCAGTTGGGCGGAAAGGAGGTCCAAATCACTCTTTCGACTTTGGGAAAACTCCATTTCACATTTTGATAAATAATCCATCGAAACAGATAATAATTTTCGACTTAGAGTAATACGTTCCAAAAGGGATAGTAGTTCTTTACGCTTTGATTCAGTAAACATTCGCATTTTCCTACGCGCTAGTTCCAATTCTGTTTGATACATCCTTTTCCTGATTATGGATGCCCTCTTTTCATTCTTACTTTTACCGGAATCCCACAAAGCCCAACTTGCTTCAATCCCAAATAAGATATTATTGCGATTGACCCTTTCATCATTGGAAACCGTATCTACTTGGTCCTGAAAAACAGATCCTACTAAATTAAATTTTGGCAACATTTCAGATTCAGCAATCACCACCTTTTGATTTTCACGCTTTATAAATGACTCCAACTGGTTGATCTCTAAATTGGTTCCACCTACCAAGAGTAGGAAATTATCAGGGAATTTATAATCTCTACAAAATTCTAAAAAAGAGGAGCGCACCTCAAAGTCCAATACATTGTCAAAACCAGATAAGCTTCTGAATTTTGCTTCTTCCTTTCCGATCTTCAGCTTTAACTCTGACAAAACAATTTCTTGATTAATCAAATCCATTTCAGTCTCCGAAACATCCACCATAGAAACCATACCTTTTTTTTGCCTTATCTTTTGGTCATTAAGGTTTTGAGACGCTAAATTAATACGCTCTATTGAGGTTGCTTTACGAAAATGAAGTACGACCAGTTCGAGGAAAAGTGCACGAATCTCAATTTCCAGAAACTTTTTTCTAAATTCAAGGTTCGACTCTGCCTGATATTTTTCGAGTTCAGCAATCGTTTCTTTGGCTTCTAATGCCCCAGAGTGATAAATGGGTTTTTTCGCATTTAAAGAAGCAAATGCATCATATCTTTGATCAAAGTTACGATTGGGTCTGTCTTCTTGTATGGAAAGCCCTGATAGGCTAAATTCCAAATTTGCTCCATGGCTTGATCTTACAATTTCCTGTTTAATTGAAGCTTCTTCAAGCTCTAACTTGCTTAAGAGCAAATCGGGTGCTTGCTCATTTAACCGAGTAATAATCTCCTGTAATTGAGGAAAATGATACTCGGGTCTTTCAACCCGTTCGACTCGTAACTCAGCAAATGAAAAACAAAAAAAGAAAACATTAGACAGTAAAAGACACAATGATTTCATAAAACGATGTATCCTGAATGAACAAAGAAGAATCGACAATGACAATCCATGATGAAGGATTGTCGGAGAGAGAAAATGCGATTATTGACTAAAGGAGTCAGAGTACTGCTCCCTAAGATCATCACCAACCCATTGGTCTTGCATATCAGAAAATTCAGCCCGTACAGAAGATACAGTTTCTTCAGTAACTTCAGAAGCTTGGTTACCCCAAGCCTGCCTGACATAGGTGGACACATTGGCAATCTCTCGGTCGTTGATTGGAACTGCAGCCATATTAACTGCAGCGGAGGAACCATATGTTTTTCCATTTACCACTATCTCACCTTTCAAGCCCTTGATGATGATGTTTGCAATGACTCCAGAATCAGCAGTGACCCACTCTGAACCAGCAAGCGGGGGAAATTGACCCTCAATCCCCAAACCATTTGCTTGGTGGCATGAGGCACAACGAGCCGCGAAAATCTTCTCCCCGGAACTTATTTTTCTCTCTAATCGCAAGGCCTCTTTTTCTGCATCACTCAATTCAACCACCTCAACAGGAGGGTGTAATTGGAAAGAATTAGTAGAGTGTGCTAATTGGATGGAACAAACAAAAATTAAACAACCAAATACAAAAACAAAGACAAGAGGGGCCAATAAGAAGTTCTTAGTAGGTTCATGCTTGTTTTTAGAAAGCTCTACATGAGACTTTACGATTTCCTCATCAGAAAGTCCTGAGTTACTGGAATGATCTTCTCTATTATCTGGATGTTCGCTCATTGTTCAGGACTGGAAAGTTCAGCAGCAGTAAACATTTGCATTGGAGCACGACCTTTTAAGGAGGAACGGACTGTTGCCACTTCCTCGGGAGAAACAGCAGAAGCAGAATTGCCCCAATCATTTCTAATATATGTTAGTACATCGGCAATCTGCTCATCCGTTAAGGAACCTGGAGGAATACCAGGCGGAGCCATTACATTGTTGTACTTAACACCATTAACTTCAATTTCCCCCATCAGTCCATACATCGAAATCTTAATCAAACGATCCTTATCTCCTAGCACCCAGTCTGACCCCGCAAGTGGAGGAAATTGACCAGCTAAACCTTCACCATTTGGTTGGTGACATGTAAAGCACATTCCACCACCAACTGCTGCTTTCATGTAAATTTCCTTTCCATTGTCTATTTGCTCTTGTAGCCACTTGGGAACACCCACATCAGAAGCAGCAATCACTGGTTCAACAATAACTGGATCTGTTGTTTCATCTTCAGTCTCGATAAAAGCAACTTCAGGAAGCTCGTAATCTTGCTTAAGTGCTTTGAGGTATGCAACAAGACGATCGGCTCTTACAGAAGGGCGGATATATCTGGAAGTTAAAACCCTTTCGTTTGCAGGAATTTCTATGTCTGCATGAGTTGCTTCCTCGACCACTTGATAGAGAAAAGGACTTGGGGGACACAAAGAGGATGGATGAATTGATTGGGGCTCAAATAAATGTTGATGTAACCAATCATCACTGTAATTTCTTAAGCCAAGGTTCGCCAAGTCTGGGCCAATACGGGAATTACCGAGAAGGACATGATGTTGTAAAACATAATCCCGAGGAACTGAAGGTCGTTTCCCCCACCCTCTTTCAACATCAAAACCTGTATCTACCCTTCTAACTTGTTGAGTATGGCAAGTTACACATCCAAGGGCAGCATACTCCTCTGCTCCTTGTTGAGCAATTCCGGATAGGGGCATGGGAAATAGATCAGCATCGGAAGGGACTGTGCCATCTTCTTCTAAAATCGAAGCTGTAGGTACTAAATCTCCGTATTGAGAACGAGCACCCACGACAAATGCAAGCCATGCAAATCCTAAAGTAGCGAAAATGCCAATGGTAAATTTTGCTAAGTTATTCATACACTCGCCTCCTCTTTGTTAGCCAAGCAACAAGTAAGGGGGTTAGGGAAAATGACTCTCCATACATTGAATACAAAAACCAGCTGAGAAAATGCTAAAACAACAAAAGCAAATTTAGTAATTAGAAAATAAGGCTTGATTGATTGAATCACAGAAGATCCCCACTCCAAGGAAGGTTGACCAGCAAGAACGCCATGGGTAAGACCACCGATCAAATAAGAGAGAAGAAGGAGCAAAACACCCAGAGTGGATGTCCAAAAGTGAAAGGATTTAGCAGCTTTTGGAATTTCCCGACCGGTTATTTGTGGAAGAGCAAAATAAACTGCACCAAAAATAATCATACTGAAAAATCCATAAACTCGTTGATTAAAATGGAATTCGTTGATGATTGAGAATTGAGTAATTTTGGCTACTGCAGGAAGAGAAAAGATAACACCGATGTAACTTGATATCGTGTAGGAGAGAGTTCCGAAAATGACAAACCGAAGCGGTAAGCTATCCCAAACTTTGCTAACATCAAGAAAAGC
>JAYNZN010000003.1:35936-67765 GCA_038103695.1 Opitutales bacterium
CTAAAATAAAACTCCCAAAAAAAAAATATTATTTAAAAATCAATAATCTTTTTTTTTATTTTGTATTTATTTTTTGTTGTAAATTTTTTTATTTTTGGCGAGTGGGGGGATAGATAACACGACTCCAATATAGCTCGAGATAGTGTATGACAGCGTGCCAAAGATCACGAATCGTAAGGGGAGACTATCCCAAACTTTCCCGATATCTTGAAAGGCAGTGGCATGAAAATTAGTGGATGCTACAGCGATGGGAAACACCATGGCTATACTCATAACTGTTCCAATTGCAGGAATCCACATAGGCACAGGACCACCTTCTAAATGATGCACAACAGACCAAGGTGCAAGGGCAGCGATACACCAAAAACCAAAAATAGCTAGGTAATACTTATCAATGGTTCGTCCTAAGATAGCAGGTATTAAATAATAGGCTGCACCCAATGCAACAGGAGTTAACCAAAGCCATATAAGACTCTGTCCATACCACATAGACAGAACAGTTTGTAGGGTACCGCGGGCAGGATTAATTTCCAGCCCATTCCAAGCAATTAAAAATAATGCAGGAAACCAAAGTATCGCCGATAAGATAAACCATTGAGGTGCGATCGTTTCCTTAATCTGACGCGATCGGTGGATAACAAGAATGAGAAGAGTAATGATGAGATAAGCAATCAGCATTACTGGCCAAACCTCGGTGGGCATCTCGAGCATTTCATGACCACTCATGTGCCCGTCTAAAATACCCAAAAGCCCAAAAGTTATCGCGAGGTTCCATAAAACACCAGCAAAAACAAGAAACACACTGCCACGAACTTCTGCCTGAGAAAGCCTGGCTAATATCCATATAGAAATTGCAAATATAGCATTGCCTCCCCACCCATAAACAAAAGCGTTGGCCTGGGATACTTTAATTTTCCCATAGGTAAGAAATTCAAAGGAAGAGAGAAAGAAGGGATCGGTCAGTTTAGCGGATGCGATGTACGCAAGAAATGCGGCAGCCAATAGCCAAAGTCCAGCAGAGGAAAGGAAAAATGAAAACACCAACTTGGCAGATTTATCAATAATTTTGTCTGGAGAATCTTCGGACATACAAATCTAGTTAGAATGATTTTTTTTAGCCTTGAATGAAGTTTGATAATCCTGAACTACTTTTTTCATCGAGGATTCAAGGGAGCTATTCTGTTCGGAGTGAAAATTATCTACAGACCGTATGAATTTTGAATTTTCCTCACGGTACGATGCAGCCTTGTCCCTACGGATCGAATCGACTGCATCTGTAACAGACACAGGCGTATCCGGTTCAAAAATACGCTGGGCTAGATAAAATCCAGACAGTAAACATCCAAGCACAATAAATGTGAAAAAGACGCTACAACCGTCCGCTCTCTGGTTGGATGGATCACTCATGGTGATTAATTGACTCCCTAATTCGAGGATCTCGAACAGGTATGATTTCAGCAACTCCAGATTGGAAACTTCTTATTACTGCCCAAGAACACAAACAACCGACACCTACCAACGAGAATAAGCCCCATAACAGATGGCTTCCCAACACAGGTCTTGCTTCAAACCCAACAAAGGCTCCTGGTACAATTTCGCGACCAGGTACTATGTTCCAATAAAGATCAAGCAGATGGAATAAAAGAATCCAACAAACAATAAAAATCAATTTGGGGGCATCCACCTTACTGCGATAGAAAAGAAGGTAAATAAAAGGAAAAAAGAAGTGTCCAAAGATTAAACCCATGCTTACCCAAAACCAACCTGAGATTTCACCGGTATTCGGGTCAATTTCTCGGATTGTGAACCAAAATGTTTCTTCAGGAATATTGGCACTGTAGATAAGAAAATATTGTGAGAAGCTTACATAAGCCCAAAAAATTGTGAATGTAAGCGATAAGCATGCAAGGTCGTATTGGTGAGCTTGTTTGAACACACCTTTGAGAGTACCCTTGGAAACAAGGTAAAGGCAGATTAAAATAGTAATAGCTAGAGCTGCTCGCATACCCGATGCAAAAAACCATACACCATACATTGTTGAAAACCATTGATACTCTAAGCTCATGAACAAATCAAAGGCACCAAAAGTAAGTGCTAAGGCTGCAGCTGGAATACCAATGGCGGATACTTTCGAACCTAGGCGAGTCCAGTTGGGATCACCGTCATTATCTTGAGAGAAAGAAACCTTGCGAAGCCAATGGCTGATTCCACAAAATATTCCGAAGTAAGCAATTAGACGAAGTGTGAAGAAATTGAGGTTAAGATAACCAGCTTTCTTTTGGTGAAGCACATCCTGTTCTACAGTGATAACACTTGTGACTTCTAGGGTTGCACTTGCAGGGTTGATCCATGACCAAAGGATTCCCGCCTGTTCCTTGCCAAACCAAGCAACTAACAAAAGAGGAAGAAAACAAAGAGCGAGCCAGGGGAAAGCAGATAGTGCATGTTCCTGCTGTCTGCGAACAACAGGACTCCACTTGGAATTAAAGACACGAAAAATCATGATAAGCATGAGCATACCAATCGCGATACTCAGCCAAAAAGAACACCCCCAAAGCCAACCTAGAAAAGGTGACTTATCTCCCGTTTGTAACCCCTGAAATAATCCAACAAGACCAGCTCCTAGACCAAGGATTGAACCTGCCAACAATTTGGTGGACAGACTAGATTTATGCATATTTGTGGAGGAACTTTCCGTCATGAACCCTGTCCTTTCGAAGATGTAGTGGATTCACCCACATAGTTTTGTAATGCACGTAAATATAATACGATTGCCCATCTTTCCTCAGGTGAGAGTCTGTCCTTTAACCCGAGCATGATGCCAGAAGCAGAACCGTTTGATATGGCGTTGTAGAGTTGACCATCCTTCCATGGTGCAACTGTTTCGAGGTATGAACCAGTTTGTGAAGGATCTGCCAAGTTGCGTGGATTTAAGCCAAATTTTGCGATAACACCCTTTCCGTTCCCATATTCACCGTGACAGACAGAACAATGAATTTCATACTTTTCTTTGCCAAGTCGCATGGTTTTCATATTCAATCCAACTTCGGCAGGCACTTTCTCAACCCACTCACCATCGGGCAATTTGCCTGAAATGAAAGAAGGCGTGTGATACTTGGGCACAGCAGAAAAAACATTGGCTTCATTAAGAGCAGTTCCTCGTAAAATAGTGCCTTGAACGGGCAAACGGTCGGCACTACCATCAGCATATCGAGGGTTTGCTGTTTGTGCTTTAAATTTTGCCTGTCTATCCATGTCAGGGAAAACCTCAACCGGTCTATTTTTAGTCAGGTCTCCACGAAAACCGAGAATCGAAACTATCGTAACGATCAAAATGATAAAGACTGGAACAAAATATCTCATTTATCAATCAATGGGTTCCCTGATTACCTGTACCGATTGTCCACCCAAACTTGTAAGAAATTGAGAAGTCTCTTCCTCATCAAACTGAGGGTCTTCCACTTCTATGACGATCATGTATTTGTCATCACCCGTTCTACCAAAGTCTGGATGTTCAAACACTGGATGATTATGCCTTGGTAAACGATTAAGAAAAAACATTCCAAATAAAGTACCAAAGGCGGCAAAAAGAATCGTCAGTTCGTAAAAAACTGGAAAGGGATAAATTGGACTAAAGTAAGGCTTACCACCAACAATCAACGGATAGTCAAACTCGTTCATGAACCAAACGATCAGCATCCCTGTAAGAAATCCAGTAACTCCACCTGCGAGAGTAAAGCGAGGAACTTTAGACCTTGGATACCCCATCTGTCCATCCAATCCATGTACAGGTATGGGAGAAAAACATTCCCAATGGGTGTAGCCTTTTTCTTTTACCTTACCAGCGGCGTCGTAAATTTCTTTCGCAGAAGAGAAAGTGGCAGCCACTGCATATTTAATATCCATTACATCACTCATCATCAATGATCGGAATGAGGATCCGCTTGCGGCATAACAGATTTAACCTCGCACATTGGCATTAGAGGTAAAAATCGAAGGAAAAGAAGAAAGAGAACGGAAAAGAACCCAAATGTTCCAAAAAAGGTAAAGATATCAACTACAGTAGGCGAATAGTATCCCCAAGATGAGGGCAAGAAGTCTCTAGAAAGCGTCGTGTTGGCTATCACAAATCTTTCAAACCACATTCCTACATTAACAAAGATTGAAATAATCCAAACAAGTGGAGTATTTTCACGGATCTTTTTAAACCAAAATAGTTGAGGACAGATAACATTACAGGAAACCATGATCCAATAGGACCACCAGTAATTTCCAAAAGCACGATTGATAAAGGCAAACCCCTCGTAAGAATTGGCTCCATACCAAGCGATGAAAAACTCCATAGCATAGGCATACCCCACCAAACTACCGGTTGCTAAAGTAATCATGCACATGTTATCGATGTGCTTTTGGGTAATCAGGTCACGAAGTCCAAATACTGCACGCACTGGCAGAAGAAGGGTTAATACCATTCCAAATCCTGAGAAGATGGCTCCAGCAACAAAATAAGGTGGAAAGATAGTAGTATGCCATCCCGGCAAGTTCGCCACCGCAAAATCAAAAGAAACGATTGTGTGAACCGATAAGACCAACGGAGTGGATAAACCAGCAAGTAAGAGATAGGCCATCTCAAAATTACGCCAATGGTTGTTGGCATTTCTCCAACCCATTGCAAAGAAACCATAAAAATACTTTCGCCATGTTTCTTTAGCACGATCTCGTAAAACTGCCATGTCAGGGATCATGCCCATGTACCAAAACAAAATAGAAACAGTAGCATAGGTGGAAACAGCAAAAACATCCCATTCCAATGGACTACGAAACTGGGGCCAGATTGCATTGGCATTAGGAATAGGAAATAACCACCAGGCAAACCATACTCTACCCACATGGAACAAGGGAAAGATACCCGCACACAAAACTGCAAATACAGTCATTGCTTCCGATGCCCGATTGATCGAAGTTCTCCATTTCTGCTTAAGAAGGCAGAGAACGGCGGAAATTAAAGTACCTGCGTGTCCAATGCCAATCCAGAAAACAAAATTAACAATCGCCCAACCCCAGTTCACTGGATTGTTGTTACCCCAGACGCCTACTCCAGTTGAAACAAGATAAACTAAGCCCATTCCAGTAAAACTGGCAATGCAGAGAGCAGTGATGAAGCACCACCACCACCAAGTGGGAGTTTTCGACTCTACAATACCACAAATTTTATCAGTAACCCACTTGTAGCTTCTATTGTTTAAAACAAGTGGAACTTCTTTCCATGGAGCAGGATCGATCTTCTTTAAGATCTCATTTTCAGACGCTTCTTTTACCTCTGACATAAATTAATGAGCTCCGTGTTCATCCCCATGGTGTGAAGGATGTGCTTTATCGTGATACTCTCTTGTGGAATGAGGTGAAGGAGAAAAATCAGGCATCCTATTGTTGGGATTCCTGACTTTGGCTAAGAAAGTTGTACGCGGACGGGTGTTCAAATAGCCAAGAACGGAATAATCTCTTGGGTTGTTTTTAAGTTTACTTACTTCGCTATCGGGATCACTGATGTCCCCAAAAACAATTGCTTCACTCGGGCAAACCTGTTGACAGGCTGTTTTGATCGTACCATCTGGCACTTTCAAATCTTTTGTTTCGAGCTTTACATCAGAACCGTCTCGACCTGTCTCTAATTTGGCCGATCGTTGGGCGTTTATTTTAGTACGGATTTTTGATTCCTGTATACGTTGGACACAATAGGTGCACTTTTCCATAACACCACGCATTCTAACGGTGACATCAGGGTTTTTCCCCATATCGACCAAAGAATCATTCTTTTCCCCGAGAGGACCTTGGTATAATTCGTCAGTGCTGCGTTTATTCCAATCAAAGAAATTGAAACGACGGACTTTGTATGGGCAATTGTTGGCACAATACCTTGTCCCCACACATCTGTTGTAAGCCATTGCATTCAAGCCTTCTTCATCATGCACGGTGGCATTTACCGGGCAGACGCTTTCACAAGGTGCAGTCTCACAATGCATACAGGCCACACCCTGGAAAGATACTTGAACATCGGAAGGGATTTCCGCACCGTCGCGGGCAGTTGAACTAAAGTAGCGATCCAAACGGATCCAATGCATTTCACGGCCCCTGAGAACTTGGTCCTTTCCTACAACAGGGATATTGTTCTCGCTTTGACAGGCGACAACACAAGCACTGCAACCTGTGCATTGATTTAAATCGATTGCCATACCCCACTGGTGAATCCCAAAAACATCCGACTTTTCGTAGGTATGGTCAGGATGTTCATAAGCGGAATTGCCTCGGGGTGTGGAGGTAGCTTTCTCCGCTAAAGACTTGTCTTGATCCTTCCCCCACATCGGTGGAGAGTGCGATTCAGCTCCCATATGTGAAGCAAAACCGGGGTCATTTTGGTAATCCTCAGAATTAGCTTCCCTTACAATTGCACGACCTTCCATAGACCAATGCTCCTGCACATTAGCCAAAATACTAAAATCACCAGTGGGCTCAAGAGATGCACCTTGAAGAATGAAAGAACCATTGCCATTGAGCAGGGGAGCTGAATCATATCCAGATCCTTGCCCTACCCTGCCAACATGCCTGCGACCAAGGCCGAATGAGGCAACAACAGTAAAGTCAGCGAGTCCTGGCTGGACATACAAAGGACAGAGAATTGAACGGTTACCTACTTTTAATGAAACAACCGGTGCCTTTTGTTTCCCACCTTCAAACAAAGCGGCATCTGGGGCAATCTGTCCATTATTGTTGAGCATCGTTGCTTTGGGGAGCAGACCCAGATTGGAGTGCCTTGCCTCAAGCTGTTTTGCTAAAACTGGACTGATTAAAAGTGCATTATCCCAAGTAAGTTTACTGATAGGATCAGGGCATTCCTGCATCCAGCCATTATTGGCATACTGGCCATCATGTGCGTGAAAATCAGGAATGATCAAAACCTCTAAATTATTCTCGGAAAAAACGGGAGACTTAGAGTCTTGTACAGAGAGTCTAAGCAGTGCTTTACTCGGATCTACATTCTTGCCATTCACAGCTTTTAGATCACTACATCCAAGGCGCAAAAAATCTTCAAAGCTCAGGTTTCCAGAGATTGAGATTTGTAAATCTCTAACTAAGTCATGGTCGCTCGATTCATCACCAAGCAAGTGACATAAAAGTTTGTTTTCTGAAATTGTATCAAAAAGAGGAGCAATCAGGGGTTGCACCGGAACCAATGCAGTCTGATCCCATGTCTTTCCAATGTCCCAACATTCTAAGTAATGGGATTGGCCTATGTGATGATCGGCAATTTGAGAACTTTCATCAATCGAAGCACCCAAGCGCACACAATATTTTAGCTTTTTGGAAAGAGTATCCCAATCTAAAAAGCCTTTGGTTTGGAAGACTGGATTTCCATCTAAAATAATTAAGCGCTCAACCTCTCCACTCACAATTTGAGAGGCAAGTGAGGAAATAGATTCAGAGCTATCTGAAGTCTCAATGTAATCAACTGTAGAACCAATTGCCCCAAGAGCACGGTTCATTGTGTAAGCAAGAAGTTGCACTTCCTTGGGCAAATGAGAACCAGCAAGAACCACGGAATTGGAGGAAGAAGAAACAAGATCTTTGACTACCTCAGTGACCCACTTGGAATGTTTATTGGCATTAGCACCAAGTTTGCCGAGATGACCAATCAGCTTTGCATCGGCATCCTTGGTCTTGGCAAGTAATTCAGAAGCAACCAAGCAGGAAAAGGCAAAAATGCTCGATGACTCGAGCCTAAGTCTATGATCTGCAACACCACCAGTACGGGAAAGATCAGACTCAACAATGTAGAGACGATTCATTTTCCGTGCATCTTTTGGGTCAAGTACCTTACGACCACTCATGAAGGCTTTGGTGTTTGCTACTTCGTTAGCTTCCCTATTTCCAAGAAAATCGCAATCCAAGGACAAAACTCGCTTGGCTGATTTAAGAGTAGGAACGGCACGCAATCCAACCTGTACCCCCAAAACTTCACCTAACTGGCGTTCAGCAGAGCGATAATTAATTGCCTCATGTTCAAACCACTTGATTCCCTTCCCTTTTATTTTTTCGGAAAGTGAATTTCTCAGAACCGAATGAGAATGGTTTGCCAGTATCCCAACCTTTCCATTCGAAATTTCATCAGAGATAGAATCAAGAACAGTGGAAGTGCTTATTTTTTTCCAACGAAATACACCACTCTTAAGGGTTTGTCGCACATAACTTCCTTGTGCCCGATCAGGGTCGTACAAATCAAGAACACTGGCTTGAGAATACACATCGGTGCTTCCACCGAAAGGGATATAGGATGGATTACCCTCAACTTTAGTGGGCCGACCTTGATGACTCTCCACAATCAACGGCTGAAAGCCGCGAGAAGTGGGTTGCGCGGTAGCGTAGAAAGCAGGAACACCTGGAATTAATTCCTCCGGACTTTTCCCGTAGGGTAAGATAACATGCTCAGGGCGTCGGCACCCTGTCATTCCAAGCCCAGCAAGCCCAAAAGAGGCTGCCATTAACTTGACAAAACTTCGGCGCTGCACGCCATCCAGCATGCTAGCTCCCTCAGGAAACTCACGGGATACCCAATCCTGAAACCCAGGAGTCTCGGCTAAACTATCTAGACTCTTCCAGTAGTCTTTCCCCACGGAAAATGGAGGTTGTTTGCTTTCTTTAATCATCGGTGACATCCAGTGCAACTAAGCGGCGGATTAACGCCCCAATTATCTTTAATCTCAAGGCCAGCATGAACTTGAGCAATGAGGGGATCTACATCTTTTTCATCACTCACATGCCATGATAGGTTAGTTACCTCATCCATAGGTCGTAATGCCTTTTCAGGATTACGGTGACACTCTAAACAAAAACCCATACTCAAATGTTTGTCATGATGGACTTCAACCATCTGATCGACCCTGCCATGACATTCTACACAGCTGATACCACGGTTAACATGAATAGCATGGTTGAAATAAACATAGTCGGGAGATTTATGGATGCGCACCCAAGGGATGGCAGGGCCAGCGTTTAAAACTCCATCACCATTCAAATCTTCGCCCTCTGAAAGTTTTCCATCTTTGTTTTGGTCTTCCCCGTAGAAAGATGTGCGAACAGGCTCAAGCAAGGGGGAATCAGACTTGATGTTTTGGTGACAAGACATGCAGACATGAGCACCCGGTATGTTCGCATGAGAAGATTTATCTACCCCTGTGTGACAATAGCGACAATCTAAACCCAATTCCCCTGCATGAAATTCATGATTGTAGGCCACCGGTTGGGTAGGTTGATACCCTACACGGGTGTATTTAGGAGTAGCATAGTAGGTTATTCCAGCAACGGCAGCTCCACCAATCATTCCCAGAGAAATTATTAATTTCAAAGGAATGGTGTTGGACCAGCGTGGGAAAATGTTTCTCATCTACGAATTAAATAACTGAAAAATGTTAATTGTGAATGAATTTGAATAGACAGGGCTGAGCTGATGACAAACTAAATCTGATTCGTCGTTGTGATAAAAGAAAAACCTTTCTTAATAAATGCTCCCTTCACTCACAATATTAAAAGAACTAAACACCTACTATTAAAAAAACTTAATGACTAGCATTAGTAACTTTTCAGTTTGGGAATTGCTTGAGCTGGATGTATAGAAGGGATTCGATTATTTAATATTTATTTTGAAAACAAGTCCTAAGAGGTCACAAATTCTTGTAGTGGGCGGAGGTTTGGCTGGTATTTGCGCAGCTATTTCCGCTGCAAGACAAGGTTGTTTGGTTAATTTGATAGAGGCTAGACAGACCATTGGTGGAAGAATTGGAGAAGAAATTCGAATTCCTTTTGATCTTCCTGGCGGATCTAATTCAGTGTTTCCTCGAGAGTCTGGTTTATTGGATGAAATCTGTCACAAGCTTTTAGCAGACAACACCGAAGGGACGCATGCCGGACAAGGCAGGGTGCTCTCCACTCTTTTACATAATGAGCCAAGAGTCCAAGTATTCACCGGAGTTCGTGTACTTGAGACCAATCTTAATTCTAAGGGAGACAAAATCGCAGCATGTTTGGGAATTTGTCAAAGCACGGGAAGTCGATTTTTGTTCAAAGCAGAATATTTTATCGACTGTTCTGGAAGCGGTAATCTTTCTCAACTTGCCGGGGCTCCCGGTGAAGAAGGGATTGACTTGGGTGAAGAAGATTCCTCCAATTCCAACCCCCAAACCCAAAGAACAGTTGCGCTCGTACAAATCGTTAAACGAGAGCAAGCAGTCCCCTTTACTTGCCCTTCTTGGGTTAAAATCAAATGGGAAGAGAACCATCTTGAACCGCGCCTTGAATGGCTCGAATCTTTAAATCGGTCCCTATTGGGCTATCATCATATCGAATGGGTGTCTTCCCCAAGTACAAGATCTCCGTCTTCTGATGAGATTGCATGGGCGGCATGGGATTTTATCAAAAATAGATCACCCATGCAGAATGCCTCAGCCGATCTTGCGATTGAAAGAATATCCCCCATTCAATTATCTAAATCTGGATTTCGAGGCCACGGGGATTATCAAATCTGCAAGGAGGACCTTACAGAGGGAACGAGCTTTCACGATTCTGTTGCGGTTGGCAGGTCCCCCCTGCAAGGAGGTGCTCCCCTACTCTGTTCAAACCGTGGGAAATTCGCCTTACCGCAACCCTTTGAAATTCCTTTGCGTGCCTTGTATTCTAAAAAAATAAGGAATTTACTATGGGCTGGCGAGCACGCTTCTGTCAGCTCTGACGCTTCATTAAACCTTGGCCACACACCCACAGCTGCTCAATTGGGTATTGCTACCGGTCATTGTGCTGCCCACTGCCTTCAGAAAAAGAGGCTGCCAAGAACTATCGCCAAAAAGGGACACATCGAAGATCTCCGAAAATCTTTGGAAGCATGCAATCATCGAACTGGGCTAACTCCCCTAGAAGATGAGCACGACCTCTCTCCATCCGCACAAGTATCCGCATCCAGCACCTGGGAAGAAAAAAATATTCGGCTACTGGAATGTAAAATCGGACCAAAGACCCAAGCATGCCTGATTCAGTTTCCAGTAAAAGAAGCCTTAATTGATGTAACAGTCCTCTCTCTGTCATGTGAAAAACCTTTGACCTTGGATGCCCGACTTTTGGCAGGTACCTTTTTTGATTCAAATCTTCCGGGAGATTGTCTCGACACTTGTTCTTACGACATTGTCGAAGCAGGAGTACACAAAATTTCTTTGGATCTTAAAACATCTCACAAATGCACAGGCTGGTACTTTCTTGAGATTTCTTCTGTGGATTCTTTCAGTGTTATGGAAGTCAAAAACCCTCCAGTCGGTCTCAAAGTATCCTACCCTCAGGAAGTTTCCAATAGCGGTGCTTACAATTCCTTTTCCAATTATCTGCATCAGCCCCCTTCGGACTATCCCACTTTATTCGGCCCCCTAGTTGAGATTTCTACCCAAGACAGGCCCTACTCTGCTCAGAATGTCCTCAACCATTTTCACCGCCCCTCCCATTTGCCCAACCTTTGGATTTCCAAACCAAGCGATTTTAAATACCCCGAATTCCTGGAAATAATTTGGCCCAAGGAAGTCGAAATCTCCAAGATCTGCATACATTTTGATGGCATGTATGATTTGCTTTTTCCTCCACAACCACTTCCTGAATTGACCCAACCTCTTCCATCTCTAATTAAAGACTATCGAATATACACACTGTCTTCTTCTGGGAAATCAAAATTGCTCATAGAAATTAAAGACAATTTCCTTTCCTTTCGAGAGCACGAATTTGACCCCATTTGCGTTAAAGGAGTGGAGATCGAAATACTTAAAACTCATGGATTCGACAGAGCACAAATTTACCGAGTTGCGACTTACTAGCATTACATGGAACAGGCAGTGGTACTGCCCCTTTCAAAAATTAATAAAATGTAACATTGATTTTGATTAGAAATCGTTACAGATTAAACCTATAGCCTTATGAATGTCCTTGCCGTAATCTTTCGTCTCCTTGCCACTTTTTCATTAGCTGCCCTCGGAGGGTTCATTTGGTTGAAATGGGATACCCAAACCGCACAATCACATTCTTTCCTGGATGAGGTGGTATCCGATGCTTACAACATTCTCCAATCCGACAAAGAAGGCACTTGGAAGGATATCTCCTCAAAAAAAAGTGCATTCAATGAAGTTTTCGATGCTAACGACCCTGTCGGACAGAATGATGAAAATCCCCTTGCCGAAGCTGCTGAGACTCTTCGATCTGCGGAGGACATTATCCTCAGAAACCCTGATTATCGTGATAGCTTAGACAGCCTGACCAAGGAATACGGCCCTGAGTCACTCACCTGGAATAAAGAGAGCAAAACATGGCAGGTCAATCCGTCCGCAAAACTAAATTCACCTGCCAGTTTCCAGGATCCATTTTCGGACTCGGTAAAATTCCCCAAGAAAGATGTTAAAAAGGAGGATGGCACTGTTATTAAAGGAGTACCTCGAGACAACCGGCTCAGAACCGTCATTGGTATGTTATACAAAGACAGACATAACAAATTTGGAGAAATCTCCAAACTGCGTTCGATGATCGTTACTCGTGATATGGAACTGCGCGAATATCAAAATCTTTATGCAAAAGAAAAAGAGAGAAAAGAAGAGCTAGAAGATTTAAATGGTAAACTCAACTTGCAGGTTGAAGAACTAACCGCAGACTTAGCCCTCGAAAAAGAAGAAAGGAAGGCAGAAAATGAAGCTGCTGAACAAAAAGAGAATCTTGCCAACCAACGGATTGCTTCCTTGGAAGAGGAAAAAATAAAGATCAGCCAAACGCATGAAGAATCTCTCGCGGCTCTAATGGATGAACATCAGCAAACCATTGCTGGCTTAAGAGATGAAATCCGAGAGGCTGAATCCGCTGGCTACAAGCGAGGCATTGATGAAATGGTTGCAAAACAACAGGGTGGTGAAATCACTGAGCAGGAAGACGAAGTTGCAGTCAATCCTTTCAAGCCAAAAGAAGATGGCCCTCCAGTTCTCACCCAGAAGGATATTATGATCGCTGCTCAATCTAAAACAATAGGAGAAGCAGGGGTTCCCTCCACGATTGCGAGAATCGATGGAAAATCCGGCATGATGCTCATTCCTCTTGGCTCAGACCGAGGAATCGAGCCTGGGCATGTCTTCACCCTTTGGAAAGATAAGCGTAAGGCTGCCCGCATTCGCGTGCAAAGCTCACGCCAAGGTTTTTCATTGGCCTACATCCTTCCACGCTTTGGAACTCCAGAAAAACTCCGTCCTGGAGACAATGTTCATGTTGTGCCTGCACTTGAAGAAACACTTTGATACTTGAGTTATGCAAATATTTAAAATTGTCGTGTTTTGCCTTTTTGTTTTATCGCTCAGTGGTTGCTTCACTGCATCTCCGGACGATTCACGCATGCCACATGCCAGACCTGCCAACTGGGAGTATAGCCTACCTGGCGGTTTTGATCGTGGTTCCCGCTAGTTCTTGATCAGTGAATCCGGTCGCTACCGGCTCCGGAACTTTGTATTTGGTTGCCACGCCTATTGGCAATTTAAGTGATTTATCAGCTCGAGCTTCTGAAATTCTATCTGAAGTAGACTTGATTGCATGTGAAGATACCCGAATCACAGGACGACTTCTCGCAAAGCTTTCCATACAGATTCCTCTTCTTTCCTATCGGGAAGAAAATGAAAAACCTCTTTCAATCGAATTAGCAGACCAAATCGAGGGAGGAAAAACCATTGCACTAGTTTCAGATGCCGGCTGCCCCAACCTTAGTGACCCTGGCTTTCGATTGGTTCGCGAATGTCATCTTCGTAAAATCAAGGTTGTCCCTATTCCCGGGCCCAATGCTGCCCTCTCTGCACTCATTGCCTCAGGGCTTCCCACCCATCAGTTTCTTTATCTTGGTTTTCTTCCTAAAAAATCAGGAGCTGTTCGAAAGATACTTGAAAAATGGAAGGATTTCGAGGGCTCTCTTATCTTTTATGAATCCAAGTATAAATTTGAAAAAACTCTCCAGTTAATCCAAGAAACGTTTGGAGGGGATAGGTTCGTTTGCATGGCTCGTGAAATTACTAAAGCACATGAAACCATTCGAACCTCGACAGTTTCAGAACTCATCAATTTTTTTCAGGCTTCCAGTGGAAAAGGTGAATTCACACTCGTCATCGCGCCCCACGGATACTCTCTTTCATCCACCTAATGAATCGGTATGCTCTCATTGATATTGGCTCAAACACGAGCAAAGTTTTAATTGCTGAAAAAAACGAATTGGGCAAACAAAGGTTCCTGGATCAGCACAGTCTTTCATGCCGGTTACTCTCTGAGAAGATTAATGAATCCTCAAGAATATCGGAGCAATCAATTAAACATCTCTTGGATTGTATTGCCGAACTGAAAGAAAAAATAGCTGATTGGGGTGTTGATCATATTCGCGTGGTGGGAACAGAGGCTCTAAGAAAAGCGGATAACTCCAACGACATTGGCTTACACTTCAAAAAACACACTGGTTTATCACTTGAAATTCTCTCTGGTCAGCAAGAGGCAGAGGCGGTGGCAGCCGGATTACGGACTGACCCGAACCTAAGCCATATCGAGTCCTTTCTCGCCCTAGATTTAGGTGGAGGAAGTTTAGAACTCATTGAATCAACCAATGGAGAAACCAAGCAGGCAATCAGTTTACCTCTGGGTGCTGTTGCAATTGCTAGTCAATCAAACACCAGCCTCAAAAGCCCTCTGCCCGAAGAATTATTATTCCAGCTTAGAACTTACATCGAAGCTCAATTGCATCTTAAAGCATCGAAATTTTCTCCATCACCACACCCACTGATTGGATGTGGTGGAACATTGGTTTTTTTACGCTCGTTACTTGGAGATTCAAATGGAAAGGATTCCTCCAAAATTTGCCTCAGTGATCTGGAGTTTATTATGCAAAAAATGTTTTCTCTGAGCTTGGAAGATAGAATTGCCGGATTTCCCAGACTGCCCGCCGATCGTGCAGATGTTTTCCCCTTTGGACTACTCTCTGTTGCCTGTGCCATGAAATTCGTCGGTCATAAAAGATTGACCCACTCATTTCATAACCTGCGACACGGACTTATTTTCCAACAGGCTTAGGAGAATTACTTGTTAAGCACGAACCAATTAAAACTCAGAGGTGGGAGGCTTTGGGAATTTTCAATTTTCCCTCCAAAACTGACCAAGCAATTTCCTTTTTCCCAAAAATCAGCCTTTGTTCGGTCATTTATTTCAATCGTTTCCATCGAGGCGTTGACGATGACCAAATAGGAAAGATTGCTTTTGTTTAAGGACCATAAAAACTCAAAAGCCCGTCCATTTCCCAGCTCCACAAATTGCAGCTCCCATTCCCCACGGGTTGATGCCCTCATCCACTTTCCATGTTCCGATAATCGCAAGCGAATCATTTCCCGGGTAAACTCAACTTCAGTTTTATGCAAATCGCACAAGGTATAATCCAAGGCATTTAAATCTCCCCTTTGATAGGTATTTCTTACTCCCTCTTTATGTCGTAAAAAATCCTGCCCTGCGGACAACATTGGAACACCCGGGGCAAGCAAAAGCAATCCATTGGCTAAAACAGCCAACCTTTTTACCTCCGGTGGCACGGGCATTCCTTTTTCCCAATTATACAGATTCCTAAAACGATCCACTAAGGAATAATCATCGTGAGATTCCAGATAATTTACCGACTGGCAGGGGTGAAGGTTGTGAGCATCTAGTTGCCCGGTTAGCAAATCCTTCACGACCGAACAATCACCCTCCCCCTTCACGAAGCTTAACAACCCCTCCCGGCAAGCATCACTCCAGAGTGCATAGGATGTTTGGTTCATCTTCTGAGGTAATCTGCCTCTAAAGCTCCAAGGTTCAGCAAATAGTAAAATACCAGGTTTTATTTTTTTTAATTCCTTTTCAATTTCAGTGAGCAATTCCAAGCCTAACAATTCTCCCAAATCAAAGCGAAATCCATCCACATCAAAGGTTTCAACCCAATAAATTAGACTATCCAGAATGAGTTTTTTAACCGGCTCAGCATCACAATGTAAGTCATTTCCACAACCACTGTGGTTCGTCAGCCCTCCACATCCTTCGGTCATAAAGTACAACTCTCGATCCAAATATAAAAGATTCGGTGGAATACCCATATGATTGTAAACCACATCGAGCACCACAGCCATCTCGGCCTCATGAAAGTCCTTCACAAGTTCTGCAAACTCCTCAACACCGTTTCCTGCGGAAGGCTCAACGCAATAAACCGATGCCGGCGAGAAAAAATTCACCGGCATGTAGCCCCAATGATATTCCTCTTTATTTCTGGCATCAAATTCCTGCACAGGTTGTAACTCCACAACATTTGCCCCGAGTTTTTTCAAATAACAATGGTCGCTCTTCAACCACTTGGATAACCCGGCAAACCCAAGCCTTTCATCATTGGTCAAATCTTCAGCACACTGTGCCAGTAAGTCACGTAGATGTGCCTCAACCACAATACAATCTTCAAGAACTGGTGGTTTAAAAACAGGCCCTTCTATTTGTACCGATCTTGCGATTCCAGGTCCGTTTCGCGATAGCATGGCCCGTGCATAGGGATCTGTTACCTCCTTGCAGAAAGAACATCCCCTTCCATCTTTTGCGATCACTCTAAACATGTAAGACATACCCTCAGCATTGCCAGAAATCTCGACCCGCCAGCATCCATCTGATTGTTTTTCCATGGAATAGACAGAGGGACTGGATGGATCTTCACTCTCATACAAAAGAAGTTCCACCTGATCAACTCTGGGAGCAAAAACCCTAAATAAGGAACCCTTTGCAGTCCTGGTATATCCAAAACTTCCCTCGGGTCTACAATGGACCCAATCAAAAAGCTCATTTGTTTTGCTTGGTTCAACGGGTCTAAACTTTATGACATCGAGTCCACTCCGTGCAGAATCAAAAAGGTAGTTGGTTAGTCCCTCCTTGTTTTTTACAACTGAAGGAAAATGAGCATGTGGCTCAATCCACCTCCCACAAGCAGAAGCAAATTTAAACTCAAATTTCCGAGAAAAGTCTTTGGAATTACAAGGGAAGGTAATCGCTATTCCATTTTTAATAGGCTTAAGCATCCAGTTTTCTTGGACCGTCCAGTCGTTCAAATCACAAAGCAGATAGATGGGCAATTCATGAAGGCCATGAAAATCCAATGTTTGTGAAGATAGGAAAAACAACCATGAATCATGATTACGGGCATACCCACCAAGTTCAGCACGCTCATATGGAGAAGATGGTTCAAACTCCATTCCCCGCAGAGCAGCCTCCTCCACTAAGTCCTCTGGCAACCGGTCACCAATCCAATCATGTTCAAGAAAGACCCATCCGGTCCCACTTTCATTTATCCAAACTTTCCCACCTCTGTCGTACACCATCGATCAGCAAAACCATTTCCATCCAAACTGGACAACCGAAAAATTTTGCCCAGTACGCTGGCTACCTTTAAAAATATTCAATAATTATGTACGGTACTTCCAATAAGGAAAAAATTTTGGTTGCCCTGTCGGGTGGTGTCGATAGTGCTGTGTCTGCCCATCTCCTGCAGCAATCTGGCCACTTGATCGAAGCAGTCTATGTACGCACATGGGAACACGAGGAGAATATTCTTGGAGACTGTCCTGGTGCTCAAGACCTAAGGGATGCAGAACAAGTGTGTAATCAATTAAAAATCCCCTTCCGGGTAGTAAATTTTGTCGATTTTTACCAGCGTGAAGTGGTCAATCCAATGGTAGATGGTTATGCATCAGGGATTACCCCAAACCCAGATATTCTATGCAACAGGCGTATGAAATTCGGGGCTCTTTGGGAATATGCACAAGCAGAAGGCTTTGAGAGCCTGGCCACCGGTCATTACTGCCAGCGCAAGGTGAGCCATAATGGGTTATCTGAGCTTTGGGAGGGAAGAGATAAAAACAAAGACCAGTCCTATTTTCTTGCCCGCCTAACCCTCGATCAACTCCAATCCGCACGATTTCCAGTAGGTGAAATTAGTAAACCTCAGGTACGGGAGATTGCCAAAGAACTAGACCTTCCCGTGGCGGAGAAAAAAGACAGTCAGGGAATCTGCTTTTTGGGCAAAGTAAAAGTTCCACAATTTCTTTCTCATTTCATTAAGGATAAACCAGGAAAAATTATTACCACAAGTGGTGAAGTGGTAGGTGAACATATGGGCCTCCATCGTTATACGCTTGGCCAAAGAAAAGGAATAGGCGTACCCTCAAATACAGACTATAAAAATTATGTGGTTACTGGTAAGAATGAAGAAAGTAACGAGCTAATTGTTGCGTTTGATCAACCTACAGAAGCCACACTTTGGTCGAAAAAATATAAAGTACATAGCCTTTGTTTCCTCGAACCATCGATCCAATCTTTTACTGAACTTAAGATGCTTGGTAAAGCACGCTTCCGAGACCCATCTACCCCGATCCGGCTAACACGAAAACCGGGGAACGAACATTGTGTCGTTCACTTCACTGAACCTCAGCGTGCTCTCACACCCGGTCAGGTTTTAGCTATCTATGATGGAGAAAGACTAGTGGGATCCGGAATTTATTCCCATACATGTCACGGCCGAGCCAGCCTTTCAGCTTGATCGAATTACATTCATAACCCATAACGAATGGTTTGGAATATGCGACTTCGTCTGCCGTTAAAAACTAAAAAGAAACTCCCAATTGGCGAGGAACAGTCTCCTCTTAAGACAAAAGAGAATCTTGAGGAGTATCTACAATCTGCAATTTCGTTTTTACATACCCAGCAAGAGGCCCTTAGATCGATTATTTCAATCCTTGAAGAAGTGGAGAAAATTGCTCCTAACATGAAGGAGGATATCATCCGCAAGATTTCCAAAGACCAGGAAATCGAATCAAAGTCGAAATTAAAAGGACTTCGCAAAAGATTAAAATCCTTTGCCAATTTGTGCTTTAACAACCGTCCGCTTTTTAGCTCTGGAGATACTGATACTTCTTTTGAGCTATTTAAGGGAGCCAGTAAGAACGCTCCAAAAATAAAACAACCTTCAGCTCCGCACTATTTTAAACCTATTCAGAAATCCACCACTTCTGTGGATGTTGATGCCGTGCATGCCTCTCTACAAGCTATGCAGGAGATGGTCGGTCACAATGATGCTGTGGCTCAAGACCTGCAAACTAGTTTTACAGCTCTTGCTAGCGACCCATCTGCTCATGAAAAATTAAAGTTTATTGAGGAACGGGTAAAATCCTGGGTATCCGAGGTGATTGATGGTCAGGATGGATTAACTGTGCAAGCTAACATCTTACGTAAGCGGGTTGATAACTTGGTCAATAGCTTGCAGGAAGAGCCCTCTGAGTAATTTCTATGAATGGGGAGCGTCCATCTCCACAAGGAACCTCACCCGGTGGTAGACCTTTCTTGGGCATTCACTATGTGAAATGCGGCACCTATGGAAGAATTTATAAAAATAAGGATGGGACAGCTTACACTGGGCACTGCCCAAAGTGCATGCACAAACTAAAAGTTAGGATTGGTCCAGATGGTACTGGAACTAGATTCTTTAAATGCTTCTGCCCCTAAGGCTCACATCATAAATTAAGTCGGGTAAAATAAAGCTTATAATTTCCTATAAGAGGGAATTAAAGAAAATTAGATCTATTTCCCTCCGAGACTGATTAGCGTCCAACCACCAAACCTGAGATGGGCTCATATGATACCTTGCCCTTGTATTCTCTCCGCCTACTTTCCCTCTGGTTATCTGCCCAAGTAAAATAACATACCCCGTTTCCTGATTCCCGACACGCAACTCATAATCGGAAACAGGTAAAGCGTAGCTCCTGTTTGGGTTCGGCCAGTCACCTCGGGTAAAACCAACATACTCATCGGTAAAGTTTAAATCGACCACCCGTCCCATGGCCTCAAGATTTGGCAGGAAAAGAAACCCCTCAGATAACTGAATAATCCTCTGCAGTTCAATGGAAGGAGGAATCAATTTTGATTCCGGAATAGGTACTACTTCTTGAGCCTTTTCTGGAGAAGCTTCCTCACTGCTACTTTCTGAAAGTATGAGATTAGGGGGAATGGTCATTTCCTTTTCCATCTTATCAATTTTCTGAGCAAGAGATTTATTGAGTATCAACCGGGCACTCTTTTCTGCAGCAAGCATGGCCACCTGACTCCAGTTCCCTTCGGCAAGCGAAGACTCTTTTACCTCAGAACTCTGTACCGGTTTTTCTTTTTCAAACTTTATTTTTTCTGTTTTTTCCTTCCAACCAAAATATCCAATCATGGTGGCAAAAAGCCCGGTAACCAGCCAGGCCATCAAAACCTTATCTTTTGAAAAATTATTTCTTTTTTTGATTCCTTTGACTGGGTGCTCTTTTTCAGTGGGTCGTGGTCCTGATGGGGTATGTGACAGCTTGGCATCGAGTTCTCCCATTCTTTCCAAAATCCTTTTCTCCCTTTCAGGCTCCATCTTCATCCCTTCCACATTTTCTAAATTATCCACCGCCTGCTCAATCCATGTAATCGCATTCCCCGCACAAACTTTCAAAGTCTGCCAATCCGGGTGCTGACGGCACTTTCTCTCGACCTCCATTGCCTCATCATCAATCAAGCATTCAAGGGCATAGGAAACCACCAGCTTAAACTCCTCACCCTTGGGTGAGGTGCTTGTCTTTTGTTCATTTTTAAACTTCTCAGGATAAATATCCCTAATAAACTCACATAGGATGGGAATGAATTGCTCATCTCCTCTGACCGTGGAACCACTCAATTCGGCCATAGCACCTCCATGCACCTCTACCAGGAAGGCACAGGCCCGGGCGATTTTGACCTCCCGAAGGTTTTTCCCCTCACTCGCCTCTTCATCATCGGCAGGAAACAATTCCATCTGCTTACCTGTATTTGATTGAATGTTCTTTTTTAATTTAATCGCACATTCTTCTAACTCCTTAAAAAACCTTGCTTTGGTACAATTTTCATAAACCGGCAGCAGGTCGAGTATTACACTTTCCACTAGTTCCTGAGCCTGACTATTGTTCCCAAGAAAAAATCGCGCAAAGAGCAGACCCTCTGATAACCCCAACTCTACCAAAGTCCGAGAACTTTTACCATCGCCACCCATAACTAGCTTAGATTTTCACTATTTTTAATCATTCGCCTTTGCAAGCTTTCCAAGATGCATTGCACCTGTCCATTGGAAAAAGGCTTTTTTCCTGATCCATCCGTCCAGCGCAATCTTCTTGCCCAGTCCTTAAATTTCGATGGGCAGTCACCTGCTGGCCATTGATTCCAAAGTGAAAAACTATCCAAATTTTTAAATTCACATAAGAGGGGCCAACAGGCATCTATCCATAAGGTATTGGCTTTTCCTTGTGCGAATACATCTCCCAGAATCTGTTCTCTCCAAATTCGGGAAAGCATGGTAGGTTTATTTTTTTCAGGATTGGTGTCCTGGATCAGCTCAAGATTGTTATCGGCAAAAGCAGCCAACCTTTCCGGCCAGTCTGGAGAGATACGCCAAAGTTCGGCATATTGTTGTAATCGTAAAAGAGGATGATTCGCAGGGCGGCAGGCTCGTAATTTCCATCCCCTTTCCGATTGGTATGCCATGTCCGGTTCAATAACTCCACTCTTCCACTGTTCGATCGAAAAACGCTGGGCCAATCGAGCCATCGGACTTTTATTTCTTCGATACCCTAAAATTTCAAGAAACCATTGATGGCATGCCATTTCCCATCCCTGAGCAGCGAGGCGGGTTCTGGCAAAGGAAAGCTTATTCAACCACCGGATTCTGGCTAATTCCTCCCTTTCATCGGCAGACAGCCTAATCAAACAGTTCATTTCTTTCTCCGCCTTGCCATCGCGGGAGGATAAACGGGCCAAGGTGTAAGCCTCTGCATACTCTTCCACTCCATGAAACAAGTGGGGTAAAAGTAACAGGCAGGGCAATTCCCTGCCCTTCTCGGTATGGAATGGTTCGGTTTTTCCAGAATTTTCAGGAAATAAACAAATTTGTAAAATTACATTTTCATAGCGAGAATCTGAGTGATGCCCATGCCTTTTCCAATCCTTCGGCTTAAAGTGTATCTCAAGATCACCTTCCACTTCTTTTCCATCTACAATCAACCTGGCATTCTTAAAATCTGGTCCCTCCTCAGACTGGTTCCAGTTCCCCTCATAATTTACAAAAATTTCTTTCCCGCACTCGGTTTGCAAGGAGTCAGTAAATAAGTCCTGTTCTGCCCAGATTCGCTGGATAATTGACTCCTCCATTTTAACCGGCCCATAATATCCCGGTACTTCCTCCACTATTCCCGAATCTTTCATCTATTTTCAATATCGGGAAATTCAAGCTTATTGTGAAAGGGTTCAGAGTTCTTTGGGGTGCCCTCCCTTATTATACTTGAGCGTCTACTTACCTGATCTATGGAATAGTCGAGCCTCTTAATAAATTGTTCCACCCGCATCGCCGAGGCTCCATGTTCATATGCACAATTACGAATCAAGTTATCATTGGTGATTACACATATTTTCCCTGGATGCTTAGAGGCCATCACCATACGCTCAATCACTCCATCTGCTCCCTCACTGGAAGAGGAATAAACCACATCAAAAGATTCCATGTTTCGATACCTTTGCAAAGATCCACGCCCCTCCTTTCCGTCAAAAACAGCTGTAACACGGTTGCCGTCCGCAACGAGGGGCTCAATCATTCTCAACAATGAATCTCTCGCTTGGTTACGGTCACGAGCTAATTCCCTCGAGATTTCGGGAATGGCATGCATCGCATTGTTGCCATCAATCATCAGATGTTCTTGCATTTTAGGAATACTTGGATCAAGGAATGGAAACTAATGATCTATGGGAGATTTTTTATTCCCCGCAATTCAATATCCGATAAAATATAGTTTATGAGCATAGCATTTCTTTTTCCAGGACAAGGATCCCAGGCCGTTGGGATGGGGTCATCTGTTTTTTCGCGCTACCCAGAACAGGTTGCTCTCGCCGATGAGGTAGCAGGCTATTCACTATCTGCACTATGCCTGGAAGACCCAGAGGGCAAACTAGGCCAGACTCAATATACTCAGCCAGCCTTATACCTTGCCAGCTTTCTTGAAGCTCAGGCAAAAATAGAAGATGGACAATCCCCAGATCTTGCAGCTGGTCATTCCGTTGGGGAATTTGCTGCCCTTGCTCTGGCTGGTTGCGTTTCTTTTGAGGACGGCCTGCGCATGGTGGCAAAACGAGGAGACATTATGTCCAAGGTATCCGGGGGTGGAATGGCAGCGGTGATTGGAATGGAGCCCGCCCAAATCAGTTCCGTTCTAAGTGAAATCGGAGCAGACCAGGTGGACCTCGCCAATTACAACTCACCCGGGCAGATTGTAATTTCTGGCCCGGCCACTCAAATTGAAACCACACTTGCCCCCCTCAAAGAAGCAGGTGCCCGAATGGTGGTACCCCTTAAAGTAAGCGGTGCTTTTCATTCACGCATGATGGAGGAACCAGCCCGTGAATTTGAACAATTTCTCAAGGATATCAGTTTTTCCGACCCCAAATTTCCAGTTTATTCAAATGTCGAAGCCAAGCCCTATCTCGGTGGAGATTCCATAGCCCCATTATTGGTCAAACAGATTCACAGTTCAGTAAGATGGACGGAACTGATTACCCAGATGCGCCAGGATGGAGCAGAAGAATTTGTGGAATGTGGCCCCGGCAATGTACTTAGCAAATTACTTCGCCAAATCCCCTGAATCAACGGGGGAAAGCTATCCAGCTTTTGTATCTAAACTCAGTTTAGTCAGATTTCTTTCCTTAAGTAAATTTACCACATCGATCACTTTTTGGTAAGGAAGTGAACGATCTCCACGGATATGGATAGTCGGGGACGGACCGGCACCAGATGCAATTTCGTCCAGTCGGGCTTTTAAGCCCACCTCAGAGATAGCTTCCTTACCAAGAAAATAATTTCCAGCGGAGTCGATGGTAATAAATTGATCATCTAAAGGTGGCGGCGGTTGGGCCGCAGATGTGGATTGCTCTGGAAGATTGATCCGGTTGTACTGCTCGATTACCGGAGTGGTGATCATGAAGATTATGAGCAGGCAAAACGCAAGGTCGATCAGGGGCGTGATGTTAAGATCGGATATAACCGATAATTTATTACGTCTGCTAAAATCCCTGGCCATACTTATCTCAAGGTAATGCTAAACGAGCCTTCCAGATCTTTAGGCAGTCGTATCAAGTTCGATACGGTCTGCCAGGTTACTCGCAAAATTCTCCAGCTTGGTCATTTCCCCACGGGTACGGGCAGACAAGTTGTTGTAAAAAAATACGATGGGAATGGCTACACACAGAGCAGTCACTGTGGTCAGCAATGCACCAGACACTCCCGGGGCAAGATGTTCAATCGTAGCCCCGCCAGAATCCATGGTACCAAAAGCATCCATAACTCCCCATACCGTGCCAAGTAGCCCAAGAAAAGGAGCTCCCGCTACAATGGTAGCCAACCAATACATTCTCTCTTCATATTTATCTTCGACTTCGGCAACTGCCCGCCGAATCGCATTTTCCACATAATTCATTCTTACCTTACCATCCTTGGCACTTGTATGGGCAGCTGCCATGGCTCTCGAGCAAACGCGCAAGTAAGGGCTCGACTCACCTTTAAAATTGGCATCCTTGTAATCCAAAATGGTGGCCAATTCATTTAATCTTTTCTCATCCCTGGCATTCGATTGACGAATCTTTTTCAAATCAGAATTTTTGTTTACCATGATCGAAATTGCCCAGCAATTCATTAGGATTAGTACAACTACAACGATTTTGCCGGCAAAATTAGAGTCGGCAAAATAACCGATCAAATCAGTAATCACGCTAATTACTCCGAGCACTTCCACAAAAGCAAAGTCATTAAATATATTTCCCATATCCATAAAAATCTGTTTAATTACACCACCTTAATCAAATCTTAATGTTCACGACTAAAAATCAACGAAAAACGACATCTTTGAATAAAGTAGGCACTCCGATTCGATTAAGTTTGCGGGATTATCCAAAGCATCGTAGGCAAAACCATTCATGCAGGTACCACAGAATATCATAGACGAAATCAATTCCAACACCTTCTCGCTCTCGGCAAGAAATGCCGTGGTCGGATTAGATGGGTTTGTGGACAAGATTGTTGCCCCTGTCGATAAAAGGCACGGACTTGGCGAACACTTCGATCCCGTGCCCACCATTGCGGAAATGGGAGAAAAAATTTCCGCCGCTGCGGGAAAGAGTGCAAATATTGAACTCTATCCAAGATTCGAAAAGCTCGGGGGGAACGGCCCGATCATGGCCAATGCCATGCTTTCTCTCGGTATGGGTGTTCATTACATCGGTGCTTTGGGAAAACCTAATATCCACCCAGTTTTTGAAGAATTTGCCAAACAAACCCATGCACTGTCTGTCTGCGAGCCAGGAATTACCACAGCTATGGAATTCAAGGATGGCAAGGTGATGCTCGGGAATACCTTGAGTCTGGAAGAAATTGATTATTCCGGAATAATTTCTGCCTGTGGTGAAGGTGAATTTACCGACCTCTTATCCAAGGCCGATCTTGTCTCCATTGTTAACTGGACCATGATCCCTAAAATGACCGCTTTTTTAGTGGAGTTAGTGGATAAAATCCTTCCGAATCTTCCACCCCGCGACACGCGTCATTTCTTTTTCGACCTTGCCGATCCCGCCAAGCGTTCCGGCTCAGATATCGCCGAAGTACTTCAGGTAATTTCCCGCTATCAGGCACATGCTGAGGTGACCCTTGGTCTCAACTATAATGAAGGACTGCAAGTCTGTGAGGTTCTTGGTCTTAAATCCGGTGATAAGGATGAGGATTCTCTCCGCTCAATGGCCACGGAAATTCGCAGGAATTTGGAAATTTCAACCTTAGTCCTTCACCCCGTAGAATCCGCTGCATGTGCCACCAAGGATGATTCATGGTGGTCACCCGGCCCTTATTGTGACAGCCCAAAAATTACCACCGGGGCAGGAGATCACTTCAATGCAGGATTTTGTTCTGCCCGTCTGAGCGGATTTTCGCCCCTTGCCTCCCTCGCACTGGCCACTTGTACATCTGGTCATTATGTGCGCACAGCCCAAAGCCCATCCACTTCACAAGTAATCGAATTACTCAAGCAATCAGCAGATATTCAATCATGAGTCACGAAAAAGGCATTCTTATCTCCTTCGAAGGTTCGGAAGGATGTGGCAAGTCCACTCAAATCCGCAAAATCGCCGACCGGCTCGAAGAAATTGACCACCGCGATGTCGTGGTTACCCGCGAGCCAGGTGGCACGATTATAGGAGAGGACATTCGTCACCTTCTTATGCATGCCGACTCCTCCAAAAGCATCTTGCCCGAGACAGAACTTCTGCTCTTCGCAGCAAGTCGTGCCCAGCTTGTTAGGGAGATCATTCTACCCGCCGTCCAGGATGGCAAGATCGTGCTTTGCGACCGCTTTCTCGATTCCACCACCGTGTATCAAGGGGTGGCCAGGCAGATTGCTGATGACCCCGTCACCATGATCAATGAATTTGCTGTGGGAGAAATTGTTCCCGATCTCACCGTGGTTCTCGATATCCCACCCGAGATCGGTTTTGAACGTATTAAGCACCGTGTATCCGATATGCCCGACAGAATGGAACAGGAAAATATCGAATTCTATGGCAAAGTAAGAGAGGGATACCTCGCTCTTGCCCGTAGCCTGCCGGAGAGATTCTTTGTTGTCGACGGTGCCGGCGAGCCAGATGATATCGAGCTCGATATCTGGAACGAGATCCACGCCCGTTTCTTTAATCGAGACTAAGCACCCCCTGCCTGGTTTCGGCAGTATGGCATCCACCCTTTCAGATCCCACAGAATCGTTAAAGCTTCGCTACTCGGAGGGTAAACTTCACCACGCCGCTCTTATCGTGGGCAATACCATTCTCTCAACCGAGGATGCAGCTCTTAACCTTACCCGTACCATCCTCTCTATTCCTGAGGATAGTGATGATCATCCCGACCTTTTTCATCTCCGTCCAAGTGGAAAAGCCCGGATCATCACGGTCGAAAAAACAAGGGCTCTGATATCCAATCTTTATCGCACCTCAAATCAGGGCGGTTCCAAAGTCGCCATCATTCACGAGGCGGACCGGATGCGCAAGGAAGCTGCCAATGCATTTCTTAAAACTTTGGAAGAACCTCCGCCTGGCACTTACCTTCTTTTGCTCACTACCCGTCCCTACTCACTCTTAGCCACCATTCGCAGTCGCTGCCTGCAGGCACGCCTCACGGCAGAATCAGGGGCAGAAAGCAGTGAGGTATGGGAAAACTGGGTTCGTATTTACCGCTCCTGGATTCATACCCTTCTGGATCGAGAAAAACTAAAACAGGATAGAATCAGCCCCTTATTCACGGCCTATGGGCTTACCTCCTCTCTGCTATCAATGATCAAGCAAAAAGCAGATACTGAATATAAGGAAGCCAAGGATAAGCTCATTGGTTTGGATGATAAAGAGCGCGATGCCTACGAGGCTGGTCTTCGCAAAGGGGCCCGGGCAAATCTTCTTCGCCAATTATCCGATGTTACCTGTTCCATTGCCTTGGACTGTATGAAACAAGGAAACCAGGTAAAAATTGGGAACAAGCTCTCAAAGGTCATACGCTCTCTGGAAAAAAATGTCGGTCTTCTCGAGGTAAATCTAAAAGATGAAGCCGCATTTGAAGATTTTTATTTATCCTCCCTGCGCATTTGGTCCTCCCAATAATCACATCTCTTCCTAGGGTTCATGAGTACAATATTCGAAAAAATCATTAGCGGTGAGATTCCCGCCAAAAAAGCCTATGAAGATGATCTATGCATCGCCATTCACGATGTTGCCCCACAGGCACCGGTGCATCTTCTGATCATCCCTAAAAAAGTGATCCCACGTGTGGGAGATGCCAACTTGGAAGACCAGGCTATTCTTGGCCACCTTCTTCTCACAGCCGGAAAAGTAGCTAAGCAGGAAAACCTCGAGCAGGGATTCCGAATCGTCATCAACAATGGCACAAACGGAGGGGAAACCGTACCCCATTTGCATGTTCATCTGCTTGGTGGCAGACAAATGAAATGGCCGCCAGGCTGAGGTTTTTTTCCTGTGCTCTATTTTCAATTATTTTTACTCGCATTTTTTTTTGCGTGTCACGGATTTGCAGATCGTGTGGAAACCCGCGATGGGTCAATTCTATATGGAAACATCATCGAGGTTACGGATGGTAATCTCTCTTTCGAAACCACTTATTCCAGCATCATTCGTATTCCTGTTGTGCAAGTGGTCTCCCTTTCTTCCTCGGAATCGTTATCGATCCGGGATGATCAGAACCGCACTCTTTCTGGACAGTCAGTCCCTGTACCATCTGGCACCTTAAATCTAAGAAATCAGGACGGTACCCAACGGTTAGCATATCAAAACATTCAGCACCTTTGGCCAACAGACAGTACCGATCCATTCCTGGCTGAGGAACTCGCCCTTACGGAATCTCTTCGTATGAAGTGGGAAAATTCTCTTGGATTTGACCTCACAGGATCATCCGGCAACACAGATTCCCTGGGCATTGGCTTGAGAGTGGACAGCCTCTTTGCCAATCGCGATAAAGAACTGGATGCCTATCTTGCCCACAGTGCCCAGACGACTAATGGTAAAACAGATGTGGAGGAGACCAAGCTTGGAGCTGAGTACGACTCCATATTTACCGAAGGCATGGCATGGTATCTTAGGTCCGATTATGAGCACGACCCTGTGGAAAATATCCAAATCCGTCTCACCGGTGCATTGGGGCTTAAATATGACTGGATTGAAAAAGAGTCTTATCAGATTTCCACCCGTGGAGGGGCTGCGATTCGATACGAGGAATCCACACGGTCCAGCATTGGATCCACCAATGATCCTGCACTCGATCTTGGACTCGATTATTCTTACCAGCTCAACGATTCATTGTTTCTGGAAAGCGAACTTTCTCTTGTGCCCAGCCTGGATGATTTATCTGATTATCTCTTCCATCATGACCTTGCTGTTTTGTTCCCCATTGTTGCAGATAATGTTTGGAAAATAAGATCTGGGCTTGCGGGTACTTATAATTCCACCCCCTCGGCTAATTTAGAAAAAGCAGACTTTAAATACTACCTCCGTGTAGTCTACGATTTTCAGTAATTCGATAGTCATTTAGGAACTGATGACCAGTTCCCTAAACCAGCTTACTGCCCCTTTCGCATCAAACAGAAGGGATATTATTTGTACGAATACAAAAAGAAGTAAAAACAATAGGCCTAAGAGAACTACTCCATTCGGAACTTTTTTTGGATTCATTTAAAATCTTTGTACGAGAAAAAACCAAAATAAGTACCCTAGCGAGCACCTGCACGCTCCAGCGTCCCCCTCTCATCCAGTACTTCCCAGTCCTCGTTGGAGTAGTTATAAAAGAGTCTCTTCTTTTTGACTTGGCCAAAGAAATAGAGCCACCCCCCCTCATCATTGGAATAAAGAAATGGATAAATTTCACCATTTGTCCATAACCATCCCGTCTCCTCTTTCCATAACCAAATAGAGCCATCCATCGCTGGTGCGGGATAGACCCAACCCAGCTCAAGGTGTAACAACCATCCACTGCTGGAATTGTAAAAAGTACCAAACCAAGGATTTTCCCACCAACCCTCCGCACCCCAGAGCTCAGCCGATCCATTCATCAATCCGGATGAATCCTTATTTGAGAGCTCAAGAATTTGCTGCTCTCCATAGATTCTTATCTTGTTATCCCTGGATTTAGCAAAAGCTAAGATGTAAAGCGAATTACCTAGGTTTTCCAGGTCCTCCCGTTTAAATAATTTGTTAAAAGCAAAGTTGTCCCTCGGTACCCCTTTTCCGGTATATAAATTATACTTTTGGGCCCTGCCGTCCTTGAGTCCATCTTTGCGTAATGGATAGCGGGAAATCAGCACGCCCATTTCCAACTCCGATCGAATCTCTCCCTTATCAAAAACCACTCCCCCTAACCGAAAACGGGTGAAGACACCATTTTTCTTTCTTTGCGGACGGATGGTGGTTTCTACCTTTGGCATGTAGGGCTGGTCCTCCACATAAATATGAAAGACTTTTTCCTTAACAGCACCGGTCCCATTTTCGGCCCTTACACGAATCGTAGTGTGCGAGAAAATTTCGTGATCGAGCAACCTTGCGGTACTCAATCTGCCATCTTCTGAAATATTAAAATAGAAATTTCCTTGATCCCCCTCCCCGCTTACCAAGTTGTAAAACATTTCATACTGCTGACCTCCGGCAACAGAGAATGTCCCCACCTCGGTGCCTGCTGGTTTATTTTCCACAACCGAATGGTTGGATAAACGGAAATCGGTAATAGGTACTGGAGGTACATCCACAAGCGACAGAGTAAATACTTTCTCATGAGTAGTCCCATATTCATCGGTTGCCAAAATTCGGACAGTGTATTCGCGGGGATCGGTTGCATAATCAAAAACCTTCACCGTTCTCAGATTCCCCATGTCATCTAAGTAAAACAAATTCCCCGCATCAGACACCAGTTGATAGCTTTGTTTGGGATAGGCAGGGTCATTACCGAACACACTTACAAAAGAGCAAATAACAGTTCCTTCAGGTAACCTCTCCTTAAAGCTTAAATCTCCCTTATGTCTAAAGAAAGGAGGCAAGAGAACATCCCTTGCATTAATAAGTGAAAGACTCCAAGGAAAGTTAAGTCTTTCCAATTCCTCTGGCTCAAAAGTCGATTTATTTAACATCTTATCATAAAGATCGAAAAAAGATACAGAGATGCTTTCACTCTCCACATCGTCCGATAAATGGAATGGGAAGTACTGGACTGCCTCTCCTTTTTTATCGATCCAGTAATCGTAGGAATAACCGCTGGAGTCTGTCATTCGCAGATACCCATTTTGGTACCCTGCCCCAGGATCGTGGGGTAAGAACTCGACCACAACCACTAACCGGTCACTCTTCGGGTTTAATCCGGCAAAGAGTGAAAAATGATGTAATTCAGGGCCATCATTATCTGCAAATGTATTTTCGAGAGCAAGTTGGCTGGTCCACTCCTTCTCCTGTAAGTCTTCATACTCCACCCACCCACTGTTCATAGCATTGTCATAAATCCTAAGACTATTAATTTTATATACACCCGATGCTGCCTGCTTCGGTAATACAAATTTTCCCACAGAAAGGCCGGCACTTGAGAAATAAGCATATTGCTGGAGTGAACTTCCAGATGGGTTTAAAAGCTCGATGATCCAACTCTCTCGCAAACCACTCAAATTATCCGTAGCCTCGATTGAAAAATCAGCTTCCCATTGCTCGGTTGATTGGTTGTAAATAAAATCACTTATTGTAAACTCGGATACCACCGGTGCTATCGAATCACTGTGTTGATTATTGAGAGATAACTGGGCCTCAAACCCCAAACCTTCAATCAATGCGGTCTCATATTGATGCTCGGTATTGTTGTGATCAAAGTGAATATTCCTAATTTCATACACTCCACTTCTTGCGTATTTTGTAAGGTTTTCGGATACTTGAAAGAGGCCATCTCCCACATTTTGTAAGGTAATCCAGCTTTGCTCCCCATCGACCAGCCAGTACAATAATTCAATGCTCGGAATATTGGAGTATGTTTCTTTAAGTCTTATCTCATAGGTAAGAATGACTTCATCTTCTAAATTAGTTCCCCAAGA
>JAYNZN010000038.1:0-18761 GCA_038103695.1 Opitutales bacterium
TTCCCCTGGTTACAACCGGAGACCGGCAGTCGGAATGGTCTTTGGAAAAAGCGGGAGGGAAGGGGCTTTTTACCAAAGAGCTTGAGCAAGCTCTCTTGGACGGACAAGCGGATCTGGCTGTGCATAGCGCCAAGGATATGCCAACCGATATGCCGGACGGATTAGACCTGGTGGCCTTTCTGCCCCGGGAAAACCCAGCCGATGTTTTGGTGATCAAGGAGGGAGTGGAATCCCCGGCACGCCTAGCAAGTGGGAGCCCGCGAAGGAGGACACAAGCAGCGTTATTGTTTCCCGATGCGAAGTGGATGGAGTTTCGGGGAAATGTGGAAACCCGGCTTCGTAAGATAGCTGAAGGAGGGGAAGCTGATGCTACCTTACTTGCCGCCGCAGGGTTACATCGTTTAGGCATCCATCACTTTCCCGGTTTGATTTTTAAAGAGTTGAGTTTCGATGCTATGGTTCCTGCACCCGGGCAAGGAGCAATTGCCATCCAGGCAAGGGTGGAGGATAGGGAGCTTTTTCACCAAATTAATGATGAAGAGACTCACAAAGCAGTCACTCAAGAGCGCTCGGTATTAGATGCTTTTGGGGGAGGTTGCCAGGTCGCTCTCGGAGCTCATTTATCAAAGGAAAATGGGCTCTTTTATTTTTTCCATGAAACTTGCGGAATAAAAAGTTTGAAGGTTGATGGAAGAAACGAAAAGGATTGGATGAATGAATTGATAGGATGGACGAAAAAGAAATAACTATAGGCATTGTTTATCTAGTGGGTGCCGGACCTGGAGATCCTGAACTCTTAACCCTTAGAGCCCGTAGCTTAATCGAAAGCTGTGATGTTTTAGTCTATGACCATCTGGCAAACCGCAGGTTGCATGATTGGGCACCACCCAAGTGTGAACGCATTGATGTCGGGAAAAGCCCGGGGCGACACACCATGGAACAAAAGGAGATAGGCCAAATCTTGGTAAATAAAGCCAAAGAGGGTCTTAGGGTGGTCCGCTTAAAGGGAGGGGACCCATTTGTTTTTGGTCGGTGTGCCGAGGAAATGCTTGCTTTAGATGAAGAGGGTGTATCGTACGAGGTTGTGCCCGGTGTTACGGCTGCCCTTGCCTGTGCGGCATATGCGGGCATTCCGTTGTCTCATCGTGATTTCGGATCCTCTATTTCATTCCTCACCGGACATGAGGATGTCGCTAAAGAATCCTTGCGCGTGGATTTTACTAAATTCTCTGAAGTTGGTGGTACGCTCTGTATTTACATGGGGATGAGTAAATTAGAGGAAATTGTTGAAAAATTGATTGTCGGTGGATTGCCCGAGAACATCCCCGCAGCAATCGTTTCACATGGTACGCTACCCAGGCAAAAGAAGTTACTTGCTCCCCTCGGAGATTTGGTTGCTCAAGCAAGAGAAAAAAACTTTCGGGCCCCGGCGATTATTTTTGTGGGTAATTCAATTGGGCTTTCACGGACTTCTACCTGGTTTGAGCAAAAACCACTCCTTGGCCGACGGATTGCTCTTACCCGTGCTTCTGGTCAAAAAAGCAGAATGCGTGCTGTGCTTGAAAGTTTGGGTGCCGAGTTGCTTGACCTTCCCCTTATTAAAATACATCCATCAGAGGATCGAAAGTTGATTGCAGAAGTTTTTGCAGGGATCGCGACTTACGAATGGATTGTTTTTACCAGTACGAATGGAGCCCGAGAATTTATGAAATTATTTTTTCGGGCTTTTTCAGATATTAGAAGTTTTGGACCAATGAGGATTGCCTGCGTAGGCCAATCAACTGCTGACATACTGAAGCCCTATAATCTAGAAATTGAATTAACAGCAAAAGATGCAACGGCTGAGAGTTTAGCTAAGGACTTAGTGGCCACTGACAGCTTAGATAGTGCTAATGTTTTAGTTATCACGGGTAATAGAAACCGAGAAATCTTAATTGATATGCTTGAAAAGGTTGGGCATGCGATTGTTGACACGTTACCTGTTTATGAAACTGACTTTGCAGATTTACTTGATGCTCCTGATTTTAAAAAATTTCAAAAAGAAGGGGCGGATGCAGTAGTTTTCACAAGTTCATCAACCGCGCTTTCCTATGTCGAGCAGGCAGAAGACATAGTTTTTGATAGCGATGCTCGTGCTCCTATTCTTTGCAGTTTCGGTCCACAGACAACGAAGACATTGGAAAGTAACGATCTTCCGGTTGCTTTAGAAGCCTCCCATCCGAGTCTTGATGGGTTATGCCATTCCTTGGTTAAGCATTTTACTGAATCCAAATGAGACCTAAAATGGTCAAGATCTGTGGGATCACCCAGGCATTAGATGCACAGTATTGTATAGATCAGGGAGCGGATGCACTCGGATTCATCTTTCATCCTCAATCTCCACGAAATCTATCTTTTGAAAACTTTCGTGAAATACAAAACCAATTAGATTTCAAAAGCTGTTTGAAAATTGCAGTCGCTGTAGCACCGCAACCCGCCTTGGTTCAGGAGTTGATTTCTCTGGGTTTTGAAAAATTTCAGTTTCATTTCTCTTTGGATATTCCCTTGCTTGAGATAAGGAAGTGGTCTGAGTTGGTTGGAGCTGAAAACCTTTGGCTGGCTCCTAGGATGAAGGCTGATGATGAACTGCCTAAAGCTTTTTTTGACGAGGCTGACACTTTCCTTTTGGATACTTATTCTAAAAAGACTTATGGTGGTACGGGTGAGGTCTCAGATTGGGCAAAATATTTAAAACTGAAACATCAATACTTTAAACACAGGTGGGTTTTGGCAGGTGGGTTAGGGCCAAACAACTTAGAGCATGCTTTGTCTACAAATATACCTGATGGAGTTGATTTAAATAGTGGAGTCGAATCTTCACCCGGAATTAAAGATACAGATAAAATTGATCGCGTATTCGCTATCTTAAAAAGTTCCAAGTAACGAGCTTTGTTTATTTGAATTGTTTAGCCAGTCGGGCTAACTGTTTAGGGTCCATTCCTTCCAAGTCAGGCATCCCTCCAGTACCACCAAATGCATTCATGAGTTGCTTCATTTTTCCACCCTTCATCTTTTTCATCATTTTTTGCATTTGCGAAAATTGTTTAATGAGCAAATTTACATCCCGAATCTGAACACCTGCACCATCAGCTATTCTTTTCCTTCGAGAACCTCCAATAATTCTAGGGAATTTCCTTTCCTGTTTTGTCATTGAGAGAATAATGGCTTCGTGCCTGCCAAGGGCGGTTTCTTCTTTATCTCCAACCTGCACATTTCCCATTCCTGGTAACATTTTGGCAATGGAACCCATAGAGCCTAGCTTCTTCATTTGCCTCATCTGCGAAAGAAAATCCTCAAAGTCAAATTCCGCTTTGAGCATTTTTTCAGCCATTCGTGCTGACTCTTTCTCATCAAAATGCTCTTGAGCTTTTTCAACAAGCGATACCACATCACCCATCCCTAAAATTCGCGAGGCCAGTCGATCTGGATGAAAGGGTTCAATTTCATCAATTTTTTCACCAGTTCCTAAAAACTTAATCGGTGCACCGGTTACTTTTTTCATGGAGAGCGCGGCACCTCCGCGTGCATCTCCATCAATTTTGGTCAAAATAATACCAGTTAAACCGAGCCTTTCGTGGAATGTTTTCGCCACATTGACCGCTTCCTGACCAAGAGCAGAATCAGCAACTAAAAGGATTTCGTGAGGATCAACCTTATGTTTTAATTTTTCCAATTCACCAACAAGTTCGTCGTCAATTTGTAAGCGGCCTGCAGTGTCAAAAATTACGAGATCAGAACCATTGGTCTTGGAGCTTTCCCAGCCTGCACGAGCAATTGCAGGCACATCCTTACATTCGCGATCCAGATAACATGAAAAATTTTCTTGTTTAGCTAAAAACTCCAATTGATCTATCGCTGCGGGTCGGTAGACATCGCAAGCAACAAGTGTTGGCTTGCTACCTTTCTTCGAGAGATGTTTGGCTAGTTTGGCAGAAGTTGTTGTTTTTCCTGCACCATGAAGGCCAACCATAAGAATGCGTAAAGGACGATCGTTTTTTAACTCAACATTTCCATCCCCAAGCAGTTTCACTAATTCATCATTGATTATTTTAACAACCTGTTGGCCTGGTGATACAGATTTTAATACATCTTGACCAAGGCAGGCATCTTTAACTTCATCGATAAAATCACGGGCAACTCGGAAATGAACATCTGCTGAAAGTAAGGCTTTTCTTACTTCAGTCAGTGCGTCAGAAATGTTGTCTTCTGTAAGTTTACTTTTTCCGCCAATGGATCGTAAAACATTACTTAATTTATCAGTCAAGTTTTCAAACATCTTAGTATATCATGACATCCTCACGGTTTAGGGGGAAGCTCGAAATCGAGTATTGGCTTTACGCGTTGCCAAAGTTGTATGATTTCTTACTCTGATACATTTCCAATTATTTACTAACCACCCTATGAAGATTCTTGTCGCGGATCGTATCTCTCCACTTGGAGTGGAATATTTGAAAAAGCAGGACGGTTTTACTGTTATCGAAGCCTATGGTGCATCTCCGGAAGAAGTAATCGGGCATGCTCAAGGCGCCTCGGCTATCATTGTTCGAAGTGATACCCAGATTACTCGAGAGGTGATGGAAGCCTCCTCTTCGCTTAAAGCTGTCGGTCGAGCTGGGGTCGGAGTTGACAATATTGACATAGAAGCAGCTACTGAGCGAGGGGTGATTGTTATGAACACTCCAGGAGGAAATACTATTGCAACAGCTGAATTAACCTTTTCACACATGCTCTGTGGCACCCGTCCAATTGTTAAAGGAGCTACAAGTATGCGGGAAGGAAAATGGGAAAGAAAGCTCCTGAAAGGGTCTGAATTAAGAAACAAAACTCTGGCTGTTTTGGGTATGGGGAGGATCGGTGCAGAAGTTGCAAAACGTGCAAAGGCTTTCGAAATGACGGTTATCGCTTATGATCCTTATCTTACGGATGAGCGTGCCAAGGAATTAGAAATCGAGAAAGTAGATTTGGATGGAGCTTTTACAAGGGCTGATTATCTCACCGTCCATATGCCAATGACCTCTGAAACTAGGGGCATTGTTGATGAATCTGCATTTGCCAAGATGAAAAACGGAGTACGCGTTTTTAACTGTGCAAGAGGTGGTATTATTAAAGAATCTGCGCTTATTGATGCCCTTAAAAGCGGAAAGGTCGCGGGTGCAGGGCTTGATGTTTACGAACAAGAACCCCTTCCTGAAGATCATGAGTTTCGTACTTTGGAAAATTTAAACTTAACTCCTCACCTGGGTGCTTCAACGGAAGAAGCGCAGGAAAGTGTTGGGGTTGAAATTGCCGAGGCAATCGCTGAAGTATTGCAGGGAGGTCGTATCCGTAATGCGATTAATATGCCATCGATTGATCCTAAAGACCTAATTACCCTAAGTCCTTATTTGGAATTAGGTATGCGTTTGGGTGCTTTTGCCCGGCAGGCATGTCAATCAACCGCTCAATCCCTCCACATTACTTATTGGGGTGGTATGATTGATTTCGACACTATACCTCTTACCCGTGCTGTCCAAAAAGGATGGCTGCAAGGAATTGCAGGCGATGAAGGCGTAAACGATGTCAATGCTCCCTTCAAAATAAAAAGTCTTGGCATCAAGGTTGAAACAACCAAGTCAACTTCTTCAGTTGATTACAATGAATTGATTGAGGTTCGAACCATTGATTCGGAGGGAAAAGAACAGTCTGTAAGAGGTACAATTATTGGGAAAAATGCAGATCCAAGAATTGTTGAAGTCAACGGAGAATCAATTGAAGCGAGACCAGTCGATACGCTACTGGTAGTGCGTAACTTGGACAAACCAGGTATCGTTGGAAAGGTTGGAACAATCCTTGGTCAATTTGGAGTAAATATTGCCAATATGTCATTGAGTCGATCCGAAGGGTCGGAGTCTGCATTAACTATTCTTGAATTAGATAACGAACCTTCTTCCGAAGTGATTGAAAAACTTGTTGCTGATCCTGACATCCAGGAGGCTCGGGTATCCAGACAAAACTAACTGTTCCCTCTTAATTAATTCCATAATGCTATCAGTTGAGGCTATTTCTATCATACTAATTGGTTATGTAATTGGATCCATCCCATGGGCAGTCATTGTTAGTAAAAGAGTAGGGGTTAATATTTTTTCAGTGGGGAGCGGCAATCCCGGTGCAACCAATGTGCTCAGAACTCTTGGGAAACCAATGGGCTACACTGTATTTGTACTTGATTTTTTAAAGGGAGTGGTTGCGGTTAGCTGGTTTCAGTTACCATTGTTTTCGTTCTCTGGGGATGCTTCCCTAGCTCTTTGGGGATTACCTGCGGCAGTGCTTGGTCATACCTATCCGATTTTCACTGGATTTCGGGGAGGGAAGGGAGTTGCGACCGCTATGGGTGGCTTATTAGCCCTCATGCCTTTCTGCTTAATTGTAGGTTTATTTTTCTGGGTTCTCACCTTTTACTTAACTAAATATGTGGCTCTAGCATCAATTGTCTTTGGACTTAGCCTTCCTGTTTGCTCTCTTGTTTTTACTCCCGGTGAAGAAAATGCTGTGGGAGAAACGGTATTAGCCTTTATCGTAATGGCTTGGATTATTTGGAGACATCGATCAAATATCTCTCGTTTAAGGGCGGGAACTGAAAATCGTTTTAACAAGAAATCAAAAAAAAGTCATAAGCCTGCTTGATCATGAGTGTAAAAGTTAAAGATTCCTCGTCAGTGATGCGCATTGGTATTTTAGGCTTGGGTACAGTTGGACAGGGAACTTGGAAACATTTAGTTAAAAACAGTGACTTTTGGCCAAAGATTTTAGGAGTGGAACTTCTTCCAACTCGGGCTTCTGTAAGAACTCTACAAAAAGTAAGAGATATCAAGCTTGATCCTAAGCAACTTTCCACTGATTCACAATCGATTGTGGACGACCCGGAAATCGATTTGATTTGCGAGCTAATGGGCGGAGTGAAAGAAGCGAGGGAGCTCACCTTGCGTGCTTTTGCCAAAGGGAAATCTGTTGTGACCGCAAACAAAGCACTGATTTGTGAACATGGAGGAGAACTTTTTAAGGCCGCTGAAGAGGCTGGTGTAAGTTATTGCTTTGAGGCAAGTGTAGCGGGCGGTATCCCCATAATTAAAGTATTGAGGGAGAGTTTGGTTTCAAATGATTTTCCACTTATTTACGGAATTTTAAATGGTACTTCCAATTACATTCTCACTCGTATGGAAAAGGAGGGTGCAACTTTCAGTGAAGTTCTCTGTGATGCCCGTGAGCTTGGGTATGTGGAAGCTGATGAGGGACTCGATCTTGACGGAGTGGACGCGGCTCACAAGGCAGTTATTCTTGCTTATTTAGCACATGGAATCTGGGTGAATCTTGATGAAGTAACTGTTGAAGGCATTCGCCGTATCTCGAATGAAGATTTAAAAGCAGCGAAAGACTTAGGGTGTCGCATCAAACTCATAGGAGTGATTCGAAGAAATTTCACTAATAATCATGTAGCGGTCGCAGTTCACCCTGCCTTAATCCCAATAGAGGAGACCATTGCTCGTACGGATGGGGTGCATAATGGAGTTTGTTTAAATGGCACGGTTGTGGGTACGGTTGTTTTAACAGGTAGGGGAGCAGGGCAGGACCCCACCGCAAGTTCAGTGATTTCTGATTTGGTTGATGTGGTAAAAAATATTCGTGGCATTTCAACGATGCCTAAGTTGGTTCATGTTTCGCCAACGCTATGTTCCCCTGCCTCGCCAGAAGAAATCCATGGTCGTTTTTATCTGCGCTTATTGGTGGATGATCGACCTGGCCAGTTGGCTAAAGTCGCTGATTGCATGGCAGAGTTAGGAATTAGTCTTGCCACTGTTTCGCAGACTCCACACGAGAATAATAAACCAGCTAGTTTAATTCTTACCACACATCAAACCAATGAGCATTCAGTTGCTCAGGCAGTAGCGAAATTAGAGGATTTACCAGGTGTCATGGAAGAACCAGTTCTTTTTCGAATGTTTGACCCTGATGGTTATTGACTAAAATGAATGTGGTGGTGCAAAAATATGGTGGGACTTCGGTTGCCGATGTTGATCGAATCAAAAAAGTGGCCAAACGAGTCAAGTCTATGGTTGATTCCGGCTTGGGTGTTTTAGTTGTAGTTTCAGCCAGGGCAGGTGTAACGAACCAATTGATTGAACGGGCCAAAGCTATCCAAAAAAGTCCCTCCGAACGCGAGCTCGATGTCCTAATGACCTGCGGAGAGCAAGAGACGATCGCCCTGCTTTGCATGGCATTGCATGCTATTGGAGTATCTGCTGTATCCAGAACGGGTTGGCAGGTAGGGATTAAAACAGAAGGTTTGCATGCTAAATCTCGTATAAGAGAGGTTACTGGGGGAGACTTGCGTAAGCAGTTGCGAGCTGGAAATGTAGTTGTAGTTGCAGGGTTTCAGGGGGTAAATGACCGAGGGGACATGACTACATTTGGACGGGGCGGTTCAGACCTCAGTGCCATCGCTTTAGCTGGATCCCTCAAAGCAAAAGGGTGTCAAATTTATACAGATGTAGAGGGTGTTTACACTGCAGATCCCCGAATTGTTCCAGATGCAAAAAAGATTCTAGAAATCAATTATGAAGAAATGCTCGAGCTTGCTAGTAGTGGCTCCAAAGTCATGCAGACTCGGGCAGTCGAATTTGCTCAAAAGCATAATATTCCTTTCGAAGTTCGTTCAAGTTTTTCTAAAAAAGCAGGTACCATGGTTAAAAAGAAAGTTAAATCATTGGAGGATATGCTCGTTAGCGGCGTAGCCACAGATAAAAATCAAGTCAGAATCAGTGTGACCGAATTACCTGACCGTCCTGGAGCAGCGGCTGCGGTGTTTAAGGTGATGGCAGAAGCTGGAGTGGTGGTTGATATGATTATTCAAAATGTCGGTCGCCAAGGCTTAGCAAATCTTTCATTTACCGTGCCTACGGAAGATGCATTTCGTGCCGAGAAGGCCTTAAAAGAGCATTTTGCTGATGGAAATGGTGGTAGACTTGGTAAAAGTACTAATATCATTAAAGTTTCAGTCGTAGGAGTTGGTATGCGTTCACATTCTGGTGTTGCAGCTACATTCTTTGATGCTCTTGCCAATGCTGGAATTAATATGCTCATGATTAGTACATCTGAGATTAAAATTTCTGTCGCGGTGGAACCGAAGAGCGGAGATGAAGCGACTCGGGTGGCACATCAGGCTTTTGGTTTGGGTAAATAGTAAGATCTTGGAGGAAATGCAGTACCTCAGTACACGTGGAGGTTCAGAATCAGTTGGTTTTTGCGAAGCGGTTTCACAGGGTCTTGCTCCTGATGGAGGTTTGTATCTTCCCGAAAGTTATCCTGATATTTCAGTCCATTTAGAGTGTTGGTCTACTCTCTCATATCCCGAGCTTTGTCATGAATTCTTTAAGCATTTTGCTACGGATTTAAAAGACAATGATCTTCATGACGCTATACACTCAGCTTACTCAGGTTTCTCTCATCCGGACATCGCTCCACTTGTTCGCTTGAATGAAAATTTGCATGTTTTAGAGCTTTTTCATGGACCGACCTTAGCTTTTAAGGACTTTGCTCTGCAATTACTGGGTAATTTATATGAGTTACAAATCAAAAGAACAGGAAAAGAACTTTGTATTCTTGGAGCCACATCAGGGGATACAGGAGCGGCAGCAATTTCAGGGCTTCTCGGTAAGTCTGGGGTAAAGGTTTTTATACTCTACCCTAATGGCAAGGTTTCTCCTTTGCAGGAAAGGCAGATGACATGTACAGGAGCTAATAATGTTTTTCCACTCGCGATTGAAGGAACTTTTGATGACGCCCAAAAAACAGTTAAGGATTTATTTGGCGATGTTTCTTTTCGAGAATCTATAGGTCTTTCCGCTGTCAATTCAATCAATTTGGCAAGAATTTTAGCCCAGTCAGTTTATTATCTTTATGCTTGGCTTAGGCTTGCCCCTTGCGATCGGGAAAGTACTGAATTCATTGTGCCAACAGGCAATTTTGGAAATGTTTTTGCGGGTTGGTTACTAACCAAAATGGGGATCAAGATGGGTGGTTTCCGAGTGGCTACGAATCAGAATGATGTTCTGCATCGTCTTTTTGAATCAGGTAAATATTCCTCAGATCATGTAACGCCAAGCTTAGCTCCCTCGATGGACATTCAGGTAGCGTCAAATTTTGAACGTCTACTCTTTTATTTTCTTGATTCAAATTCAGATCATGTAACGAAGGTTATGAAAAGATTCCGTTCCGAGGGAAGGTATTCATTTGAGAAATTTTCTATCCCAGGGTTTTCCAGCTGTTCAACCATTGATGAGGAAATCCCAAAATTAATTAATAAAGTCTGGAATGATCATAACTATTTGGTGGATCCTCATACTGCCTGTGCTTTCAAAAATCTTGCTCATGATAAAAAAGCAGTGATTCTTGCCACAGCTCATCCAGCCAAGTTCCCTCAGGTTTTTGAAGAAGCTGGATTGGCCAGACCCACTTCACCCACTTTGGAGGTCTTGTTGAATTGTAATCCACAAAAATATAGTGTGAATGTTGATCCAAGGGAGGTTCGTTCTTTCATTGAACAAAAAATTTAAGATAATTTTTTTCTAAATTATCAACTTTTAATTATAGGGTGCTCAATTGAATCCTGAAGTCGTTTTTTTACGAGCGGGTGGTTTGGGTGATTTTATTCTAACCCTCCCACTGATTAAACTAGCTCACGAACGAGGGCACGCGGTTAGACTGTATGCCAAAAACTGTTTTATTAAGTTACTGGATCAGAATTGGGATTGGTTGGAATCAAAGGAGATCGATGAGTTGAGCGGTCAGCCACCGCCTAAAATTGTAGGCGCAATAATAATAAGTTTTTGGACTGATCACAAGTGGGTCACGGAAATGCTTGATTGTGGTGCAAGTAAAGTTGTGGGAATTAACCCGCGTCCGATAACGGGAGAAAGTTTTCTTGTACAGGCATCTCAAAAATTAGGCTGGATTTTACCTGAGAATTATAAAACAGATCCAATCTTAGGAGATCATTTTTTTCATAAAAGCGATCTCCTATGGATCCATCCAGGAAGTGGCGGGTCGCCGAAAAATCTACCATTGGAAAAGTTTATTACCCGTGCCTATGAGTGGTTGGACCTTAAACCTGATAGCCAAGTGAACTTCTCTTTTGGTGAGGCAGATTCCCAAGTTTTAGAAGCCTTTGAATTGAACGAGATTTGTGAGCACCCAAGAGTTAATATTATTCAGCCTGAATCTGTTTTAAATCTAAAAAAGCAATTGCTTGCCCGAACATCTCAGTACCTTGGAAACGATTCTGGACCCGGGCATTTAGCTGCCAACTTGGGTATTCCTACAGAAATATGGTTTCGAAGTACAAACTGGTCTGTATGGCAGCCAAACGGACCTCGGGTAGTTGCCTATGATGTAGAATCTGATTCAAGGAGAATTTTGTAAGTTACTGAATCAAGCAGGGCTTCCCAACTTGCAGTTATGACATTGTCACTTACACCAACGGTGCCCCAGGTAGACTCTCCATCGGTAGACTCCACATGTACACGGGTGATAGCGTTGGTACCTTGGTTGCTTTCAAGAATTCGAACTTTGAAGTCAACCAATTTGACTTCAGCAATGTAAGGGTAATCTTTCACCAAGGCTTTTCTGAGTGCGTGATCAAGAGCTGAGACCGGCCCATTGCCTTCGGCAACAACATGATGGATCTTCTCTTTAATCTTAAGCTTAACCGTTGCCTCCGATGTTACATTGTCGCCTTGGTTGATCCCTTCAACACCTACATGGTATTTTAGAATATCAAATGCCAAGCTTTCTCCCCGCAGAAAGCGACGCAGTAGAAGATCGAAAGAAGCATCAGCAGATTCGAATTCATATCCTCGAAATTCGAGTGCTTTCAATTCCTCCAAAAAGGATTTCATTTCAGGAGATCTTCCATCCACTTCCATACCCATTTCCTTAGCTTTAAGCATGATGCTGCTTCGCCCGGACATGTCTGAAACAAGTACACGGGTTCGGTTGCCTACAGTGGCAGGGTCAATATGTTCATAGCTCCGCGTTGATTTCGAAGCCGCATCAGCATGTACGCCTCCCTTGTGGGCAAAGGACGCAGCACCCACATAGGGAGCCCGAATATCTGGTCGTAGGTTGGTGGAGTCGTCAATGAATAAGGATAGATCTCTAAGCTTGGATAGGTTTTTGCCACAGCGGGTGATCCTGTCCATTTTCAGCTCTAAGTTGGGAATAATGGTGGTCAGGTTGGCATTTCCATTTCTTTCACCGTAACCATTCATTGTGCCCTGAATCATTACGGCCCCGGCTTCCACCCCAGTCAGACTAACCGCAACTCCCACTCCAGCATCATTGTGACAATGAACACCAATTTTGGAATTAGGTAAATGGTCCACCACGGTTTTGGTTGCATGATGAAATGGCGTGACTAACTGACCACCATTTGTTTCACAAAGTGTAAGAAAATCTGCACCTCCACGTGCTGCTGCCTCTAGGGTTGAAAGGGCGTATTCCCGGTTGTCCTGAAAGCCATCAAAAAAATGTTCCGCATCATATACTACTTCTTTACCCATCTCTTTAAGGAACCGTACCGTGTCCTCAATCATTTTCAGGTTTTCTTCTGGAGTCGTCCTCAACACATCAGTCACATGCAAAAGCCAAGATTTCCCAAAAATGGTAACAACTGGAGTGTTTGCATCCAGGAGCAACTTAACCTGAGCATCCTCTTCCACTGGGGTTTTGGCCCTGCGGGTAGAACCAAATGCAGCAATCTTAGCATGGGAGAGGGGTAAGTCTACAGCTTGTTCAAAAAAAGCCATATCTCGAGGATTGCTCCCTGGCCATCCGCCCTCAATGTAATCGACACCAAACTGATCCAGCTTTTGTGCAACCCTGAGCTTGGATGCGACCGTGAACGATACACCCTCGGCCTGAGAACCATCCCTAAGGGTAGTATCGTAAATCAAAATATTATTCTCTCCCATATTTATAAAAAAATTGATGCTTATCTATAAATAGTACTTCGAGCAGAAGGGTGCAAGGGATAGTTACCAAGCCCTTTCCTCGATAAGAAACTACATCTCATCCTCAATCTGGTTGGCAATTCCAATTCATTTGTCCTAGGGTTTTCTTGTGTCTATTTCACAACATCATCATTTAGGAAGTGCCCTTTTTGATTCTCTGAGAAAAAAACCATTTCAGGAATTTATTTGCGATTATGGTCTCAACCCCAAAATGAAGTTCAGTAGAGGTGTAACCCTGAGCCTTTCCCTACTCTTTTGTTCTTATTTAAATAAAAGGCTTGAATCAGAAAAACTGGTTGGAGTGATTCTGCCGCCTGGTTTCGGGGGGATTCTGGCGAACCTTTCATTACTCCTCAGCGGGCGAGTACCAGTTAATCTTAATTTTACATTAGGGAGAGAAATTAATCAGGAGATTATTGAGCGTATTGGTTTACAAACATTAATTACCGCTTCGAAAATGAAAAAAAAGGTCCCGGAATTTCCCTGGACTAATCAATGCATATTGATTGATGAAATCTTAAAAAAACTTCGGGCAAAACGATGGTTGGTTTTATTGATCTACACAACGGTTTTGATCATGCCCAAGAGAGTACGATCCCACTTCAATATTTCCACTAATGGAAATACGGAAACTGCCCTCCTTCTTTTTACTAGTGGCAGTGCGGGGAAACCTAAAGGAGTCCCATTAAGTCACTCAAATATATTAGCCAATTGTAAACAAATGTTTGCTTTACAATTATTTGAGGAAAAAACGAGAGTTTTACTTAACCTCCCTTTATTTCACAGTTTTGGTCTTTCTGTGGGTATGATTTTTTCGACCTTGCGTGGCCTAGTACTCGTATGCACACCCAATCCTTTAGATAGTAAATCAAGTATTAGGGCAATTAGAGAGGAGAAAGTTGAAGTTTTACTAGGCACTCCCACTTTTTTGCGAGGATATTTGAAAACAGCCCAAAAGAATGATCTTCTAAGCGTCAAATATGTTGTATCTGGAGCAGAAAAAAGTCCTGGTGCATTATGTAAGCAGTGGGAAGATTTCGGTGATTGCGAATATCTTGAGGGATATGGGCTTACAGAAACTTCTCCTGCAGTTTCATTTAATCTTCCTGGAAATCAAAAAAGAAAAGGATCTGTGGGGCGTTTACTTGGTGGAATTGAATGTCGTACTCTTGACCCAGAAAATGGTCAAATCACAGATTCTGATCGTGGTGGAATTCTTTGTTTCAGGGGGCCAAATATTTTTAACGGATATTGGGAGGATACCGATTTATCCAATAAGACTATCACTCCAGATGGTTGGTTTCATACTGGTGACTTGGGTCGAGTTGATCGTGATGGTTTTCTTTGGATTGAGGGTAGGGTATCAAGGTTCTCCAAGATAGGTGGAGAAATGGTTCCTCACTCTAAAATAGAGGATGAGATTATGAACGCATTAGACATGACATCAGATCAAGAGGTTAAGCTTGTTGTCTCTGCAGTCCGAGATGAACAAAAAGGGGAGCGAATGATTGTTCTTAGTACTTTTGAAATCAATGCTGAAGAAATTAAGCAGAAACTCAAACAGATAGGTCTACCCAATTTATGGATCCCTAAACAATTTCTAACTGTTTCGGTAATTCCCACCTTGGGAAGTGGAAAGATCGACTGGCAAACGGTGAAAAAACTTACATCAAAATATTTGAGTGATCAGTAGTTTTTGCTTGGGGTGGGAAATGTTCCGCTTGGTAGGCCGGCCGGGACTCGAACCCGGAACCAATGGCTTAAAAGGCCACTGCTCTACCGATTGAGCTACCGACCCGCAAGCAAGCACTCAAAATACATATGAGAATAGAAACCGTCAATTCCGATATAATGTTTACGGAAGACTCGATTTTACAATTATTTTAACTAGACATGAGTAATTCCTGGAGACCTTTGTGATAAGTCAAATTTCTGTTGCTAAAAACATGGAGTTTTTACGAATATGGGAGATATGAATCGTGCTGTTCAGATTATCGATAGATTGCGCCAAGGAATGGAGTCTATGCTTAAGCAAACGAAGTCTCACGAGGTAAAATGTTTGAGGATGTTTAATTTTGAAAAACGGAGAGTGTCCCTGTACATGGAGACTTCCAAAGATCAAAGCGAATTTTCTCCAATGGGAAGAATTGATGTGATCGAGTTTCCGGGCTCTAATCAAAAGTCGGGTTGTAGCTGTACGATGACAGAATTACAAAATGGAAGAACCCAACAACTTTCTTTGAGACTGAATAATTCTGAGGAAAGGCAGTCAGAAAGCTTAAAAGTTTTTAATTTTTTTCGTAATGTGATGGATCTTCCGGACTCTGAAGTTATTTTAGATGCAACAAGTCAATCTGATAAAAGAGAGATCGGGCTTTCTGAACAAATAAAGAAAAATTCGGAAAGTGAAAATACTTTCCTGGGTCGCGAAGAAGAAGTTAGCCCAATCACACCACTATCTGATGGTATGCCTGACAGCACTAGGGGAGCCCAGGAAAAGCCTCCTAGCGCCTGAAGAGTTGTTCAGGTTTGATTTCAGTCACTTTCCCGAGTTTTGCCAAATCGTTTATATTGATTCTGTTAGAATCTCCTACGATAGAAAACAAGATTGGACGGGACTGTACCTTTTCTTGGTAAAAGTCTGTAAAATTCTCAATCTTAGAATTCTGAAGAGCTTTGTATCTACTTTTTCTCGGATCCAAATCTAAACCGAGGGCATTGACATCATAAACGAATCCTGGAATCGCACGGGAATGGATGGGGTTTGTCCGATAGGTACTTAGCAAGGATGTTTGAGCTGAAGACCAACGGGTTTCACTAATGGGCATTTTTTTTAACAGATCAATGAAAGCATGAACCGCATCGATTGTTTTATCTGCTTGGCAACCTATTGAACCAACTAAAATATTTTCTTCGTTAGGTCTGGAAGGAGTAAAAAAACGAGCCCAAGCTGAGTAAGCCAAAGCCCTTGCCTCACGCAGTTCCTGAAAAACAAGTCCAGCCATACCTCCGCCAAAGTATTCATTAAAAAGTTGAACTGAAGGTGTGAGGTTTTCATCAAGTAAACCTGATGAGAATTCCAAACGAACCTGTGCCTGAGCCATTTCTTTATGGAGGAAATAAACTTGGTTTTTTTGAGGGTCAATTGAACGGTCAGGTGTGTTGTCATTCGAGGTTGTCTCCGGTGCTTTACCAAGAAAAGACTTACGGATTAGGTTTTCAACTTGGTCAGGAGATTTCGGCCCAAAATAAAGAATCGAACGGGGAGCAAAGATGGCTTTTTTGAGTATTTTTTTGAGCTCAACAGTAGAAGATGCCATTAATTCATTATCCGAGGAGCGTTTGAGGTAGCGAGATTTGTCTCCGTATCGGTGAAAGTGAGCGAGTGCATGCGTCAGTGAATTAGGGTCTTTTGTCTCATCATCACGCTCGGAGAGAATTATGTCTTTAGTTTGTGCCCAAACACTATCTAAAGTTTTAGGATCCAGTAGGTGGATTCCAGTAAGGTCTAAGGATTCCTCAAAGTTTTCATCGAGTCCATTAATGAAAAAATTTGAGAAATGCTCCTGAATGCCGAAGCCAAAATCTGTGCCTAATTTGTACCACTCAATTTTGAGAGCATCAGATTCAATTTCGCCCGCACCTGCTCGATCAAGCATGCGCTTGGCAAAAGATAGTTTCGGCTCATGATCAAAACCAAAATCCATTCTGACTTCGAGGTTGAAAAGGTCGTTTAGCGGATTGTAGCAGTGGATTAACTTTACACCGGGGGTGATTGCTCGAATGGTGAAGTCCTGATCAGGAGAAAGGAACTTTGGCTTCAGAGGATCGAATCCGAGTGATTCAACTTCTCGCATAAATGCTGATGACTTATTTGGGTCAATCTCGAGCGGGTCAATCGGAGGCTTTTCGATTGAAGGTAGGTCATGTTGACGGTCAATACGAAAGCCAACAACATAGTCTTTACCATAGTATTTATTGGCAATTCGGATAATGTCAGCTTTGGTCACCTTTTCCATATCAGGAATTTCATTTAATGTCACATTCCAGTCAACAAAGGCTAGAAAGGTGTCTCTTAAAAGTTCAACCCTTCTTTCATTTTTCTCATAATTTTCTTTTTGACGCTTTTTAAAATCGTTGATTACAGCTTCGATGACCCAGTCTTCAAAAGCACCTGCTTTCACTAGATCGATCTGCTCTAATAGTAAATCTTCTACCTCATTTAATGACTGTCCATCCTTAGGAATGCCATAAAGGTAGTGAGCCCCATAATCATTCAAATTTTGAGGATAACAGCCCGCCGAGCGCACATTTTGTTTATCAACTAGATTTAGATTAATAAGTCCAGCCACAGAATTATCTAATATCATATCGATTAAACGTAGTATCGCATAATCCTTGTGGTGTCTTGGTGCCGTTCGGAAAGCAAGAATGACTTGCTCCTCGCCCAGATACTCGACCTGCACAAATTCACGTCCAGATAGGGGTTGTTCATTCCATTTAGGTTCTTCTCTAAGAACTTCAGATTGTTTCCATTTGCCGAAGTATTGATTAATTATTTCAAATGTAGCCTCTGGTTCTAAATCTCCGGATAGACAGATTGCCATATTCTGAGGGATGTAATGTTTAGCATAGAAGGATTCAATGGCATAAATGGATGGGTTTTTTAGATGTTCTACTGTTCCAAGAGTTGATTGTTGTCCGTATGGGTGTACCTTGAAAAGTAAATCATTAACGGCTCGATTAATAAGACGATGTTTGTTATCAATAGCACGGTTCTTTTCTTCATAAACCGTTTCGAGTTCAGTGTGGAAAAGTCTAAACACAGGATTTGCGAAACGCTCACTTTCGATTTTAGCCCAATGTTCAAGTCGATTTGCTGGGAGATCAATTTTATATACGGTCTCTTCGTGCCAAGTATGAGCATTTAGGCCTTTTGCTCCCATATCACTGTAAACCCGGTCCATTTCATTCGGGATAGCCAACCGCGATGCCTCGGTTGATAATACGTTTATCTCCTCGTAAATTTTCTGTCTTGTAGACTCGTTCGATTCAGCGGCTCTTTTTTCATAAAGATCACTAATCTTTTTAAGTAAGGGGTATTCTGAAGTATAGTCCTCAGTGCCAAAAAATTGGGTACCTTTAAAAAGAAGATGCTCCAAGTAATGAGCGAGGCCTGTATTAGTTACCGGGTCGTGTTTGCTACCTGCTCGGGTTACAATTTCCGCGTAGAAACGAGGCTCTTCGGAGTTTGGACTGAGGTAAACGGTCAAGCCGTTATCTAGAGTTTTTTGCAGGACTTGCATGGAGGGTTGTTGCGGTTGAGAGGAGGGCTGCTTGACTGGGTCGGTGGCATTACATGATGCCAATGCAAATAAGCTAAGAAAAAGAATTGATGACCGATGCATTGATGACTTCATGTAGGGGGTACAAAGGGTGATATGGTTGAAAAACAACATATGATTTCTACTCTATAAACAATGAAATTCAAATTTTACGAATATGAAAAATGTTCAACTTGTGTAAATGCTCGAAAGTGGATGGATGCAAATGGAATCGATTATGAGAGAATAGCAATTCGCAAATGCCCTCCGCAGAAAGAAGAATTGGAACAATTATTATATCACCATGGCGGGAATGTAAAAAAGTTGTTCAATACTTCTGGTTTGGATTATCGAA
>JAYNZN010000068.1:0-3303 GCA_038103695.1 Opitutales bacterium
AGGATGCACCGGGACTGGAAGAGGAATATAAAATTGAAACCTTTCTCATCAAGGGATGTATTTCCCAGCTTTGGGTATTTCCAAAGTTTGAGGAGGGAAAATGTTTCTTCCAGGCAGATTCAGATGCCTCGATCACCAAGGGTACAGCCACCCTGCTTTGTGAACTATACAGCGGGGAAACCCCACAGGATATCATCCAAATGGAACCGAATTTTTTATCGGAAGTGGGCATTACTCAGCATTTATCCCCCAACCGAAGAAACGGCCTCACGGGAGTACGGGAAAAAATTAAATCCTATGCCCTGTATTGCCAGGAAAACCCTGTGCCATCGTAGATAGGGAAAGTTTCTACCTAGGCACAGCCCAGGGAAAAAGGTCAACAGGAAGGGCTTCCACATGAACCACGACCTGAGTACCTTTGTGCTGCAATTTAATCCTCTGCATAAAATCCATCGAAATCATGGGTTTAAGCTGAGGGTTTTGTAATTGCTTTCGCATGGCACTTAACTGAGACATTCCCAGTGATGCCTGGGCCACACTCCATAGGGATTGTGCTGATTGAGAGTCTGCAAAATCAACAATCATATCGAGATGAACACGGGGACCAGAAAATTGAGCTGTTCCTGAAACCTTACGGATCTTTTGTATCGGTTCACCAAGCCCAACCGCGAGGGGTCCCAATGGGCCATTGGGATCGGAAAGATTATTGGTTCCCATCTTCTCCAAAAGAGCAGCGCTCAATGGGATCTCAAAGGTCGCGATTGGGTCAGAGGAAGGAGATGCCTGCAGGGAGTTTGAGGAAGCGTGAGAGAAATAAGATCCCACCTCGTCTCGCAATCCAGCGGCAATGGTGGTGTTCCCCTGGTCTGCTCGGACTCCCACAACCAAGTCCCACGCTTTCATTTGGGTATCTTTCATTGAGTGTGGAATCGTGAAAATTTTGGCCCCGGCAAGCTCCCGGGCTTTTTCCATACCAGAGTACACTTCTTTGGGAATTCTTGGACTTGAACTCATTTCAGCCAGTTGATCAGCGGTAAACTCAGGGGGGGGCGATTCCTTAAGCTGTTTGATTTTTTGAGCAGAATACCTTGGCCCGGATGCCCATTTTTGAAACCTTTGCAATAAAACCTCAGGAGCGACCTCCTTGTCGATTTTGAAGATCACCGTGGCCGGCACCCCACCTTGGAATTGAGATACAGATCGATTTGTTTCCAGTAAATACAAGGTTTCCATCATTCTATGGAAAACAAGGGTGGCCTCGGATAGATTTTCCGGAGTGAACCCCATGTCTTGCTGAAAGGCATTCGCGTGGAAATCATTCACAATGCTGGAATAACCAAAGGCCAGTAGCTTGTAAGTGCCGAGAGTTTCCTCAAAAAAAGAACTACCAACCACCCGGTTTGGTTTTACAGTAAAAAAAGCCGAGGATTCACTGGGCCGCCAGTCCCCATCCAAGGTGTGGGCAAAGAGAGCGAGAATACTCAAGAGTTTGGAAAAACGAGAGGAATGGAAAAATAACTTCATGGGAATACACTCAAGCTTTTACGAGGAATTTCAGAGAATCAAGGTTTTCCACTGAGTCTACCCTTTTGTGTCGATCAACCATTGAGAGATTTGTGCATTCATCTCCTGAACAATTTCCGGGTGCTTTTGTACAAGGTCTTCTTTTTCTTCCGGATCATTCTTTAAATGATAAAGATGAAAAGGATCCTGATCCCACTGGTGTAAGGCCTTGTACTGAGAAACATCTTTCCCACGAAATCGCTTGATGAGTTTCCAGTTTCCTCTAATGCACCAAACATACTGGAGGGTATCATTGGGGTGACCGAGGGTCATATTGTGGGTGGCATGCGTTACGCCATAAACCGCTTTCCTCACGGAACGGGTATTGGCATCAAGAAGATCAATACCGGGTAATCCTGCAGGTGGCTTTCCCCCTGCCGCGGTAATGATGGTGGGAAACAAATCGACCGAGTGGGCAAGGTCTGGAGAATTTTCAGCCTTTACTTTGGCTGGCCAGGAGAGAAGAACAGGGTTCCGGATACCACCTTCATAGGGGGATCCCTTGGTACGCTGGGCATAGGAACGCCAGAGCTTTTGGTTCGGATCATCCTTATTCGAACTCGGGGTGCTCCATCCATTATCACAGGTAAACACAATCAGGGTATTATCTGTCATTCCTTGCTTATCCAAAAAACCGAGCAGGTTTCCACAGGTCTCATCAAACCATTCGCACATCGCAAAATACTTTGCCTGATCCATCGGCCTACCCTCTTTTCGATATTTCTTAAGTAATCGCTCGGGCGGATTATGGGGAGTATGCGGGAGAAAAGGAGCATACCACAACAAGAACGGCTTCTTCTCCTTTTGGGCATGTGCCACAAAATCTGTGATTGGCTTTAACCCATTCCGCCCAATCTTAAGGCCCACATCTCCGTGGCGCCCTCCCCGCTGGGGATCCCCATGGGTCATCCCATGGGTAAAGCCACCATCCTGGTAGGAACCCTCCCACCATTTACCGGACTGGTGTGCCAAATACCCGAGCTTTACCAATTCCTTAATAAAGGAGGGTTTCTGGTGAAATGCCTCGCGAAAGGGAATATCCCGTTTTGCCCGATCTTCATTTTTATAGACATCATTACCGGTAATGCCGTGCTGATGGGGAAACAGACCGGTGGCCATCGATGCCAAGGATGGGCGACAAATAGGAGCGGCCACATAGCCACGCTGAAAGGAAAGGCTGCGATGAGCCAATGCATCCAGGTGAGGCGTATTGATTTCCTTACTCCCCATAAAACCATAATCAGACCAATGTTGATCGTCTCCCAATATAAAGACGATATTGGGCCGGCTCACATCTTCACCGACCAGTAAAAAGGGGGATACAATGAGGGAAAGAAATAAGAGTTTTCCGAGCAATCGCATAAGGAAAGACCAAACTTGTTTACCCACCTTACTCAAGGAGAAAAGACCTGCTCGCAGGCGATTTATCGGTGGGAAATAAAATAAAATAATTTTTTTTGAACAAAACCATGACCTCCCTCGTCTTACCTTATGACTTTCAAAGTTTGTTTCAGTTTAGTTTGTTTCAAATACGCCGCCCACAAAGCGGCGTTTTTGTTTTCCAAAACCTTGCCTGTTTTCGTTCGCTTCCTACTTCACCTCTAACGCTTCCCAAGAATATGCTCCCTTGGGCTTGCGGGCACCGGCAGTAAGCATATCGACCGGTTCCGGATAGGATACGAGGAAATTGTTTTCATCAATTAAATTGAAGAAGTAATGGGTCGTGCCCTTGGGTAGCTT
>JAYNZN010000069.1:0-3240 GCA_038103695.1 Opitutales bacterium
GCGAAGAAATACTCATGAGATTTGCCCGATAAATGGCAAGGCAAAGTTATTAGTATGCTCCATGAAAAGACGGATTTATAATACTCTAAGAATGCTGAAGAGTTTTTCGGACTCGGAATAAATAATAACCAAATATAGATGCAAATATGACCAAACATAGATAAGCGAATTGATCACCGAGTGAATTGTGGGACTTGAAAGGAACAACTGGCACTTCAATCTCAATTACGGACGCACCTTCAAAATAGATACTGTCTTTTTCATTTTTTAAAACCTCCCGTATTCTTCCATTGGCATCAATCCAGCCTGACCATCCGGCGTTGCCACATCTTACGATTGGCACATTATTTTCTACTGCCCTCAATACCGAATGCGCCGCATGCTGCTCAGCGCATCCCTCCTCCGCAAACCATGCATCATTGGTTGAAACAATTAGCAAATCAGCATTCAGCTCAGCCGTACTCCTGGCAATGGATGGAAAAATATCTTCGTAGCAGATCAAGAAGCCAGCGCGAACATAACTGGTTTGATTACCCTCACGAATCGGGATATCAAAAAGTACTGGATGATCACCCGCAGAAAAATTACCCACTGGACCGACCATCTTCTCAAGGCCAGGAATTAGAGAGAAAGGCCAGGGAATGTACTCACCGAAGGGAACCAAAACTTGCTTTGCGTACCACACAGGTTGCATTCCCTCCTCGGGATCAATGTAAGTGATTGTGTTGTAACTAAGATCCTCCTCGCGGATAACTGTACCCGCAAGTATCGGGGTGTCTGTCTTTTTAGCCAACGCCTCGACCCATAAACAATCGAGGTTCAGCGGATACGGAGTTGAGGCCTCTGGCCAAAGAATGATATCGGGTTTAAGAATAGAAAGAAATTCAGTCTGTTGCTTGAGGGTTTGCTTATGCTGAACTGCCCTTCCCTCTATCCATTTATCCTGCAAGTAAGGTTGGCAAATCCCAATTCGTAAAGTCTTGGCCGGAATATCCCCTTGAGTATTGAATTTCGAAAAAAATGGATAAACAACGAGGAAAAGTAAAAAAATACCGAGGTAAAGCTCAGGGCAGATTGACCGGCTTAAAAAACCTGTCGCTTCCCTTCTCCGGACAAGCAGGTGATGCAGGTAAGAACCGACGCATAAATTAAAAAAGACGAGAAAAAATGAAACTGCCCACCCTCCTGCGTATGAACTAATCTGAAGCAGGACGGGTCTCTCCCACTGGGTGGCCGGTAGTGGACACCAAGGAAATCCTAGGGTAAACAATGTTCTCGCCCATTCTACGGCAACCCAAAGAGAGGACAGTCCAATAAGAACCAATAGTCTTGCCTTAAGACCACCCTGCGAGAACCAAGGCTGCAAAATTCGGGCAATGATAAACCAAACACTAAAATAACAGGAAAGGAGTAAGGTGGCCGTAAACATCCCCCCTAGGGAAACATGTCTCATCCAGCCAATCATTGCTATTTGGTAGCCCCAACCACTCAGAATCAAACATATTAGTACCTTTCGGAAATCAGGTCGAAAATGAAACCATATTAAGACAGGTAATAAAAAAATGTAGGCTGCTTCAGGGCTTTGGCGTGGGGCGTGGCTTAACCAAAGCATTCCATAAGTCAGGATACTGGAAATCCAAGGAAACCCCCACTCTTTGAGCCACATCAATGTACTTAGTCTTTGTGTAAAAAACATAAAGAACTCTAACCGATACAGGTAGATGCCTCTGAACTAGGACGGGCAACCAAACCTTCGAAAGGATGCAGATTTAAAAATTGACTGGCTCTACCATCGTGTAACAAAAATTCCTGACAAAGTTGATCCAATTCGAGCCAACTTTTGACTCTTCTTGACCGGAAAAGAAACTGCCCTTCTCTATCCACCGACAATCCTATAAAATTAAGAAACTTCTTCAAACGGGCAACTTGTTTGATCTCAGGAATTTCATCTTTATAAAATATAATATATAGCTTTTGGATATAGTCGTATAGATTCTCCAATGTGGGATGAAAGATAGGTTTTCCGGAATTGATCTGTCTGATTTGTTTAAAAATCCAAGGATTACGAATTGCACTGCGACCGATCATTACGCCATCAGCCCCTGTTTGCTTGATTAGTGAAGAAGCAGCTTCTGCTGTGTTTACTTCTCCATTGAGTAAGACTGGACAAGGTAAACGAGCCACCGCCTGATCTACATATGAATAGTCAGGCAAAGAACGATACCCTCCCTTCACCGTGCGTGCATGGAGACTGAGAAGATCAATCTGATTGGCTGCAAAAATATCTAAAATCTGAGAGAAGTTCTGACCATCTTCGAAGCCTATTCTAGTCTTCACCGTCAAAGGGCAGTCACAGGCATCCCTCAAAACTTTCAATATCTGGTCAATTTTATGAGGCATCCGAAGGAGTCCACCTCCCACATTTTTTCGATATACTCTGGGAGCAGGGCAACCAAGGTTTAAATCAATACCAGCAACTGGATATTCTTGAAGTTCTCTGGCGAAACGGGCGACATGCTCCAGATCTTCTCCAATTAACTGAGCAAAGACCGGTTTACCCGAGGGATTTTTTGTAATTGAGGAAAGAATGTCCGGATCGAGTCGAGCATTTTCATGCACGCGGAAGTACTCGGTAAAAAAAAGGTCAGGAGAATCATACTTTGAGATTAGAGTCATGAAAGGAAGCCCGGTAACATCTTGCATTGGGGCAAGAGCTGTCGGAAATCCCTCATTCGGAAAAAAGTTTCGAACCGTCACCTTTAGAGGACTGGTAGGCGACGCCTGGCTCATTCTAGGCTAAGAATCCTGCTTGCGAAGGATACGCTCAAGGATTTCAGTCATATCCTCGACATTATCGATCACCTTACGGGAAACATGGATTGGTTGATCCATTTGCAGGGCAAGCACAATAGAATCACTTGGGCGGGCATCTAATTCTATAATCTTTTTTCCGAGCTCATTCTCCATGTGTAGAATGATTCGGGCAAAAAAAGTGCCTTCATCGACATCGTTGATTAAAACCCGCTCAATTTTAGACTCCATCCCCTTGAGGATAAGTCCAATAAGATCATGCGTTAAAGGGCGCTCTTTTTTAACCTTATTGATAGTCATATTGATCGCATTACCGATAGCTGGATCAACATAGATCACAAACGTCTTTTCCTCGTTGCCCAAAAAAATAGCACACCCATTAGAGGTAGGCATAACACCTTTGATCGTGACGATTGCGGAATCCTGATT
>JAYNZN010000070.1:0-3165 GCA_038103695.1 Opitutales bacterium
TCCGAAAATTATCGAAACAGGACCCGTGGCGGGCAGGGAAAGGTTCTTATTATGAGGGCGGAATCCGTGTGCCGATAACAGTACGCTGGCCTGGAGTAGTGGCAGCCGGTTCCACTTGCTCGGTGCCTGTGACTGGACTTGATTTTTACCCCACTTTTCTGGATGCGATTGGGGCGAGTCCATCGACGGGCAAGGTGCTGGATGGAAAGAGTATACTTCCTTTGCTCACGGGTAAGGGATCGTTCCCTAAAGACCGTACTCTTTACTGGCATTTTCCCATTTATCTGCAAAATTATGCCGGGGAGGAAGACCAGTCCCGGGATGCCAAGTTTCGTACGCGTCCCGGTACGGTCTTGAGAAATGGGAAGTGGAAGCTGCACGAATATTTTGAGGATGGTGCCCTTCTTTTATTTGATCTGGAAAACGATCCTGGCGAAACCAAAAACCTCGCCCATGAAAAGCCAAAAAAGCTGAAGGTACTCAAACATAATATGTATGCCTGGCGTAAGCAGACCCAGTCTCCTGTTCCCTCTAGGAGAAACCCAAAATACATTCCAGGAACAATCAAAACTCGCTAAGGTTTCTCCTTTTATGAAAGTATTTTTTCCCTGCCTTGCACTATGTCTTTGTTCCCATTTGGGAGCCCAAAGTGCCGACATTCAAGTTTACAAGAAAGTACAAGGCCATGAATTAAACCTGCATATTTTTACTCCGGTTAATCATGAGTCCGAGAGGCATAAAAAACCAGCCATCGTCTTCTTCTTTGGCGGAGGATGGGTGGGGGGGACGCCCAAGCAATTTTACCCGCAATGCCAGCACCTCGCCAAGCTGGGTATGGTGGCAATCTCAGCAGAATACCGGGTGAAGTCGAGACAGGGAGCTACCCCATTTGATTGTGTGGAAGATGGCAAGTCTGCCTTTCGTTGGGTGCGGGCCCATGCCGATAAGCTTGGGGTTGATCCCAATCGGATTGGTGCCGGAGGGGGTTCGGCAGGGGGGCATGTGGCCGCCGCAGTGGCGACCGTATCTGGCTTGGATGCTCCAGGTGATGATCTGTCTATCTCCTGTCGACCCGATGCCCTTGTTTTATTTAATCCTGTGTATGATAACGGGCCAGGTGGGTTTGGTTATGGAAAAGTGAAAGATAGATATCGGGAAATTTCGCCCATGCATAACCTTTCCCAAGGTATGCCACCGACCGTTGTTTTCCTCGGAGACCGGGATCATTTAATTCCTGTTTCGACTGCTGAAAATTTCCGGGACGAAATGGTTAAGCTAGGAATCCGGTCTGAGCTGTTTATTTATCCTGGGCAAAAGCACGGATTTTTTAATCAGGGTAAACCTGGAGATGGGTACGCAAAGACAGTCGCGGAGATGGAAAGGTTTTTGGTTTCTCTTGGCTGGCTGGACCTCTGAATGATGAAATGCTGTCTCTGGGGAGCAGAGCAAGGTTGCCAAGTTGAATATCGAAGATTTCAATACATCTCATGGATAGGCTGAATGCAAAATTGGGTTGGGTAATCGGTTTACTCGCGGTGGTGGCAGTCGTTGATTATTGCTGGATTGCACCCGCCAATCAGACTTATGCCAAGCAATATTTGAATGAAAGCATTGTGCTTTCGACTTCCACCTATGCTACCTGTCGAGTGATCAACGGGGGGGTGTCATCACTTCAGGAGTCGAGCATAAGCATAAGTCCGTGGGGGGTTGGGTTAGAGTATGAAGCAGGCCAGGTGCTCGATCCCATTAACGATGCAGTTGAGAGGCTTTCCGAGGCATGTGTCAGTTCGATGGCTCTGCTGGGTGCCCAGCGAATCGTCCTTGGGATAATCAATCAATATGGTGTTTTTCCGTTCTACTTTTCCTTATGTTTGTTTTTCGGGTTTCTGCTCGTTGGCAAAGCAACAAGGTTTGCCAGGTTGTTTGGTCGGGTTGCCATTCTTTTACTTTTGTTGCGAGCCGCCACTCCAGTTCTATGTTTTTTGGGAACTCTTCTGAATGATCAATATTTTGATCCAAGAATTGATGAGCAGTCGGCAAAGCTTAATGAAATTCGAGAAGTTGCACTGGCTGAATTTGAAACGGAAGCTCCTGAGCTCAGTAATCTCTCAAGCGGTGATGACCCCCTTTCTTTGTTACCCCAAATCTTTAGGCAAATTGGAAGTCAGGTCGCTCATTACGCGGAGTGGATGAAAGAAAGAATTCTTTCCCTCAAAGAGGCTCTGTTTTATTTAAAATCAAATTTTTCAGAAATTATGGAATGCCTGACCTCCCTGTTTGTCCTGGTAATTGAGAAAATTATCTTACTGGCCATTCTTCTTCCCCTTGGTCTGCTCTATGCCTTGCGAAAGGCTTATGGTTGGTTAGCCCAGGAAGAGCTTGATGTTTGGATTGCCTCTTCGGTGGGAAGTGGGAAGAGTGAACACCCTGGCGGATCTACAGAGAGTAAATGAATACATACTGGCAAAGATGCACCTTTGCCCGGTGATCGAGTCTTCATGAAATATTCAACATCCGAATAAGTTTGATGGAAAATACAAAAGATGAGGAAGCCCTGTTCTCCTTGGAAATGCCAGGAAGTAAGACTTTATCCCGGCGGCCATTGGCCGAGCGGATGCGTCCGCAGTCCCTCAGTCAGGTCCTGGGCCAGCAACACCTCTTGGGAGATGCGTGCCTATTGCCCAAACTGATCCGCGAGAACCGAGTGGGGAATATCATTCTCGCCGGGCCACCAGGTACGGGCAAGACCACCCTCGCCACTGTCGTTGCGGAGGAGGGGAAGTGTAAGTTACTTAAAGTCAATGCAGTGACCTCCAATGTCGCGGAGCTGCGGGAAACCCTCAAGCTCGCCCGTTATCATGGTGCGGACAACTGCTATCTGTTTGTTGATGAGATTCATCGCTTCAATAAGGCTCAGCAGGATTTGTTGTTGCCTGATATCGAGTCCGGGGAAGTCCGGCTGATTGGGGCCACCACCCACAACCCCAGGTATTACATCATCGACCCACTTCTCAGCCGTTCCCATCTGTTTAGCCTCAAACCCCTTGTCCAGGAAGTGATTGTGCAGGCATTGGCAGATTGCCTCGGTGACACGGCTCGCGGACTAGGGAAGAGAAAGTGCAGTGCCGAGGCACAAACCCTCTCCAACCTCGCCTTGTTTGCGGA
>JAYNZN010000071.1:0-3075 GCA_038103695.1 Opitutales bacterium
CCTCAGTTCCTCCAAATTGCTCCAGGCTTCTTACTTCAGTTTTTTCCAAAGCATTTCCAAAGTTTATATCTTGAAGAGTTGTTTTTTCTTTCAACTCAACCAGGTGATTGTTGGTCGTGGCTCCACCGACACGAATAGCCAGGGTTATAGGAAGGGTGCTAAGATCAACATCTGAACTTCCAATCTTGATGGTTTTGTTTTGTGGCTCACCGGAGAGTGTACCCACCACCCAAGCTCCATTGTTGTTCTCCACAGGGTTGCAGTGAATGATTTCAAAACCAAGGTTCGGGTGAGCAATAAAATCTAGGACGGAACTTACACGTATTTTTCCATTTTCGTTGTAATTAGCAAGGTAGGGAACCGAAAGTTCACTTTGCACTTCGGAAATGGCATCCTCCAATTCCTCATCTGTAAAATACCCGTAATGATATCTGTAATAGCTATTTACCAGTCCAGTTAATGAATTGATAAAGGAGAGGTCATTGAAGGGATATGAGTTTGCCACACTGGAAGGCAAGCGGTTACGCGTAGTCTGAATAATTGAATACAGGTTGGTGTGGCCCACACTCTTATTTGTCAGGTACTCATAAGAAAGCTCTGCAGTATTATAGATTTGACGGTCTGAACTGGATGCAGAACGAGCCAGAACCTGAGTCTTGAGGGCGTTTCGAATAAGACCATTTTCCCAAATCCACAGACTGTCACCCGAGGGTGAAATTGCATATTTGTGATCGTGGTTGAAGGGCAGAACCCCAGTATTCGAGAGCAAGAAAGTTTGGGTGGGTGCCGCAGTTGCGGTAGACGCATAGAACAGATAGTCTTGGTTGTTTTCGTTGAAAGTAAATCCTGCACCTGAGTGCAAATCCCAATGGATTGAATGAGGGCTATGTATGAAAACATCGGTTTCGTTGGAATCAAGCAATGTGGCGTAATGATTTGAAGAACTATCTTTGTAGGTTTGCCAGCCTTGGATGAAGCCATTTGCCGAAAGACTGGCAATTCCTTGAGCATCGTTCTCGACCGGCATACTAAAGCTGTATATCAAATCCCCGCTGCTTGAGAAAAGGTAGTAGAAAACATCACTGAACTGTTCAGTAAAGCCTCGTGAGTGGGTTACAATAAAGCGGTCGTCATCCAAGAAATGTACATCCAATTTTGCATATTGAGAATTTGAGTACGCACTACTTTGAAGAGAAAAAGTCTGGGCAAACTCAGTACCAAAATCTTGTGTGGTGCGGGTAATGAAGAGGGAGCGTGTTCCATCAAGTGTTTCGCTGACATTTTGATCACCAATCGAAAGATCTCCATCGAGAAGGCCGACGACCAATAGTTTACCACTTGGCGATACCTTGGTGATCAAGTGCTCATGCAGGTTGCTGGCGTTATCATGGATGCCATACTCGGCAATGGGCTCAAGGTTTTGATCTAACAAATAAGCCAATGGCAATAAGTGCGTCTGATTTCTTTCCATGTCGCCCATTTTAAAAATAATATCCGTAGTTGGTTCTAAAGGCATTTCTTCAGAGAAATTATTGGTGAAGAAAGACTTGTCCGAGTTGCGGGTGGATAAATGAAGGATCGGTTCCTTTGCTCCGTTGGATAAAGCCAACAGAGTATTTAAAGCACTTCCACCTTCAAAAATAGAAATTTCGCCCGAATTGATTCCGTTTGGTCCATATTGTTTGATTATGAGAGATCGTATACCCTCCTCACTCAAGTAGGGTTGGTCGGCTGGTTCGATAATTGAAAAGTGTTGCCCTTGGGGATTGATGAGGTGGTTCCCGGCATAATCAGTCCACGAGGGTTGATACAAAGTACCACCAAGGGAAAAGCCTCTTGTTGGTGCCATTTCGTCCTCAGGATTGCTTTGCGGATAGGTTTGTACCCATTTGTAAGGAAGAATTTCGCTAATAGAATAGGGACCTGGGAGGAGATCTACGAAGGAATAGTTGCCGTCATCTCCTGTGACCACATTGGGTTCTGCATCTGAAAGTTCCCCGTTGTAATCAAGATCTAGAAAAACAGTCCAACCAGATAAGAGAGATTCTGTAGAACTCTGTGCACGGTCATGGTTGGCATCAAACCAAATTGAACCGTGAATTTCGGAAGGTCCTACATAAGTCTGGCTCTTGCTTTGAGATAACTCATTACCAAGAGTGTCGTTGATGTCGGTGGTGAAGGTTACATTATAATCACCAGGGGCGATGTAAGAAGGAAGCTTTACTTGGATAGCATTGAGACGATCATCGTAAGTGATGTTCAGATCAATCACGGGCAAGGGATTGGATGGGGCAGTGGTATTTTTAAACAGAATTGTGGTATTATTGACAGATGCAGGATCAATCGCCTCGTTGAAAAGTGCTAGAATGGTGTCTCCTGCGAGCAGTACAGAGCCTTCTCTTGGGAAAATATCAATAAGAACTGGAGGTGTGTTGTCGGGAGAAATTGTCCAAGTCTGAAGGCTACTGTTTGTTTCGTTCCCTCCGGTATCGTAGACCTTAATTTGAGTGGTGAAGTTTTGCTCATCTGCGAGCCGAGGAACCAAATAATTCATGGAAAATGGGTAGCTTCCATCCGTCTTGATTAGGTTGCCATCCACCCAAAACTCCACGTATTTAACTTGGATGTCATCGGATACAATAACACCAAGACTAAAGGTGGAGGATTCCTCTACTAATCCGTTTTCATCGTTTGATAATATTTCCAAAATTTCTGGCGGTGTGGTTCCTTGTTCATAGGCACGATAATTAATAACCTGGAGCCCATGGTTCCCATCTGCTGCATAAGCCAAGCCATTATAAACTGCGATGTCCTGAGCATTTCCTAGGGTGCGGAAAGTAGTTTCAAAGTTTTCCAAAAAACCACCTTCCCGAAGGAATGATCCATCGCGTTCCACAGTGTAGAGGCTTACATCGCTTGCCCTCCATGCAAAGAGCCCCTCGGCACTCAGTGCTAAGCCAGATCCATTTGCCACAACCCTTCGCCACCCAAATGATTGGGTGGATATTTGAGTGCCATATCTTTGGTCGGGTGAAGATAAATCGAAATGGGTAAAACCGTTGTAATTGGTAAGGT
>JAYNZN010000072.1:0-3024 GCA_038103695.1 Opitutales bacterium
AAAAGCTTGGTAAAAATAAGATGGTCTGATGGGCAACTTTTTTGGTGCCTCGCTGGTGGAGAAAACCTCTCGGAGAGCGAGCTCTGTACCTATTTGTGGCTCGATCATTCTTATACAGATGCTGTCAACAGCCTGCCTTGGAGAAGCGATCCTATACTGTGCCGGGCGATGGATAAGTTTTTAGGACTTCGAATCCTGCGGCAGCCGATCGAAGAAGTCCTTTTGGTTTTTATCTTAAGTTCAGCCAAAAGCATCCCACAAATCAAACAGCTTTGTCAGCGAATCTATAAATTGTTGGGTGAAGAACTTATGCACGAATCCTATGCTTTTCCCGGTTGGGACCGATTGAAGAATCTGACCGAATCTCATGCCAGAAAGCTAGGAATGGGCTACCGGGCAAAATATCTTGTGGGCACCGCTCATTTTGTATCAGAGAACCCCAACTTCTTACAAGATGTGCAAGCTCTCCCTTATTCCCAAGCACGAACCCTGCTCATGCAGCTCCCGGGTGTGGGCCCAAAAGTGGCAGATTGTGTGCTTCTTTTTGGTGGGGAAAAAAATGAAGCATTTCCCATCGACACCTGGATTTTACAGTCTTTGGAAAAGCAATATGGGATGAAAGGTTGGAAATTATCACAGATGGAGGAATTTGCCCGGATACATTTTGGTGAGTATGCCGGGCTGGCCCAGCAGTTTCTCTTTTCATACCAAAGGAACTTTTCTGATCCAAACAAGGCAGATGTGTAAAAATTTGATAAAGCTTTTCCAAAAGGAATGGAGTGGCACAAGACTTGCCCATTGTTATACAATATTTTAAGTGACCACTCTTTCCCAGTTTGAAAACTACACAACCGAACATTTCTTCGATGAAATGTTTGATGGAGGGAGCACTTTGAATGCCCGTTGTCACTACGATAAAATTTTCAAACGGTTCGATCGTTTAACCGAGTCTGAAATCTCTGAAAGGAGGCAACAGGCAGATTCCTCGTTTTTGGAGCATGGGATTACCTTTACTGTGTATGGGGATGATGGAGGCACTGAGCGGATTTTCCCTTTTGATCTTATTCCTCGGGTGATACCCGAAAGCGAATGGAGTGTGGTAGAGAGTGGTCTTAGGCAACGTATCCTCGCAATCAACTTGTTTTTAAACGACATTTATCATGGTCGAAAAATTATAAAAGATGGGATTATTCCAGAAGAAATAGTCAATTCCTCCAAAAACTTTCGTCCGGAAATGACAGGCTTCTCCCCCCCTCAGGATATTTATGCACATATATGCGGAACGGACTTAATCCGGGATGAGCAGGGCAATTATCTTGTTTTAGAAGACAATGCCAGATGCCCATCAGGTGCATCCTATCTCCTGGAAAATCGAGAAATCATGAAACGAGCATTTCCTCAAACTTTTGGGGGAATGTCTGTGCGCCCAGTGGAAGCATACCCAGATTTGCTCTTGCGCACATTGGAGTACTTGTCTCCCCGGAAATCGCAAAAACCTGTCTGCGTGTTACTAACTCCCGGAGTTTATAACAGTGCTTATTTTGAGCACACATTTCTTGCCCGGCAGATGGGGATTGAGATCGTGGAGGGGAAAGATCTCATTGCCATAGATTCCTTTATTTACATGCGGACGACCCAAGGGTTGGTGCAAGTGGATGTGATCTACCGAAGGCTGGATGATGACTTTCTTGACCCCTTGGTTTTCCGGGGGGAGTCCATGCTTGGAGTTTCCGGGTTGATGGACGCATACCTCAAAGGAAATGTGGCCTTGGCAAACGCGGTTGGTACCGGAGTGGCTGATGATAAAGTAACTTACGCCTATGTGCCTGAGATGATTCAATATTATCTGGATCAGGACCCCATCCTTGCCAATGTACCAACCTATTTATGCTGGCGTGACAAAGACCGGGAATATGTTCTACAAAACCTGAAGAACTTAGTGGTTAAAGCTGCCAATGAGTCCGGCGGTTATGGCATGCTTATCGGCAGCCGTTCCACCGCGAAAGAAAGGGAAGAATTTGCAAATTTAATTCAGGCACATCCCCGAGAGTATATTGCCCAACCCATTGTCCCTCTTTCTCGCCATCCTACCTTTTGCGAAGAGGGCATCGAGGGAAGACATGTAGACTTGCGGCCATTTATTTTACATGGAGAGGATATAGAAATTGTACCGGGAGGGCTCACCCGGGTGGCCCTAAAAAAAGGGTCATTGGTGGTGAACTCTTCTCAGGGTGGGGGGAGTAAGGATACCTGGGTCCTTCGGGAGTTTTAGGATATGCTTTCACGGGTTGCGGATAATTTGTATTGGATGAGCCGTTACATCGAGCGGGCGGAGGGCATGGCCCGTTTGGTTCAGGTAAACCAAAGCCAGGCTTTGGAATATGTGCACAAGGATCAACAACTGGAAGAATTTTGGAGTCCAGTGCTCCAGTCCATTTGTGCCGACTCGGTGCGGGTGGGTGGTGATGACATAAAGAACCTCGTATATTCCTTGATCTTTTCAGAAACCTACACAAATTCAATTTACTCTTGTCTCTCTTTTGCCAGAGAAAATGCCCGGATGGTGAGGGATCAGTTGTCTGAAGAACTTTGGCTCGAGCTCAATAATATCTACTTAACCTTTCAAAAACAAGAGGCACAGAATCTTTATAACCAAGGATCAGATTTACTTTTAGACAAAGTTACAAGGTTTTCTCAGGTTTTTCAGGGACTTGCAGATGCCACGATTCCACATGGGGATGGGTGGCGTTTTTTAACTTTAGGCAAGTACTTGGAGCGGGCGGACCAAACCAGCCGCATGCTTGATACTTTAAACCTTAGGCCCAAAGAACCCAGCCGGGCAGACTTGATGTCGGTCTTGGGTTGTTGCATTGCATTGTCTGCATTTAGGCAGCAATTTCGCGGAAATCTTTCTTTGGAAAATGTGGCTAACTTTCTCTTTTTTTCGGAGGATTTCCCCCGGTCGATACGCTTTTGTATCCGGTCCATTGACCATATTTTACATGCGATTTCCGGAGTGCCTGC
>JAYNZN010000004.1:0-60987 GCA_038103695.1 Opitutales bacterium
CCTTCATTTACAATGTCGAGGGAGTTTTTGGCACATCCGCAAAGGGAAACAATTAATAAGGCGTATAATAACTTCATTAGTTTTGATTAAATAAAAAATAAGAATCAGTCAATTTATATGTCTTGATGTATAGAATCATCGTGGTGCCCAAAAATAGTGGTGATCGCAGGCTACTCTTTTTCTTTCATTTCCCGGAGCCTAAGCTGGCCACAGGCAGCATCGATATCATGTCCCTTTTCCATCCGTAAAGTAACGCGTGGTGGGTTGCCTTGCTCCACTCTTTGATAAAAGGCATTGATTTGGGCGATTGAGGGTCTTTCCCATGGCAGTCCTTCCACACGGTTATATGGAATTAAATTAATCTTGGCCTTCAAGCGGCGAGCATGAGCTGCCAAAAGGTCAGCTTGTTTGAGATCATCATTGACTCCATTAATCAGAATATATTCGAAGGTAATCATTTTTTTTCTTTCTTCGATAAATCGTTCACATGCATCGAAGAGCTCGTTAAGAGGAAAACGATCGTTTATGGGCATGATTTTCCTTCGGGTTTCATCGTCCCCGCCATGAAGTGAAATGGCTAATCTGATTTGAGCCGGATACTTGGCGAGCTCCAAAATCTTCGGCGCCAGCCCACTTGTGGAGAGGGTAAGATGCCTCGCTCCTATTCCCAGCCCCTTTGAAGAAAGAATTTGATCTAAGGCAGGGAGCAGGGCAGGCAGGTTTGCAAGGGGTTCCCCCATTCCCATAAAAACTAGATTATCAATTCTTCGCTTTGCCTCGTTGCGTGCCAATAAGATCTGACCGACAATTTCACCGGTGGTAAGGTTGCGTTTGAGCCCATCTAGTCCGCTCGCACAGAATTTACATCCTATGGCACAGCCAACTTGTGTCGACACACACAAAGTAAGCCTAGAAGAACGAGTACCTTTACTTCCCTGGGTTGCAGGAATTAATACGCTCTCGATGAGCTGTCCGTCAGAGAGCTTCCAAAGGAGTTTTTGAGTAGTATCAGCCGAGCCCTGGACACGCACAAGCTCCATCGGAAGCAATTTCCAATTTTGGGAGAGCTCATCTCTTAAAACTTTTGGCAAGTTAGACATTTTTTCCCAGTCAAAGCAGCCCTGATCAAAAATCCAGTGCCGAAGTTGTTCCAACCGAAAATTGGGCACATCTCCGATCGACCATTGATCAAAAGGTTTGTCTAAGAGTAAAGGAATCACACTTCCCTTTTGCCGAAAATCCACCGATTGGCAATCGATGAAGTTGATTCCGACTTGCGGATTGTTCAAAAAGACGAAAAAAATAAGTAGAAAATGACAAAGTCCCTAGTTGATAAATCCTTACTGCGATTGAGTGAGTCTGGATTGCGTGTAACCAAGCAAAGAAGAGCGATGTTGGAAGCCTTGGCTAAAGCGGAAAACCCGTTTTCGGCAGAGGAGGTTCATGCACGACTCAAAGAAGCATCCTGCGATCTTGTGACTGTTTACCGTTCGCTGGAACAATTTGAACGAGTGGGCGTTGTACAACTTGGGGTCAGGGAAAACGGAACGAAAGTCTATTGTCTTAGCCATGGGCATGGGCATCATCATCATTTAACATGTCGTTCCTGCGGCCATACCGAGCGTATCGACATGTGTATGGCTGAGGAATTGGAGAAAGTGGGCGCGACTTTTGGCTTTACTGAACTCAGTCATGTTATGGAGCTTTTCGGTAAATGTCCGGATTGTAATTAATTTGTCTCTTTTATCTTCAGCCTTACCAAAAAAATTAGTTTTTTCAGGTATTCACCCTTGCTTGCCGTGTTTTTTTTATGAAATAGTGTGTTTTTTTATATCTTAAATGTTCAAATGTAGTTTAAGTCTTATTCTTTTCGGAGTTTCCTGTTTATCAGCTAATCCAACCACTGAATTGGCTAAAATTGAGCAGGCATTAAAAGAGGTTCGTGGAGTTGAACTATCTAGAGTGCCCAAAGTTTTGGTTTATTCTCAGGCAAGTGGATTTGCCCATAAATCCATACCAACTGGGATCAAAGCCCTTCGTGAGTTAGCCAAGAAAACTGGTGCATTTGATCCCGAGTTTTCTCAATCTGTTGAGGACTTTACTTCGAAGAATTTAAATAGATTTGACGGGGTTATTTTCAACAACTGTACGCGCATTGAAAAGGCATTCTCTAAGTCACAACATCGTGAGGCTCTCCTAGCTTTCATCCGTCAAGGCAAAGGATATGCCGGTTTTCATGGAGCTTCTGATGCGGGAATGCCTCGATGGAATGAATATACTGAGATGGTAGGAGGTTGTTTTGATGGACATCCTTGGAATGCCGGGGGTACTTGGCCATTCATTGTTGAAGACACTGCCCATCCTTTGTGCAAAAGCTTTTCTTCCCGTACTTTCCGTTTTTCTGATGAAATTTATCAATACAAAGGATATGATCGAAGCAAACTAAGAGTGCTCGTGAGCCTGGACTCACCTAAGAGTGGTATTCAGGGTAAGTCTCCCACTAAAGACTACCCTGTGTCTTGGGTTAAGGCTTACGGTAAAGGCAGGGTATTTTATTCAAATTTTGGCCACAACAAGGCTTCATGGTGGACGCCTTTTTTGCTAAAGCATTTCCTTGCCGGTATTCGTTGGTCGGTGGGGGATTTGGATGGTCCTTGGACTAGTTTGCCACTTCCAGAATCAAAATAAGCATTTCGTCTTAACTAAACATAAAATACTAGAACGATAATATGAGTAATCAAGAATCAGTGAGTAGAAGAAAATTCATGGGATCGACTGCCCTTGCCGGTGCTGCCGTTTCCTTTCCCAGTGTGCTTACGGCAAAGAATAAAGGCAAAGAAGTAATCCGATTTGCCTTGATTGGTTGTGGAGGGCGAGGAAAAGGTGCTGCTGCCCAAGTTATGAACTCTCCGCACAAGACGGAATGTGTGGCTTTAGCGGATGCCTTTATGGATACAGCCAAGGGGGCGCAAAATTATCTCAAGCATGTCGGTCATGGTGACAAATTGAAGCTGTCGGATGATACCATCTTTGCCGGGCTGGACGCTTACAAAAAAGTGATGGAGATGGATAATGTTGATCTCGTTCTTCTTACCACATCTCCCGGCTTCCGTCCCTTGCACTTCGAGCATGCTATCAAAAAAGGCAAACATGTATTCATGGAAAAGCCTGTGGCCACCGATGGAGCTGGAGTGAGGCGAGTGCTGGCTGCCAATGAAGAGGCAAAAAAGAAAAACCTTATGGTAGCGGTTGGATTACAGCGCCACCATGAGGACAATTATATTGAGACTGTAAAGCGGATTCAGGATGGTGCCATTGGTGAGCTTAATTATGCCCGAGTATTTTGGAATAGTGGGGGCGTCTGGACCAAAAAGAGAACTCCCAGCCAAACTGAGATGGAATATCAGGTGCGCAACTGGTTTTACTTCAATTGGCTCTGTGGGGACCACATTGTTGAGCAGCACATCCACAACACTGATATCATCAACTGGATCAAGGGTTCCTATCCAATCAAAGCCAATGGTCATGGTGGAAGACAAGTTCGGGGCAACCCCGCTAACGATCCTGACTGGAAGGAGCATGGAGAGATTTACGACCATCACTTTGTAGAGTTTGAATATGCCGATGGGTTTCGTATGTACAGCCAGTGCCGACATATTAGCAATTGCTGGCAAAATGTCTCCGAGCATATTTATGGTTCTGAAGGTAACAGTGCGATTAGTCGCCATCAAATTTTCCCAAAGACAGGAGATCCCTGGCGCTATCCAGGCAAAAGAGTGGGTGGCCATCAGCAAGAGCAACTCAATATGATCGACGCTCTTGCAAAGGGTGAAGTCTACAATGAAGGGGAGTATGGAGCAAAGAGCACCATGACTAATATCTTAGGCCGTTGTGCCACTTATTCAGGAAAAGAAGTTTCCTGGAATCAGGCACTTTCTTCCAAAATTGAGCTTTGCCCAGGTATTGATTCGTTAACTTGGGAGAGTGAAGCACCTGTGAAGCCGAATGCCCAGGGTGGATATGATGCCCCTGTGCCGGGTAAAACAAGAGTGATTTAACTCTCTCCCGGGTATATCTCATTTTGCGACCCTGGGCTTTAATGCCTAGGGTCGCTTTGTTTTGACCCAGAATGATTAACCTGTAAGCAAAGTAATTATGATACTTTCAGATGGAGCCATCCTAGACGCGATTGCATGTAATGACATAGTTATTGAGCCCTATGATCGTGCCTGCCTCGGTACGAACAGTTACGATGTTCACTTATCTCCACACTTGGCCTGCTATGTGGATGAAGTGATTGATGCAAAAAAGCACAATCAGGTAAGGCATTTTGATATTTCAGATGAAGGGTTTGTACTTCGCCCGGGCCAGACTTATCTTGGCTCCACATTGGAGTATACGGAGACGCGTCGTTTTGTGCCATTTCTGGAGGGTAAATCGAGTGTGGGAAGACTGGGCATTGATATACATGCCACTGCCGGAAAAGGTGATGTGGGCTTTTGCAACCATTGGACTTTGGAAATATCTGTTTCACAACCCGTACGCGTTTATGCAGGTATGCCAATTGGCCAATTAATCTATTTCCTTGTAGAAGGCGAAGTGGAGGTTGATTATTCAAGTAAAGTATCTGCCAAGTATACTGAACGGTCCTCTATGCCAGTTGAATCTATGATGTGGAAAAATGTATTCTAAGTGAGGGAAGAGGAAGTTCATCTCAGAGATGCCTTGGAGATGCATGCCCAAAATCCCTATGGGCAGGGAAGTCTCGGAACCCCTACTTATTCTGGTTATTGGGTAAGCCCTAAAACTGGTAATCATTGCCGAGTAGAGTTAGCCTTGGATAAGAAGGTTATCAGGCGTTTGGTTGCCAAGGTGGAGGGGTCAGCCTTGGCCAAGGCCTGTGCTTCAATTATGTGCAGTGAGTTGGAAGGTGAAAATTTGGAACACGCTCATTTTATGTTGAAAACAGTAGAAACTTGGATTGAACAAGGCATTGCTCCTAAGGAATGGGTAGGGGATATTGCTGTATACCAATCACTGCGACAATATCCAGAGCGTTTAGACTGCTCGATGCTTTGCTGGCGCTCCTTAGCTACTGCTCTTAGCGACTAGTAAGTGAACTTTTTAAAACCTCTGTAACCCCCACCAGAATTGCCCCAATTGGAGTTTCCATAGGAACGATCACGACCGTATCCATGGCGAGAATGAGCATTGAGGAGGTCGTATCGGGAATCAGATAATTCCTTTATGAAGCGACTTTGCATTAATCGGACTGGTGTTCCCTTTTGACTCGCTAGCGTGGGAAATAAAATGTGTAACGAACGCTCGGCCCTCGTGGTGGCCACATAAAACAATCTTCTCTCTTCTTCCAAATCTCCCTCGCCATCAATCGCCCGCTTATTTGGAAAGAGTCCATCGGCTAATCCAATAATAAATACATGCGGATATTCGAGCCCTTTTGACTGATGAATGGTGGATAACCGAATGCATCGTTCTCCCTGCTTGACCACACGATCTCCAGATTCTGAGCTTAAAAGTACTAATTGAGAAAGCATTTCCGCTAAATTTTCATGTTTCGATGCAAAATCAATTAAGCTTTCCAAATCTTCTTCACGCCTGGGCCAATTCTCATAAGTCGCCCGAAGATAGGATTGATACCAGCCAGACACGGCTTCTTCGACCACTACCGAAGGTGTGGAGTTGGCAGCTACCTGATGGATGGTGGCAAGTGTTTCTGACATCGATTCCCAATCTTCTTTTGCATCTGCCGGTACCTTTGCAAATACCTTTTCATCTGTAAAAACCTCACACAATGGTTGTTCCTTTTCTTTACTAACTGTTTTTGCAAGTTTGAGTAGTTTGATTGCGGTTTTCTCACCAATTTTAGGGAGAAGGCAGGCAAAACGAATAAAGGCTGTGTTGTCCTTAGGGTTGACCACAAATCTAATTTGAGCAACCAGGTCCTTGACATGTGCTTGTTCAAAAAAACGCAGTCCACTCGTAATTAGAAATGGAAGGCCACGACGTGAAAGTTCTACCTGCAGTTCCATTGCGTGGAAATGTGCTCGATAAAGAATTGCAATTTGATCGTAATGAGCACCGGAATCATAAAGTTCCTCAATTTTCGAGATCACAAAATCTGCCTGTTGGTAGGCATCGAGTGTCGGTACAACTTTGGGTAATTCTTGATGGGGTCGAGAAGCTTTTAATTCCTTGCTGAAACTTTTTTCAGCTTTTCGGTTTTCGAGTATACCATTGGCAAGTTCAAGAATCTCTGGAGAACTGCGGTAATTGGTTTCTATTTTATAAATTTTAGCACCTGGATGGCGTTCGGGAAAAGAGAGTATTTGATCGAGATCAGCCCCTCGCCAGGTGTAAATACATTGGGCATCATCTCCGACTGCCATGACTTGATGGTTGGCGGCGACTTGATCAACAATTCTGGCCTGTAATGAATTAACATCTTGGTACTCATCGACCAACACATGTGAAAAACGGTTTTGGAAATAGGCCCGGGCATCTTTATGCTGTTCCATGAGTCTGAGCCAAAAGACAAGAAGATCATCATAATCCGTTAATCCGCGCGATAATTTTGTCTCTGAATACGCGTTGTAAAACTGATTGATTTTAGAGACCAGTTCCCGGTTTGCAGGATATCGTGCAAGAGCGACTTCTTCCACATCCTTACTTACATTTCTGGCAAAGCTAATAAGTCCTTTAATGGGCTTTGCCTTGGGGTTTTCTTTGGACTTAAAAAAATCGGGATCTAATTCTCGTATAACTTCATTTAAGAGTGCATCTGAGTCACCATCATCTAAAATAGTAAAGCTTCGGGGTAATCCGATTAAATCCCCAAAAAGGCGCAGAGCTTGTCCACCCACATGATGAAAGGTTCCTCCTAGAAATCGATGCCCCCCAACACCCGTTAATTCCTCGACCCGCTCAAGCATTTGTTTGGATGCCTTATTTGTAAAAGTCAAAAGAAGAATCGATTCGGGTGATGCACCCTGCTCCAGTAGGTAGGCAACGCGATAAGTGAGTGTTCGTGTCTTCCCGGAGCCCGCACCTGCTAATACAAGAGCCGGTCCATTGGGTGCTGTAACCGCCTTGAATTGATCTTGGTTCAGATCTTTTTCGAAATCGATACCTTTACCTGCTGGTGCTCTTTTATCCTGAGGAGATGGGCCAAACAAATCGTCCTCTTCGTCTTCGTAATCGTACATATTAAGCCTAAGTAAAATCCACTTTGTGAACCAAGGGAGCCAGCACATCACGATGAATTACTTCTGGTCGTTCGCTCCATGTATGGAGTTGGAGTACGCTCTCATTATCTTTACCAATAATTTGACCAAGTTCATCACTTGCAAAACGGCAAATCCCCCTCCCAATTATCTTTCCGCATGGATCGATAATTGATACAACATCAGATCGACTAAATGAGCCACTTATACGCAAAACCCCACTGGCTAGAAGGCTGGCACCTTGTTCTAAGATAGCTTGACAAGCACCTTCATCAATTTCGATAGAGCCTTTTGGATTTGGGAAAAAAGCCAACCATTTTTTCCTCTGGTTGAGCTCCAATCCGGAGGGGGTAAAAAAAGTTCCCTCTGCCAAGCCGTCAATAATTTGAGGCAATCTGCCGGGTGTCTCACCACTTCCAATAAATACGGCACAACCAGATTTTGTAGCTACTTTTGCAGCCTCAATTTTCGTTGCCATCCCACCCACTGCAGTTGGGCTGGAAGTTCCCGTTGCCATCTTTTCAATGTCGGCATTAATTTCGCTTACAAAAGGAACGAGCACTCCAGAACCCTCCGAAGTCATAAGACCTTTGGCGGTGGTGAGAATAATTAAGAGCTCGGCTTTTGTCAGAGAAGCAAGAAGGGCAGATAGTACATCATTATCTCCGAATTTTAATTCTTCGTCACTTATTGAGTCATTCTCATTAACAACAGGAACCACACCTTGTTGGAGCAGAGATTCAATCGTTTCCCTCACTTTAATTGATCTTCTCTGCTCGTTGAAATCTTCTCGGGTTAATAAAATCTGGGCAGCTAGAAAACCGTGGTTGCCCAATGCAGATTTCCACGCATGCATGAGTTCACTTTGCCCAACTGAGGCACAAGACCTGAGAACCGATAAGTCTTTGGGGCGAGACTGATGACCGAGCTTACCCATGCCGAGCCCAACAGCTCCAGAACTCACGAGCACTACCTCAATGTTTTGTTTGCGAAGTAGGTTTATTCCGGAACAAATTTGAGAAATTCTTTCATCCCGAATGTTGCCATTACCAGCGGATAAGAGGCCAGTACCCAATTTGATTACCACACGATTCATCAATTAAACAATAAAAACAAGACTGGCAGTTGAGTAAGCAAAGCTAAGTGATTCCGCTTTACCTTACAAAAGTTGCTTAGGCTTAAGTGTGTGTCTTTACACTTTTCGCAAATCAGCTTCTTTTGCGGTAACTGCCTGATTGATTTGATTGACCATATCATCGGTCAACTTTTGCACATCTTTTTCAGCCCGCTTGAAGTCGTCCTCTGGCAATCCATCCTTTTGGAGGGCTTTGAGTGCGTCCAACCCATCTTTACGAGATGCACGAACACCAATTCTGCCATTTTCCGCATATCCTTGAGCCATTTTGCATAATTCTTCTCGCCTTTCGCCACTAAGTTCCGGAATTGGCAGGCGAATAAGTTCCCCAGTTACAACGGGATTGATGCCTAGCTTTGCATCGATAAGAGCTTTTTCAATGGGTGCTACAGTTCCCTTATCCCATGCTTGAATTTGAAGGGTGCGTTGATCGGGCGTCGTGATCGCGGCAACATCACGTAATTTCATGGAGGATCCGTAAACATCGACAGTCACTCCTTCCACCATCGAAGGGTTCGCTTTGCCTGTATGAAGGGTGGCAAATTCGTTCAAGACATGATCTACAGATTTCTGCATATCATCTTTTAATTTAGAAAAAATAGAATCAGTTTCCATGTTAGAAAGGTGTTAATGTATGAGTAGGTATGAGTAGAGATTTATTGGACTATAGTTCCGATCGATTCACCGCAAACAGCTTTGCGAATAGATTGATCTTGCTGTAGGTCGAAAACAAGGATTGGCATTCGGTTATCCATACAAAGAGAGAAAGCAGTGGAATCCATGACTGAAAGACGCTTCTCTAGGCAATCCATGTAGGTTAGTTCATCAAATTTCACGGCATCATCGTATTGATGAGGGTCTTTGTCATAAATGCCATCGACCTTCGTTGCTTTAAGGATGATATCAGCTGAAATTTCGCTCGCACGGAGGGCCGCGGTGGTATCGGTAGAAAAGTATGGGTTGCCTGTTCCTGAAACAAAAATGACAATTCTTTCACGCTCAAGGTGTCGAATAGCCCGCCTTTGAATATACGGTTCAGCTAACTTGTCCATGGGGATAGCACTTTGGACTCGAACGGTTGATCCCATTTTTTCCAATCGATCCATTAAAGCGAGGCCATTAATGACAGTGGCAAGCATACCCATGGAGTCTCCGGTAGTTCGGTCAATTCCTTTGTCCGCACCTTGTAATCCACGAAAGATGTTTCCCCCACCAACTACAAGGCCAACTTCTACTCCCATGTCAGATACTGCCTTTATTTCACCACAAATCTTTTCTAGTGACTGGGCGAAAATAGGTTCGCCATTTTCTCGGCTTCCAAGAATTTCACCACTGATTTTCAGTATAATTCGATTATATTTTGGGGAGGGCATGATGCTTGTAATGGGAGGTAGTTCCTTGACTTTAGCGGGTTTAAAAGCAATATAGATCTGTTGTAGCCTGGTGGTGTAATGGTAGCACAGAGGTTTTTGGTACCTTTAGTTGGGGTTCGAATCCCTACCGGGCTGCCACTCATTGTTTTTAAATGCGTAACATGAGGTGAAGGGTTCAAATTTCCCTCCATTTTTTATTCAGCAAATGGATCAAATGTAGGTGGTTGTGGTGGTGGTTGCGGTAAATTTTGTGTAGGGATCTCTGCGGAGGAAGCAGATGGAGGTGCTCCAAATATATCACCTAAAGGGACATTGGATTGTGGGTCAGCACCTGGATTAGTGGGAGCATTTGTATCAAATGGATTTGGAGATGCATCATTACTTTCCAAAGGAGGCGGGGGAGCTCCAAATGGGTCAAAGGCTTCAGCTGGAGGAGACGGTGTACCAAAAGGGTCAAAAGGATCGTTTATTGGAGGTGCTGGGGAAGGGGCAAACGAGTCGTCTTGAACCGATTGTTTTGCTGGTGTTATTTCGTTTTCGGAATTGTCCCAATTCTTGTCAGTTGGCGGTAAATCGCCAAAAGGATCTAGTGGGGGTGCACTTTCTGGACTCTCAATACTAAACGGGTCCGTTGGTGAAGTGAGTGGTGGAAGGGGAGGAGGTGCAGGGGGGGGCGGTTCCTGCTTTATTTCAGCTGAACTAGGAGCAAGATCTTGGGTTTCATCATTGGTATTTGAGTTCGATAAAACGGGAAGTGGAGGTTCTTTACCATTTGGAGATGTTGGGGGAATAGGTTTTTTCTTGGGGGTGCTCTTCTTGGGAATTACTTTTTTAGATATTGGTGCAGGTTTGCTTGCTTTAGCTTTTGCTTCTACGGTTTTTACCGTTTTCTTCGGGTCATTCTTTGGCTCCTTTTCGTTCTTTTTGGGCACTTTCTTTTTTACTTCCTGTACTTTAGTTGGGGCAGAACCAAATAGAATCTTCTTCGCAATCCCATGTTCAAATTGGATTTGAGATATTTTTTCTCCAGCTTCGTTCCATTCAGTGCAATTACCATGCTCCTGGTTGTCCTTAAAGTTGTAATCAAATTGTTTTTGCCCATTCGGAAACCACCCCTGCGAGTTACCTTGCATCATTCCGTCCACAAACTGGGCAGTTAATCTTTTTTGTCCATTTTCATACCAAATCGTACGGAGACCATGCTGTTTGTCCCTCTCGTAAAAGAGACCCAGTTTTTGTTTTCCGTTCGGGTACCATTCTGAAGAGGGACCTTCTTTTAATCCATGGCGAAAGAGCGTAGATGATTTTTGAGTCCCATCGGGGTACCATTCCTTAGCTTCCCCATGTGGAAAACCTTTAACCATTTGGACTTCAAAAATCTTTGATCCATTCGGGTGGAATTCCCGTTTGGGACCGTTGAGTATATCTAGCTCATAAAATTCCTCTCGCCATAACTCACCAGTTATTCTGAATTCCTGAGACAATCCATTTCTGCGCCCCTCTTGATATTGGATAATCAGCCTTTTCCTCCCGTTATAAAAGAACTCGGTCACTTCCCCGTGCTTCTTTCCTTCCTTCCATGTTGAAATTGATTTTGTGGGACTTTTTTCGAAGGTTTCAATCGCTTTTCCTGAATACGGATCTCCTGCAACTGGATAGTTGCCTTCCATTTTAGTTTCGCGGACCAATCCTTCATCATCCATTTCCAACCAATGCAGCATGACCATGCTATCATTGATGGATCGATCATCTTTTCCTTTGAATATACCTCTCTTTGTACAGGATGAAAAAAGAAGGAAAAAAAGAAGGAGAAATGAGTAGGCACTAATCTTTTTCATGATAAATGTAATGCAGCTGAGAGCTATTCCTTGCAAGAGGTTTTTCAAGTGGCAAAGTCTGTGTTTAGAAAGCTGAGCTCGAGTTATACTCGTTTGCTTGAACTTAAGGACATTTTAGATGTACATTCAGCGATACAAAATCGGGAAAGCTTTTCTCAGTCTCCACTTTACGATTTATTCAGGGTATAGAAAATCCTCTAAGTCTCTGCGTTGTTTTTTGGTGGGTCTTCCAGTTCCTTTTATGGATATCGATCTGGGAGAAATATGAAGTTTTAGTTCCTTTGCTTTTTGGTAAGCCTCTGGGCTGGTGAGATCATTTAAGAGATTTTGGGTAAGGGAGGCAGATACTCGCCTTTGACTTATTCCTACGATTTGAACCACTTTTTCTAATGGGCCCATTCTAAGAGTTAGAATATCTCCAATTCTAACAGTTTTCGAGGGCTTGATAGGTACTCCAGCAAGCTTTACCCAATTTTTGGAGCAAGCTGCAGAGGCCATATTGCGTGTCTTGTACAGCCGGGAAGTCCACAACCATCGATCGACCCGAGTCTTTTCCAATTGTTCATCTTTTACCATCTATGTGTCGAGGAATTTTCAAGTTTCAGGATCAAGGCCTGATTCGAGCACGATAAATACCTTCTACTGGCAGATTTGTTGTATTATTTTCAGCAGTTGAAAACGAGGAAAGTTCCAAAATAAAACTTTCCTGTGCTGGCATGATCAGGCTGTGCTTTGCCTCATCCGGAACTATTGGGGTTTTCAGCTGTTTTTTGTCCTTTGGCGATAGTTCTAGGATAAAAGATTCTGCCTTATCCCAATTTTGATACAGCCAAGCACCAGAACCTCCAAGAAAAACTAAGGTGGTAAGAAGAAAAAGGGAGCCGGCTATCCCTCGATTATTGGTAACATTTTCTAGGGGGTCTTCTTTCTTTCGCTCAATTAGAGTGCCTACTAAGATTGAAACTTCGAATAGGAAATATAAGGGAATTGTTAAAATACATAAACTTACTGGATCTCCCCCTGGAGTGATCAGGGCGGCTGAAATCATTAAAATAACGAGTACAAACCTTCTGCTTGATCGGAGTTTTTCAACAGTTACCAAACCAATCCGAATTAATAAAATTAAGACAAGAGGGAATTGAAAGGCTAAACCCACCGCGAAAGTCATCCAAATTACAGTGCTGTAATAATTTCCAGCTTCGGGGCGGTAAATTTCGAGACCAAGTACATTAAAGGAGAACTCTATCGTAAAGGCTAACGACAATGGGAGGATGAAAAAGTATGTCATTCCAGAACCGGCAATAAAAAGAAGAGTTGCGGCAAGACAGCCCGGAAAAAAGATTCGCTTTTCTTTCGAAGTTAGACCTGGGGTAACAAAGCCTCCGATAAAATAAAGAATAATGGGAAGTGATAGACCCAATCCACCCAAAAAGCATATTTTCATAGCAATGAAAATCGGAGAATAAGAACGGATTACTTGAAGTAGGTTACGGTCTTTGCCACCTGCAAAATGAATGAGGAGTCGTAAACGATGTTGAGGATCAGTTATTCCCCATGCGATGAGTTCCTGTTCATCGGCATCTATCAAATCTTTCAACTTAACGCCCTGCTTTTCCAGGCTCGCCTGGTATTCGGTTAAACCAGTAGCTTGTAGGTCAATGGACATATTTCCAAAGTCCTGAACCGCAGAAACCAATGGGCGTTGTAGCAAGCGCACGGAGTCGTCTAAAAAAGTGGCAACCGCCAAACAGCCGAAAATAAAGGCAACCACGGCTTTGAATATTACCCACCTCATTTCCTCAAGATGATCGAGGAAATGCATTTTATTCGGGTCTTTTTTCTCGGTCTGCCTTTTGCCTAATGCCCCAACCAGTCCTTTCTCGCGAAAACGCTGCCCAAAGGTTTGAGGTTTATCAGAATAAGGATTAGAAGACATAAAGTGTTGATGTAATGGTTACTAAGTGAGCTGTTGAGTAAATGGATAATTTTGTGGTAAAAGCTCCTATTCGTCTAGCTTGGAATAGAGAAACGATATGGATTTTTTAATAACTCGAACAGCTTAAGCGAATGCATTCACATATTGGCCTAAACGCTTCCCTCTTTAGAGGATCTACTAGAATAAGTGCTCCATTGACAATTGAGCTAAATATTTAGATATTCGAGAATTTATTATTTTCTTACAGTCGTGGAAGACTTACAAAAGACTTCCCGTCATTAAACACAAAAACCCTACACCTACACATGGCACAGAAAAAGAAGACCAAATCAGCCAAATCAAAGTCAGCCAAAAAATCACCTGCAAAATCGGCAATCAAATCTAAAGAGGCAAAATATGTCTATGATTTCGGAAAGAAAACAGATGGTGATGCTAAACAAAGAGAATTGCTTGGCGGCAAAGGAGCCAACTTGGCAGAAATGGCAAAGATTGGTCTACCTGTTCCTCCAGGATTTACTATCACTACCGATGTCTGCACCTACTTCTATGCAAACAAGAAATCTTATCCTAAGGTTCTAGATTCTCAGATCAGGGAGTCTGTTGCATTAATGGAAAAACAGTTGGGTAAAAAATTGGGAGATTTGAAAAAACCCCTTTTACTTTCCGTACGCTCTGGAGCCCGTGATTCTATGCCCGGAATGATGGATACTATTTTGAATCTCGGTTTGAATGATGAAACCGTTGAGGCTTTAGCATCTTCCTCTGGTAACGAGCGGTTCGCTTGGGATTGCTACCGTCGATTCATTCAGATGTATGGTGATGTGGTCATGGGTGTTCAAAAACTCCCATCGGAAGATCATGATCCATTTGAAGAGGTAATCGAGAAGTTTAAGTCTGAAATATTTCCCAAGCAAAAAGGAGAGGTGGACGATTCAAAAATCTCTGCAACTCAAATGAGAGAACTCGTGAAAAGGTTCAAAGTCTTGGTCAAAAAACGTTCCGGAAAAGACTTTCCTACCTGTCCATGGGAACAATTGGAAGGTTCAGTTGGGGCGGTATTTAGTTCTTGGATGAATGACCGTGCGATCGTGTACCGTCGTAAATATGGTATCCCTGCCGAGTGGGGGACAGCTGTCAATGTTCAGGCCATGGTATTTGGAAATACCGGTAAAAAGTCTGGTTCAGGTGTTGCGTTTACTCGGGATCCTGCTTCAGGAGAGAAAGTACTTTACGGAGAGTTTCTTACGGATGCCCAGGGTGAGGATGTGGTTGCAGGTGTTCGTACGCCACGTCCAGTTGCCCAGCTCAAAAAAGTGTTGCCTAAACCATTCAAGGAATTAATTGCTGTTCAAAAAAAGCTAGAAAAGCACTTCAAGGATATGCAGGACTTCGAGTTCACTATTGAGGATGAAAAGCTTTACATGTTGCAAACACGTAACGGAAAAAGAACTGGGCTAGCTGCTGTCCGTATTGCAGTGGAAATGGAAAAGGAGCGTTTAATTGACTGGAAGACTGCCATCAATCGTGTTCCAGCTGATCAATTGGATCAAGTTCTTTCACCTGTTTTTGATGCGGCTGCACAAAAAGCAGCGGCAACCCTCTGTAAAGGTTTGCCAGCTGGTCCGGGAGCAGCATCTGGAATGGTCTGCCTCAATGCTGAGCGTGCTGTTGAAGCTGCTAAGAAAGGAAAAGTACTGCTTGTTCGTCAGGAAACATCTCCAGAGGATCTTCGTGGAATGATTGCTGCCGAAGGAATCTTAACCGCTCGCGGGGGGGTTTCTTCTCATGCGGCTTTAGTTGCCCGCCAGATGGGTAAAGTGTGCGTATGTGGTGCAGCTGCTCTTGATATAGATTACAACACCCGTTCGGTAAAAGTGGGTAACAAGACTTTCAAGGAGGGCGACTTCATGTCTATCAATGGCACCACCGGTGAAGTATTTGGTGGAGAGCTTAAAACTGCACCATCCGAGATCATCCAAGTATTAATTGATAAAAAGTTAAGCCCGCAAAAGAGTCGGGATTATCAAAATTTTTCAAAATTAATGAAGTGGTGTGAGCAAGCTACCAAGATGAATGTTCGTACCAATGCAGATTCCCCATCACAAGTTGCCAACGCTGTAGCATTTGGTGCCAGTGGAATTGGTCTTTGCCGTACCGAGCATATGTTTTTCGAAGGGAATCGTATCGATGCAATGCGTCAAATGATTTTGGCCGATGATGAAAAAAATAGACGTTCAGCACTTAAGAAGTTGCTTCCTTACCAGCGCAAAGACTTCACTGGTATTTTTAAGGCTTTAGAAGGTCGACCAGCCACTATTCGGTTGTTGGACCCTCCCTTGCATGAATTCCTACCTCATGACCAATCATCTCAGCGTGATTTAGCCAAAAAACTTGGAGTGTCTTTGGCTTCGGTGAAAAGAAGAGTGGAAGATCTGCACGAGTTTAACCCTATGCTTGGTCACCGTGGATGTCGTCTCGGTGTCTCTTACTCTGAGATCACGGAGATGCAAACACAAGCAATCATAGAGGCTGCCATTGCTGTGCAGGAATCAGGTATTGAGGTAAATCCAGAGATCATGGTTCCATTAGTTGGGTTTTCCAAAGAACTTGAACTACAAGTTGAAGTGATACATGCAACTGCCAAAAAAGTTTTTGCAGCCAAAGGTAAGAAAGTTAAGTACCTTGTTGGTACTATGATCGAAATTCCAAGAGCTGCTTTAGTCGCAGATGAAATTGCAAAGACTGCTCAGTTCTTTAGCTTTGGAACAAACGATCTTACTCAGACCACTCTGGGAATGAGTCGGGATGATTCAGGTAGTTTTCTTCCAAATTACACTGAGCTAGATGTGGTGTCCGCAAACCCATTTGCCAGTGTTGATCAAACAGGTGTTGGTCAACTTATGGAAATTGCCGTAAAAAAAGGAAAGTCATCCCGCAGGGGTATTAAGCTTGGAATTTGTGGTGAGCATGGAGGAGATCCTTCCAGCGTAGAATTCTGCCATAAAATTGGATTAAACTATGTGAGCTGTTCTCCATTTCGTGTTCCTACTGCACGACTTGCTGCTGCACAAGCTGCCGTCTCTTAATTCCCTATCTGCACTTGTTAGTTTATTTAATACAGCAAAGCCCGGTTGCACCTGCAACCGGGCTTTGTTTTTATAACTGATTTCCTTTTGATGTTTGAGGTAAAGGAAAAACCAAGAATTGTGGAAAAAGCCTTCCTTCTTTCCTGTATTCAGGCAGAAAAGGAAAGAAGTGAAGCGGAGTCCCTGCTGGATGAATTAGATGAATTAGTTCGTAATCTTGGAATTCAAATTGTCGGACGCAAGGTGGTTCGGGTCCGTAAAACCTCTCCTCGTTATATTCTTGGCAAAGGAAAGGTGGAGGAAGTTCTTGATGAAATCAAAGAAGTTAAAGCGGATGTTGTGGTCTTTGATAATGAAATTTCTCCGGCCCAGCAGAGAAACTGGGAAAAAGAGAGCAATATACTAGTTATTGATAGACATGAAATTATTCTTGATGTTTTTGCTGAGCGTGCTCAGACCAAAGAAGCCAAATTACAGGTCAAGTTGGCTCGTCTTCAATATTCGTTACCGAGGTTGCGAAGGGCGTGGACTCACTTAGGTAGGCAGCGAGGTGGCGGTGTGACTCAGCGAGGCGAGGGTGAAGCTCAGATAGAACTGGATCAAAGATTACTCCGGGACCAGATTGCTTCTACTCGCAAGGAAATCATTCAGGTTGCAAAGCAACGGCAGACAGGAAGGTCGAGCAGGCAAAAGCTTCCTCTGCCGAGTGTGGCTATAGTGGGATATACCAATGCAGGAAAGTCGACCTTACTCAATTTACTGACTGGGTCGGATGCTCTTTCAGCAGATAAACTTTTTGCTACCCTAGACCCTACCAGCCGCCGACTTAAACTTCCATCTGGCCGTGTGATTGTTCTTACCGATACAGTTGGTTTTATACGCAAATTACCTCACCGGCTAGTGGATTCTTTTAAGGCAACTCTAGAAGAAGCATTGGTTGCAGACTTGATTATCCATCTTGTTGACCTATCCAATTCAGAATACGAAGCTCAAATGATTACCACTGAGAGTGTGTTGGGCGAGCTGGGTGGATCTGGGAAAGATCTACTTACCGTCTACAATAAAGTGGATTCAGTTACCGACGAACTTGATAAAATTAAGGCTAAAAGAATAACTAAAAATGCGGTATTCATAAGTGCTCAAACGGGTGAGGGGACAAGCGCTCTACTAAAATTCTTAGACTCGATTTTCACCGGGAAGCTGGAACCTAAAAAGTATTTGATTCCTCATCATCGATATGACTTAGTCTCCAAAGTCAGATCACAGGGGGAACTGATTTCGGAAGAAAGCGACGAAAAAGGTTATTTTGTCACTGGAAGTCCCCGCGACAGTTTACTTCAAAATCTGCAGGAGTTTGAAGTAAAAGAATAAAGGTTAGTCCTTTTTAGGTTTATTCCTGTTGTAGTCCACCCAGGTTACTCTGAGCATGCCAAGAGCAAGCCAGAAAACGCCTGACATACAAAATGATGTCATGCTTGATACAATATTTACTGCCAGAGGGTCCTGAGACGGAACATGAGGAACAAGTACCTCTCTCATAAATACAAAAAACAACAGAGAAAGAAAAAGATCAATGACTACTCCCTTACGGGACACGAGGTTATTGGGGGATGAACTTTCAGACATAAACTAACACAATGTAAGCAAATTAATGTAGGTCAATTCAATCTAGGAATGAATACCCTGTAAATCTAGAAGACGTTGTTTAATTTGGCTTATTTCCAAGTTAAGCAAAACATGCGGTTGAATGCGGTTGATGGGGAGGGCTGGCAAGTGGTCAAGCCGTTCATTTAGGCATAGATTGCGGTTGGCGGATACTTCGTCGACTCGATCAATTGGAGTGAAATGAGGTGCACTTGCCACAATCTCGGGATGTTCATCGATCAAATCTTTGATTACCAGAACTGCTTCTGCGAAGCGATCGAGTTCAGCTTTTGTATAACTCTCAGTGGGTTCAATCATTAAACCAAAAACTTCCGGAAATGCTACCGTTGGTGCATGAAAGCCAAAGTCCAAAAATAGTTTGCCCACTTGAGGGATAGCCTGACTTTTGCTCACTCCAACTGCTTCCAGTTGGGCAAAGTCTTGCTCGCTTAAGGTAAGAATAAATTCATGCATGCGAGCAATTTTAGAAGCCCCAGTTGGAAGGGTGGGGTATCGAGTTCGTAAGACTTCAAATAGATAACGGGCGGAAAGTACTGCGATAGATGACATCCTTGGAACACCTTCTTTTCCTAAGCGGAGAAGATAGGCATAAGCACGAACTTTGTGTCCGAAGTTACCCCAGTTGCGGTGAAAATTCCCAATACTCTTAGAAGGAGTTCGAGACCTTAAAACACCATCTTCTCCTTTCTCTATTTGCTTTCCGGGTAAAAAATCAACAAGACATTCTGAAACAGCAACAATTGCATCTCCCGGGCCACCTCCTCCATGTGGAATTGTCCAAGTTTTGTGCAGGTTATTATGGACGGCATCCACCCCAAGTTTTCCCAAGTTAACTATCCCAGCAATTGCATTCATATTTGCACCATCCATGTATACCAACCCACCGGAGTCATGGACTTCAGTAGCAATTTGAGAAAAATTTTCTTCAAAAATACCAGAGGTGTTGGGGTTGGTAATCATAATTCCGCAGAGATTTTCTCCATGCACTCTAAGCTTATCCCGAAAATCAATCATATCGATCATGCCTTGATCGTTCGCTTCAAGATATACGATTCCTTTTCCGTATCCAGCAGTAGCAGCAGTGGCAAAATTTGTTCCATGAGCAGATTTTGGAATAAGGACTACATTCCTATTCTCTTCGTTTCTTGAACGATGATAAGCCTGAAAGAGCTTGAGCCCTACTAATTCTCCTTGTGCCCCAGCGACTGGTTGTGTAGTAACCCCTGCCAACCCAGTTATGGCTTTAAACATTTCCTGAATTTCAAAAAGTATAGATAGGGGGCCTTGGGCATCCTCTTCAGGAGCTTGTGGATGAACTTGAGAAAATCCAGGAAGGCTCGCGGCCCAGTCATTGAGCAGGGGATTATATTTCATGGTGCAAGAGCCTAGGGGGTAGCATCCATCATCTGGACTGACATTTAAGTTCGCCAGTTGTTCGTAATAATTAATTAGCTCATCGTGACTAAAACTAGGAAGGTTAGCAGCATCAGTACGTAAAAGATTGGGGGGGGCTGAACATTCTTCCTGAGTGCTAGAACTTGCGGGAAAAGAGGAGAAAAGAAAATCCTTCAGTTGGTTTAATACATTGTCATCGTGAACATCGGAAAAACTTAATTTTATGAGTTTTTTTGAATTAACCGGTAGCCGTTTAGAAACATCAACACCTATGTGCAGGTTTTGATCCCTTGCTTGCTGGATAATATCAATGTCTTCATCAACCGAAATGAGCAAATCGTTAAATGCAGGCGATTGCGGAAATGCAATTTCGATACCTTCCCGTTGTCTTATCCATTCAGAGACTTGATTCCTGGCTGAACGGGCCTGTTGTAATGATTTTTTCAGCCCTTGCTCACCTTTAGCGAGTAAGTTTGCACCAGCTATGGTAGCGAGGAAAGCTTGGTTGGAGCATACATTAGAAGTGGCTTTCTCTTTTCGAATATGCTGCTCCCTAGTTGATAAAACCATAACGAAGCAATCCCGACCTTGGGCATCCTTGGCACGCCCGATATACCGGCCTGGTGTATTACGAAGATCTTTCTTCGATTTATCGTTATGACGACACCCAAAAAGTCCTAGTCCTGGTCCGCCAAAGCTTGGAGGTATTGCAAGGTGTTGAGCCTCGCCAGCTATAAAGTCGACTCCATGTCTACCAAACTCTGAGGGAGGTTTGAGCCCACCGGTAGCAAGATGTATCGGGTCGATAACGGCTATGGTTGGTATGCTAAATTCCCTTGCAAGATTACTTAGGGTATCAACGTCCTCTAGGAGTCCAAGCGAGTTCACTTGAGGGAATACGAATGCAGAAATCTCGTCCCTTTTCTTTGAAAATAAATCTTCGAGCCCACTATAATTAAGTCGCCCCGAATTTGAGTCAATTGGGCCAAAAGAGAATTCTAGATCAGTTCCGCTAGCATGGGTATTAAGAAAAGAAATGTCCTCCGGAAAAAGAGACTCGGCAAGTAAAACTTTGCCAGGCCGTTTTCTTGAACGGCGAGCACAGGAAACCGCTTCAAAAATTGCAGCAGAACGATCGTAAAGAGATGTATTGATTGCCTCAAATCCAGTAAGAGTGGAGAGGACGCACTGATAGATCCAATGTGTAACGAGGGTGCCTTGACTCCGTTCAGGTTGGTAGGGAGTGTAGGAAGTCGTGAGTGGCCGGAGTTTCGATACTTCATCAACGATTTGGTGAACGCTCCAAACAGGTAGTAAGTCTCCGATGAAAGAAGGACAAAGTTGAGTTGAGTTTGCAATTGAGTCTAGATGTTTACACGCCTCTTCGTATGACATTTCGGCAGGCAGGGAAGGGCCTGTGGTGAAGCAGCTTTCTTGCGGGAAGTGAGAAAAGAGATCTTTCAGGTCAGTAATTCCAATCTTCGATTGCATATCTGCGATATCCGAATCTGTTGCAGAAATATAATGCCGAGAGATCTCTCTTGGATATTCTTCCGGATCGTAGGGAAGTAGATTAAATAAATTTAAACCTTCAGAGGATTTTACTCTCGATGAAATAGTCATAGAAAAAGTTTATACCTGTGCATGAATTTCATGAACGCAAAATCATTCACGTCCATAAATAGTTTCTCGGATGACAACTTAAAATCTAAGTGCAGACGCGACTAACGACCTACTTGACGACCATTTTCCCAAAAGTTGCTTTCAATCACATCACCAGCCCCATTGAAAAAGATTTCTTCTCCATGAAGTCGGCCGTTCATAAGGTTAACTTCGCCTTGTGCTTTACCTTGCTCATTTACGATTCGCATTCTGCCAGTAAAGGCTTCTCCAGATTTTCGATAACTGACTGTATCAAGACCATCAATGAGTTCAGTGAGAAAGATATCTTCGGCTTCTCTTACAGTGCCAATCCAATCAGGTTTATTTTGTGTGTAAGGAATTTTCAACTCCTCTGTTTCGCCAGTCTCCTGTAATTCAAGTTCCATTGGTTGCCGGTCTTGTTGATCCTCGGTTGCAGTCGATAAAGAGCTATCTGGCTGTGAATCTACTGTGGTGAGGGGGGCGGGTGTATCAATTGTTGGACCAGAACTTGAGGACGGTGCGTATGGAAAATTATCTTGTGTAGCTTTATCTTCTTTTTGCTTCGGGAATGAAGAAACCTTTTCTTCTTTGGTTAGCGAAGCCGTTGCAGGTACGGGAATACTAAGTGGTTTTGGCTTTGGAGAAGTCGGGGGCAGGGCAGAGGGTTGAGTGACTAGTTCGCCGCGTCTCCATATACCATTAATAATTCTTCCGTCTGGGTAGGTCAATGTGCCAGCACCGTGTTGTAAGTCATCAAACCATTCCCCCTCGTAAATTACTCCTGTAGTTGAAGTGAAAATTCCTCTCCCGTGGCGCATCCCAGATAAAAAATCACCTTCATAGCGGGAACCGTCTGGCCAGAGATAAATTCCCTTTCCAGTTCGTTCATCATTACGATAATCTCCAATGTAACTTTCTCCATTAGCCCACATGAAGCGACCTTTACCATGTCTTAGGTCATTACGATATTCACCATCGTAGATAGATCCATTATTCCAACGATAAATCCCCTTTCCGTTTTTTTTGCCACTCTTGTCAAGTGTGCCCGTGTAACTGCCGTCCGCGAAGTCAACCTTGGCATGATGAGAAGACTTGCACCCAAACAACCCCCAAAAGATTATGCAGCAGGAAAATAAGATTAAACGGATACGGGTCATGGGTGTAATCCAAAATGATCTAAGGGAAACGGGCAAGCGCGTAAATGTTTGTAAATTTTAATTTCGCAGGGATAAAGGTTTGCCAGAAAGAGTGATATTCTAAGAATATATTTTGTGGAGAGGTGGCAGAGTGGTCGAATGTGCCCGACTCGAAATCGGGTGTGCCGCAAGGTACCGCGGGTTCGAATCCCGCCCTCTCCGCCATGCTTCTCACCTTTAGGATGACTTTGAGTAGAACGCATTAATTTTATCAGCAACATCACGAAATGAAATGTCTGAAGAATATATAAGCTTAAATTCTTCAATCGCTTTTTCAGACTGTTCCATCGCTTCAAAGCAACATCCAAGCTCGTAGACTGCTTCTTTTTTGCGCTCATCCATAATTTGAATCTCAGCTTTTAGAACATTGAACTGTTCCACGGCTAGGTCATAAAAATTTTTTCGACTGTAAGCGCGTCCTAAAAACAGAATGGCATCTAAGCGTACATTTGCATTTCGTTGTGCTAATTGAAAATGGGGCAGGCAGTCGTCATATCGTTGTTCTTCGAAGAGGAGGCATCCCAATTCATAACGATACCCGTAATCATTCGGATATCTTTTCACCAAGGACTCAAGCTGATTCTTTTGGTATTGCTCCCGGGCAGACTTAGCCTTTGCCAGCCCATTAAGAGTTTCATCATCATCAGGTTGTCGAGCCAATGCCTGTTCCCATTGATCAATCAAGTCATCGTAATAAGCTAAGGTTAATTGACGCTCTTTTTCCTCTAATGAAATATCGCCTTTGCCTGCATCTTGTTTGCGGGCTTGCTGGATCCAGGCAATTGCATTTTGCAGATCTCCATATCGCTGGTAATAATCACTCAATTGTCTGTAGTTTGAAAGGTTATTGGGCTCAGCCTGTATTAAATCGTAGGTCTTCCTAATGAGTTCCTCGAGACTCTTGGTGTCGGTGACGGCTTTCGCGGATTGTTCGAGCGAAGCAGCTTCCTCTTTGTCTTTAAGTTGTTCCCGAAAGTCGGTAGAGCCTTCCCATTTCCCCTGATGCATAGCAAGAGCCACAGATGCCTTTTTCATTAAATCTTCAGCATCGCCATCACCTGGGTTGATTTCTAAAATGGTGTTTCCTGTTTTAATCACAGAATCAGGTTCATCTGCTTCAAGGTATGCATGAGCGAGTTTTTTTAGTATCGCTAAGTCCTTGGGCTGAAATTTCAGGATCGTTTCGTAAGCAAATACAACGGTTCCTTTCATTTCTAAAAACCTAGCAGCTGTAGCCAGCATCTCATGAGCCGCAGCATTAGCAGGGTTTTTTGCGATCAAATCTTCCGCGGCTAAAAGTGTTTTTTCAGGATTTTTATCATTTTTTGAACGAAAGAGAAAAGGAGCAGCGGTGACCTTGCCCATGAAGCTGCTCAACCCATTGGTGTTTTTGGATACATTTTTCAGTTGTTGGAATCGTAGGCGTTTCCTTAATTCAAGACAGCCGGGAGACTGTTTCAAGATAGCACTGTATATCTCACATGAATAATTAAGGTCGGAGTTTTGAGCTTTGGCCGCACTATCAAGTTGCTTGATTTGGCGTGGGTCCAGCTTGGAAATGTCAATCTCTTCAATCATGAGTTGGCTTGGGCAAAGGGGGAGTAGTTGATAGGGAAAGAAAGTATAATTGTAGGTCGAGCAGATCTTCAATTACAATGTTTCTAGGATCACTTTACAAATTCGGTCAAATGCAGAATTAACCCACTGCCCGTCTTTTCCCTCAACCAATAGACGAGCTTTTTTTTCTGTGCCAGAATACCTGAAAAGAATTCTACCATTTATGCCAGCCTTTCTTTTCTCCTCGTCTATAGCATTGGAGAGCGATGGGATTTCATTAAGAGGGATTTTTTCTTCCACAAAAAAGCTGTCAGACTTGGCTGGCCAAAGCGTAATCCTATCTCCAATCGTTCGAATGTTACTTTTACTTTGTTTTACCGCTTGGAGAACCATCAAGGCAGCGATTAACCCATCACCAGTAGGTAAGTAATCAAGCCCAATGATGTGCCCAGAAGATTCACCGCCCCAATTTGCTCCAAGTTCCTGCATCTTTAGGAAAACGTTTCGGTCACCTACAGTTACTTGCGTACATGAAATTTCATGTTTTTGTAAGGACGAGGAAAGCCCAGAGTTGCTGTGTATTGTGGAGATAAAGGTGTTACTCTTTAAATTTTTGAGAGATTTTGCATGAAGTGCAATGATACCGAGAATCTTATCGCCGTTGACTGTTATTCCATTTGAATCCACAAATCGTACACGGTCCCCATCCCCATCATGGGCAATTCCGAGATCGGCCTGATTGTTCAGAACGGTTGATTGAAGAGAATTTAGATATTCAGAACCGCATTGATCGTTGATCGTGCCGCAACCTCTGTGAATGCAAATGATGGTTGCTCCCATCTCTTCAAGAACTTGTGGGGTTGTATGACAGGTTGCTCCATTGGCCAAATCAAGAACAATTTTTAAACCCTCTAAATTATTTTTGGGAAAAAGAGAGTGTATAAACTCGCGGTAACTTTCTAATAAATTGAGCTTTTCAACTTTTTGATTCTGAGAGTTTGACAGGTAGTCATGGTCGATAAAAGTCTCAATGAGTTCCTCATCCTCTGGACTCAATTTTGTGCCTTTGGAGGAAAAGCACTTAATCCCATTGTCACTAAAAAGATTATGGGAGGCGGTTATCATGACTCCGAAGTCTGCTTGGTGATGAAGCGTGCCAAATGCCAAAGCGGGGGTGGGAATAACCCCACAATCCAAAACGGTAATTCCGTTAGACTGAAGGCCTTCGGTCAGTGAGTATTGTAAACTTGGGCCTGAAGGACGAGTGTCTCGACCCACTAGAATAGTGGGGGTGTATTTGCATTTGCCGTTTACATACTTTCCAATCGCCGCACCAACCTTTTTGGTGAAACTTTCATTCATAATAGCAGAACCATAGGCTCCACGAATTCCGTCTGTTCCAAAATACATTGTGATCAAGAAAAGAATCTTTTGGCTTTTTTTAGCCAATTCATGAGACCGCCATGGTCGAGTAACTCTTGTGCTTTAGATACACCTTCATCTATTGATCGAACAGCTCCCGCTATCAAAAATGCTGAAGCGGCGTTTATTATGATACTAGATTTCAGGCCTTTTGCCCCATTTCCTAGGATTAAAGACTCTAAAATATTAAGATTTTCATGCAATGTCCCGCCTAATAAATCTTTGGGTGAATGAGTAGTTTGCCCCCAAAAATCAGGATAAAGGGTCGAGCTGTCATGCTCTGGAGTGAGCCCGTAAGACTTTACTATGTTTGGGCCACAGGCAGTTAATTCATCCATTTTCTGCTTTTCACCTTCAAGAATTTTACCGTGAACGATCCACCCCGATTTTCCACCATTTTCCTCAAGGGTGTAGGCCATTTGATCGAGGTATTTTGGGTCATAAACTCCAAGGATTTGGAAACTTGGATTTGCAGGATTCAAGCATGGGCCCAATCGATTGAAGACAGTAATGATGCCTTCTTTTGCCAGAGCTTTTCGAGTGGGTCCAATATTTTTGAAGGCTGGATGATAATGAGGAGCAAAAAGAAAGCAGAAATTTAAATGTTCTAAGCTGTCCTGAAGTTGATTGCTTTCATTTTCTAGAGGTATGCCTAATGCCTCTAGTAAATCTGCGCTACCGCATTTTGAACTAATGGAACGATTTCCGTGCTTGATCACGGGAACTCCGCCTGCGGCTACCACTAAGGATACAAAAGTAGATATATTAAAACTGCCAAACCCATCTCCACCCGTGCCACATAAATCAATGGCCCGTTCAGGGAAGTCACCTAATTGTGGTTTTTGAGCCATCGCACGAAACGCGGAAACAAAAGCGGAAAATTCTTCATTTGTCTCACCTTTCAAAGCAAGAAATTTAAGAAATTTAAATTTACTTTCCACTGGAATGACTTCGTCGACCAATAATGAAGCCGCATTGTTTATTTGTGGTGCAGGTAAGCTCTTTCCGGAAGCAAGTTCGGAAATATAATCGTTTAGTAGATTGTTCATAGATGAAATTCTTTGCATGTCCAGGCAACCGTTCTGTTATGACCTTGCCGACAATCAAACTCATCAAGTAAGAAATGCATGGGCATGCTACAATCAAAAATCTTAATTTTATTCTTACTCACATTTTTAGCTCCTCACTTTCTCGAAGCTAATTCAGAGAATCATGAAGTTGATGGATACTCAGATTCAATTATTGGATATGAAGAAGCACTGGTCTTTGGACTTGTTGAAGGGATAACCGAGTTCTTACCTGTTTCCTCAACTGGGCACTTAATTTTAACCAACGAGTGGATCAAGAAGCCCGGCCATATCGAATTGTCTAAACAAGAAGCTGTTAACGCATATTTAATTGTTATTCAAGCCGGAGCTATTTTTGCGGTGGCTATTATTTATTGGCGTAGAATCATTTCTGTTTTTCTAGGTTTTCTTGGTTTAGACAGTACGGGGAGAAAGTTGGGAATCAACTTAATCACTGCTTTTATCCCTGCGGCATTACTTGGCCCATTACTTGATTCTTGGATTGAGTCTCTTCTTTTCGGTCCTATTCCAGTAGCAGTTGCTTTGATAGCAGGTTCATTACTAATGTACTGGGTAGAGAAGAGAAAAATGAAGATTGAGCGGATAGGCGGAGAGGCAGAAAAGGGTCTTGATGACTTAAGCTTAGTGAATTCTTTAAAGATTGGGCTTTTACAGTGTGTTGCGATGTGCCCTGGAACCAGTCGCTCAATGATGACAATTGTGGGTGGCTACCTAGTGGGTCTGAGTCGCAAGCAATCTGCAGAATTCAGTTTTTTACTTGGTTTGGTAACCCTTACCGCTGCTGCTGTTTACAAGGGCGTGACAAGCGGAAAGGTCATCATTTCAAACCTAGCATTCGGGCCCATGCTTTTTGGTTGTTTAATCGCAGGCATATCCGCCGCAGTCTCTGTTCGATGGCTCGTCGGCTATTTGAGTAAAAATGGACTCGGTTTTTTTGTTTGGTACCGCTTAGCACTCGGGCTAATAGTTTTGGTTTATTTTGGTATTCTTTATCCCTAAAAGAATAGCCTTCGATGATGTACTGTGCTCTTGACCATTCTTTTCGAGAATGATTTATTGAGACCATGGGACAGCCAAAAAGAAAACAATCCAAACAACGTAGTCGCAAGCGTCGTGGAGCTAATCGCTTCAAAGCTCCATTACTTGTTAAGGAACCTGATGGATCATTTTCTCGCCCGCACCGCGTTAATCCTGAGACTGGAGAGTATCGCGGTCGCCAAGTTCTTGACTTGGAAGTTTAACAACTAGCCCACCCAAAGCGGTATGGGTAGGCCAGAATCTCGCATTACCCTCGCAGTCGACGCAATGGGCGGAGACAAGGGGCCAAGTGAAATTCTAGCCGGTATCGCAAAATCTGCCTCTTTTGCACCCAGAGATTTAGAATTTCAGTTATTTGGCAGAGAAGAGGAATTATCCCCTTTGCTCTCAAGTGATGTTGCGTTAAGTCATCTGAATCTTTCCATTCATCATGCTCCCGAGGTTGTGGAGATGGATGAGAAACCAATCGCTGGGATCAAAAACAAGAAGAATTCTTCCATGGCTCTTGCCCTGCAATCTTTAAAAGAAGGAAATGCGGACGCTCTTCTAAGTTGCGGGAACACGGGTTGCCTTATGGCAGGAGGCACTATCAGGCTACGAACATTAGAGGGTGTTGAAAGACCTGCACTCTGCACGATTTGGCCGGGGAGAGAAAGATATTTTACCTTGCTTGACGCAGGTGCCAATCCTCACCCTAAGCCTTTTCATATTGTTCAAAATGCCATTCTTGGTTCAAATTATGCCAGGGTAGCTCTTGGTCTTGTACGCCCTAAAGTTGGTTTGCTAACAATTGGTACCGAAGAGGGGAAGGGTAATGAGTTGATTCATGATGCCCATGAAATGCTTAAGGAGATTGATGGCAGTATTGTAAACTATGCTGGACTAATCGAGGGCTTTCAGATTTTTGAAAATGTTGTTGATGTCGTAGTTTGCGACGGATTCGTTGGAAATATTGTACTCAAGGCTTGTGAGTCCTTGAGTAAGTTGATCGGTAGTTTCTTGGATGAAGAATTAAAGAGAAATACCTTACGAAAAACAGGAGCTCTGCTTTCTATGGGAGCATTTCGTGGCCTTAAGCAGAGGATCAACCCGGAGCAATTCGGCGGTGCCCCTTTATTGGGGCTCAACCGAAATGTGATCAAGGCTCATGGGTCTTCCAATCGTAATCATGTGAGTGGAGCGATAAAAATTGCTTTAGACCTAGTACAACACGATATGATTGGCCAAATGCTTGAGGATGTTAAGGGGGCAAACGAAATTCTGCGTCCGTTTCCTTCTACTCCCCAAAATTCGAGTTAGAGTAATGGACCTTAAATTAAACTCACGCATGGTGGGCTTTGGTTCATTTGCACCAAAGCAATCCGTTGATAACGAAAAGCTTTGTGAACGAGTTGACACTTCCGATGAATGGATCCGTACAAGAACAGGTATCAAGTCGAGAAGAATTGCAGATGAGGATCAACCAACCAGTGAACTGGCATTGCAGGCAGCAAAATGTGCAATCGAATCATCAGGGCTTACCTTAAATCAAATTGACCTGGTTATAGTTGCTACCATTACACCTGATATGGCCTTCCCATCCACTGCTTGTTTATTGCAGCATAAACTTGGGCTAGGAAAAGTTGCCTGTTTTGATCTTGAAGCTGCATGTTCAGGCTTTTTGTATGCACTTGATGTTGCCGACTCTATGTTAGCCTCAGGAAGATACCAAAATGCTTTAGTGGTTGGTGCCGAAAAAATGTCGAGTATTATGGATTGGGAAGACCGAACCACATGTGTACTTTTTGGAGATGGTGCGGGAGCCGCAGTACTCTCCAAAAACGGGAAGGGGCCAGAACTTTTGGATTTCTTTTGTGGTGCAGATGGTTCTAACCCATCTCTGTTATGCCAGCCAGGAGGTGGGTCCGCAAAACCAGCCTCCCTTACCTCAGTCAATGCACGGGAGCACTTTCTGAAAATGAATGGTCGCGAAATTTTCAAATCTGCAGTCCGGGTAATGGAACGCTCCGCGAGGGTATTACTCGATCGTCACGGAATTGGAATAGAAGAGGTAAACCATGTCATTCCCCACCAAGCAAATGTGAGAATTGTTGAAAGTCTTTCACAAAGGCTGGAGATCCCTCTCGATAAGTTCTTTTGTAATTTAGACAAATTTGGTAACACTTCTGCTGCTTCGATCCCACTTGCTTTTGATGAAGGTTTAAAGAACGGAATTTTTAAATCTGGTGACCTTGGCCTTTTGGTTGCATTTGGTGCTGGCTTGACTTGGTCTTCAACACTTGTTCGATTTTAGTATTTCTAACACGATGCTATTTCTTAGATATTTTTTTGTAATTTTCCTTACTGCCACATCTTTACATGGTGTTCCTCGACCAAGTTCAGATACAAGAACGAAACAGGATGAAGTACAACCACTCTTTCCCGGAACGGGCTTCTTTGTAAAAAACCGTGACCCGTATGATAGTTCAGAAGCAAAAGATTGGTTCCTTCAAGCGGTTAACCTTGAAAAAAAGAATGAGGATTCGAAAGCTCTCAAAATATATGAAAGGTTTATCAAAAGAAGGTCGGATCTAATTCTTAGGCGTGAAGATAAAAAGATCATCGTTGGAGCGGAGGCAATCTACCGTGCTTCTGCATTGAGGGAAAAAGCAGGTGATTGGAAAACTGCGTTTGATTATCTTCAGCTTATCGCAAAAGCTTACCCGAGCTATGACTTTACTAAAATTGCAGATTCTCTCATGCGATTGGCGGAAAGACTGGCTAAGGACAAACTTCCCAAAAAGTGGGGTTTTCTGCCACGTTTTCGTTCGGGCTCTGAAGATAGAAGGCGCCTGAGCCAAATTGCAGATTTAGCTAGAGGACCACGTTATGCTCCTAGAGCACTTGTTGTTTTGGCTGAAATTGCCCTCAAAGATGAAAAGCAAGAAGATGCGATTGATGCTCTTGAGCGATTAATTAACAATTACCCTGATAATTATCTATGCGAACAGGCATATTTTCAGCTTGGTGAAATTTACAGGAAGCGGGTTACAGGACCCTCTTATGATCAAGGCTCTACCTTAAAGGCACTTAATTTTTTTGAAGATTATTTAATCCTCTTTGATTATCCACCAAGCAAAGACAAAAGAGAGAGCACTCAGGCTTTCAATCTGAGAATAAGTAGTTACAAAAAGCGTAAAGAATCGGCATTGCGAAGCCGTAGAGAATTGCGACAGACCCTTGCCTCTAGTAAACTTGAAATTGCCCGTTACCTCGAAGACTATGGCAAGTACTTTTTAGTTCGCTGGAAGGAATTGGGGAACGGTCCGGCTCTTCAGTTTTACAACGAAGCCATAACAATAGCACCAGAGTCTAATGCTGCTCGAGAAGCCGAGAAAAAAGTTTCTCAACTCAGAAGTGAATAGAAAACAGTTTTTCCTCTTAGGGCTTATTTCCCTGAGCTTTTTGAGTTATGGATGTTCATACAAATTGGGTGGTTTAAGATCTCAGGAAGGAAGGTTGCACCTAGTTGTTCAGAATGACTCTTTGGCTCCTCAACTAGGCCCAATTGTAGATCAAGAAATTCGTAAAGCCTTCATTTCTTTTCATCAATACGAGTTGGTTAATGATGCAAGCCGTGCAGACTACCATTTGCTTGTAACCCTAAAATCCTACCAATCCCGCCCAGAGATTTACCAGCGTGAGGACGCTCTGTATGCATCTGGGTTTGGGATGAAGATCACGGCTTTAATGAGTTTTACATCTAAAAAAGATGTTACCACAAAAGAATTAACCACGGATGCAACGGCCTCAGTGCTAAGAAATGATAAACTGGTGATGCCCAACAAGGATCAAGCGATTCATGCGTTAGCTGTAGATCTGGCCAGCCAAGTCTCATTTTCACTCTTGAACGCTGCTCTGTAAATCATACTTTCTCGCTATGGAAAAGATATTGGCCCCTTCGTTGCTTGCAGGAAATCATGCTGACTTAAAAAGCTCTCTCCAAGAGGTGGAGAATGATGGCAGGAAATGGATTCATCTAGATTTAATGGATGGCCATTTTGTTCCCAACTTAAGTTTTGGACCACAGACAGTTGCTGATTTGAGGCCCAATTCAAAGCTATTCTTTGATGTTCATTTAATGCTCGAACGACCTGACCTTTATATCGATCCTTTCATCAAGGCTGGCTCCGAGCTTATTACCATTCACTTGGAGCCTGAGTATGACCATCTTTCCACTTTGGAGAAGATCCGTGCGGCTGGTATTAAAACTGGTTTGGCTATTAACCCTGACACCCCGGTTGAACTCTTTTTCCCTTATCTTGATAAAGTAGATTTATGTCTGTGCATGACTGTTAATCCAGGATTTGGAGGTCAAAGTTTTAAACCATATGTATTAGAAAAAACTAAAGCACTATCCCAAAAACGAGAAAATGGTGACCACTCTTTTTTAATTGAGATTGATGGAGGAGTGGGCCCTCAACATGTTGAGGAATCTTTAGCGGCCGGGGTAGATATCTTTGTCGCAGGAACATCTTACTACAAATCTACATCCAGCCAACGGGCACATTTTGCCCGCTCAATTGGAGAGATTGAGTAAGTTGCTGTAGGTACGGTCTAAAGAAAAGGAGCTAATACCAAGGCAACTACAGAAATTAGCTTCAATAATATATTCAGTGAAGGACCGGAGGTATCTTTGAGAGGGTCACCAACGGTATCCCCAACGACAGCAGCTTTATGGAGTTCCGAACCTTTACCGTGGACCTCACCATTTATTTCATAGCCTTCTTCTACCATTTTCTTTGCGTTGTCCCATGCGCCTCCTGCGTTTGATTGGAAAAGGGCAAGAAGCACACCTGAAACGGTTACACCTGCGAGTAAACCACCTAGCATGGTCGCCCCTCCGAGAAATCCTATTGCGACAGGAGTCGCGATGGCAACAATGCCAGGAGCAACCATCTCTTTGATGGCAGATTGTGTTGAAATTTCAACACACTTTCCATACTCGGCTGAATCAATAGCTTCATCAAAAGAATTTTTGTCTTCATCAGACCATTCTGAAGTCGGTTTGCCATCATTTTGATTCATTACTTCTAGGGCTTTCTTGAGAGCAGGAATGTTATGGAATTGTCTGCGAACTTCTTGAATCATAGACATGGCAGCACGACCAACAGCACCCATGGCTAAAGCACTAAATAAAAAGGGTAGCATGGCTCCGACAAAAAGACCTGCCATTACTTTAGGATGAGTAACATCAATCGATCCAAGAGGAACTTCATGAGTTTGGTCATAGGATGCTGTAAATGCTGCAAATAGAGCCAATGCAGTTAATGCAGCAGATCCAATAGCAAACCCCTTTCCAATGGCAGCGGTCGTATTACCAACTGCATCTAACTTATCTGTTCTTTCACGAACCTCTTTAGGTAATTCAGACATTTCTGCAATTCCTCCTGCATTGTCTGAGATGGGCCCGTACGCATCCACAGCTAATTGAATACCTGTGTTTGAGAGCATACCTACAGCAGCTATGGCAATACCATAAAGTCCTGCCATCTCATGTGCACCAATTACCGCTGCTGCAATCACAAGGATTGGGAAAGTTGTTGAAATCATGCCAACCCCCAAGCCAGATATGATATTAGTTGCATATCCAGTTACAGATTGATCAACAATGGCTTTCACAGGCTTTTTGTGTGTGCCCGTGTAATATTCAGTAATCATTCCGATGGCTAAACCAGATACCAAACCGATGATGGTTGCCCAAAAAACACCCATTGCCGTGTAAGTTACTTCCCCAAATGTCCAAGTCTCAGGAAGGAACTTAGTGATAATGTAATAGGAGGCAGCTATCATTAAACCTGATGAAACAAATTCGCCAGTGTTGAGAGCCCTCTGTGGGTCTCCACCGTCTCTAACCTTTACTAGAAAAGTACCAAGAATTGAGGTTATTATACCAACGGCACCTAAAATAAGGGGAAGAAAAACAGGTGATAAACCTCCGAGAAAATCAACAAAGTTTGCAGATCCAGCTACCATGGCTGCCCCTAACACCATCGTGCCAATAATTGAACCTACATAAGACTCAAACAAATCTGCACCCATTCCGGCAACATCTCCAACATTGTCGCCAACATTGTCTGCAATAGTGGCAGGATTAAGGGGGTGATCTTCAGGTATACCTGCTTCTACTTTACCAACTAAATCCGCACCAACATCTGCTGCTTTTGTGTATATACCACCGCCAACACGGGCGAACAAAGCGATGGAAGAAGCTCCAAACGAAAACCCAGTAAGAACCGAAAGGGTGGTGCTTAGTGAATCTTGATTCTCAAAAGCATTAAAAAAATCGCTGAAATAGGCAAAAAGGCCACCCAGGCCTAGTATACCAAGACCAACTACCCCCAAGCCCATGACTGCTCCGCCCGAAAAGGCAACCTCGAGGGCTTTACCTAAACTTTCCTTTGCTGCATTAGCTGTTCGAACATTGGCTTTCGTTGCCACTTTCATGCCCAGGTAGCCAGCAAGGCCTGAACAAAAAGCACCAACCACAAATGCGACGGCAACCAACCCATGACTATTTGGGTTGTTATTCCCACTCCAATAAAGAACAGCGGCAACAGCTAAAACGAAGAAAAATAAAACTCGATATTCTGCACGAAGGAATGCCATCGCACCTTCTTGAATACTTTTGGCAATTTTTGACATGCGTTCGGAGCCTTCAGGAATTGAATTAATAGACTGGGTCTTCCACCAAGTGAAAAGAAGGGCAAGTGCTCCTATTGCGGGCAGGGCTAGAGTAAGGTTATCAAGGTTCATTTTAGTTTTATTATAGGCTGGCTGTGATCGAAAATGATCGAAAAAGATAGCTTATGATCGAAATTCGCTGGCAAGGCAAGAATGTAGTTTGGGGTACTACTTTCAAAAAGGATGGTTCAACCTTGCAAATTCGAGGTGTAATAGATTGGATAAACCTCATGAAAGTTAGCCGTTGGATAAATATCATTTGGATCCTTCTTTTATGCTCGTGCCAGAGTTCAAAACAAAAAAAATTCTCTTCCGTCCATACTGCACCAGCAAAAACTGCTGGATGGGAGAATGATGTCAGTGGGGGAGCTTTTCAAGTCACTGCTCAAGAATATAAAGATAATTTTGAATCTCGCTTTGGTCTTTTGCATTTGAAGACGGATAAAGCTCCGTTCACAGGAAGAATTCTAACAGTAGATGTCGGAGAAAGTGGCGAATATGTATCCAGTGATGAATCATGGTTGGACGGACGCAAACACGGTAAGAGTAGCAAATGGTTTACAAATGGCGTCAAGATGTATGAAAGAAATTATAATCGTGGTAAATGGCACGGTACCGTGACTCGCTGGTGGCCAAATGGACAAAAAATGTATGTACGTGCCTATTCGTATGGTGCAAGGCATGGCAAAGAAGCAACTTGGAGATCGGATGGTACACCGATTACATTGCCTGCTAATGGACTCCCTCCGAGTATTGATAAATCTGCTGTGGGTGATCCCACGATCAATCAGCCAGAAGTTGAGAATTCGATTACTCCCTCCGTAAACCAAGATAATCCCCCCAGCGGAGATATTTCTGATATCAATGAGGGCCCAACACTTCCAGCTTCGGATTCCCCAGCTCAAACTTCTGAGCCCGAGCTTCCTGTTTTAGAGGGGGCAATCGATTCACTTAGCTCGGACCCTGATGGTAGTTCGCAAGATGGTGAAGGCGGTTTTGGGGCTGAGTTGCCCGACTTCCCTCCTACGGAAACATCATTAGAAGATGAAGGTTTTAGTCCAACGCCTGAAGAAGGTATTACAAGCGATAGTGGTCTCGAAGAACTTCCTTCTTTTCCCTCCAGTGATGATTTTGGAACGCAGGGGGGGTTACCTGCATTACCTGCTATGGATGAATCTGAATCTTCTTTGCCCCCGCTTCCTGGCGAGAGTGGTTCTGATAGTTTGCCTCCTTTGCCTGGTGACAATGGTTCGGGTTTTGATGATTTGCCCCCCTTGCCCCCCCTACCTTAGTCGTTCTGAAGATAATTTAATTTTATTCATTAATTCTTGTTTCGCTTTTTCATGGAAAACGACGATCAAACCAGCGCCCGCAGGAAGTTCATCCGGGTAGCAACCATTGGAGCGTCAGCTGCCTGCGGTCTGTTTCCCTTGGCGAGTGGGATACCGGCTATTTTGGATCCAGTCAGGAAATCCTCGGGAAATACTTCTTCGGTTCCATGGTCCAAGGTTGCTCCACTTCTCTCTTTGCCCGAGGATGGATCTCCTGCGAAATTTGAAGTCGTACAGGAAAAAGTCGTCGATGCTTGGACGACTTACAAAGATGTTCCAGTTGGAGCTGTTTATCTAACCCGAAAAGAAGATGATGTCGTCGCCTTTAATCTAAAATGTCCCCATTTAGGGTGTGCGATAGATTATAGAAAAAAGAGCAATGACTACTTTTGCCCCTGTCACAATAGTTCATTCGGCTTGGATGGGGCAGTAACTACCGAGAATAGCCCAAGCCCGCGCCCTATGGATACGATGGAAGCCAAAGTTGAAGAAGGGTATGTTTGGATTCGTTTTCAACACTTCAGGCCCAATATTGCAGATAAAATTCCTTTGTCATGAAAGTAATCTTTGATTGGCTTGACGACCGGTCTGGGTATCGAAATTTATTACACGAAGTTCTTTACGAAAAAGTTCCTGGTGGTGCTAGATGGAGGTATGTCTGGGGCAGCTGTTTAACCTTTGCTTTTTTTACTCAGGTCGTAACGGGAACTCTCCTTTGGATGTTTTACAGTCCTAGTGCTCAAACAGCATGGGAAAGTGTATATTTTTTACAATATCAGGTATGGGGTGGCTGGTTTTTGCGTGGTGTTCATCATTACATGGCGCAAGCAATGATTGTGCTTCTCGTTCTTCATCTCATGCAAGTTGTGATAGATGGTGCTTACCGGGCTCCGCGTGAGCTAAACTTTTGGTTTGGTGCACTGATGATGGGGGTAACGCTGGCACTTTCGCTCACAGGCTACTTACTCCCTTGGGATCAAAAGGGGTATTGGGCAACAGCAGTCGCGACAAATTTAATGGCTGAGGTTCCGTTGATAGGGCCGGAAATACAAAAAATCGTGGTGGGTGGTGTTGAATATGGACACCATACTTTAACCCGATTTTTTGCCCTCCATGCCGGAGTATTACCGGCAATGCTTGTTGGGCTTGTGGTTGTCCACATCTATTTATTTAGAAAACATGGAATCCATGTAAAGGAGCCAAGGCCCAAGAAAGATTCCTATTTTTGGCCTGATCAAATCCTCAAAGATGCAATCGCTTGTTTGGCAATCCTTTTAGCAGTTGTTGCACTTACTTTATATTTTCGTGGTGCTCCATTAGGTCCGCCAGCTGATCCGGCTAATGAATTCCCTGCTCGACCGGAGTGGTATTTTCTTTTTCTATTCCAATTACTCAAATATGTGCCTGCATTTTGGGGAGCAGTGATTATTCCAGCATTTCTTGCTTTATGGATATTTTTACAACCGTTCATCGGGGTAACTCGTCCTGGTCACCAATTGAATATTGGCTTTTGGTGGACCCTCATAGCTGGTTCGGTTGCCCTAACTTTACTAGCTTTCGCTGAAGATCGCGAAAATACTCGTCACCTGGCAGCGATTAATGAGGCGAACTGGCAAGCTGAACGTGTTCTGTCCATCGTAGCTGATGAAGGAATTCCGCCAGCAGGAGCGGTTACGCTTTTAAGAAAAGATAAAGAAAATAGAGGGAGGCTCCTTTTTGCAGCTCATTGTGCGAGTTGCCATCGTTATAACAGCCATGACGGTAGAGGTTACCCTGTGGACGATGTTCAATCTGCCCCTGAGCTTGCTGGCTTTGCCAGTGTTGAATGGCTTACAAAGCTGCTTAATCATGAACATTATATTTCAGATGAATATTTTGGTGGTACTGAGTTTAAAAATGGCACAATGGCCCGTAAAGTTTTAGCCAAATATACTACTGAAGAAAAAGCCCTCATGCCCCGGATGGCAAAATTACTATCCGATAATGCTAATCTACCTTATCAAGAACCTCTCAGTGAAGATGAAAGAGATGAACTTTTATCTCTGTTCTACAACGATGATCTTGTATTTCAGGATGGCTTAGCTTGCATCGATTGTCACGATATTGATTCAGAAGAGGAGGGGTATGCACCAGATCTTACTGGTTATGGTTCAGATGAGTGGACTGTTGCATTCATTAGAAATCCAGAGGATGATCGATTTTATGGTGATGAAAACGATCGCATGCCATGTTATGGAAGGGATAACAAATTGACGGATGAAGAAATACAAATTCTATCAGATTGGATCAGGTCCGCACCTGCAGAATAAAGAAATAACCTGCCTTTATGCATGTTGTATTTCTTGCTTGAGCAAGACACGATTTCTACCTGACTCTTAATTTGATGGGCTTTTATCAATTCAACTTTAAATGACCCAAATCTACCTATCATCTAATGGGCAAAGGACTGGACCGCATAGCCTTCAAACTTTACAGTCCTGGTTGGACTCTAAACAACTTGATTCCAGTAGCCCCGCTTGGTTTGAGGGATGTACAAATTGGGTTACTGTTGCAGATGTTCCTGGGGTTAAAATAAATCAGCCTGTAAATATTATTGAGTCTTCTCCTCCACCACAGCCGCAAATTCATATATCTAGGAATGGGCAATCGTTTGGCCCGTACACTGTTAATCAGGCAACGGAATTTCTAAATTCAGGACAATTATTAGCTTCTGACTACGCTATGGTCGATGGGCAGTCGAATTGGGACACCCTATCAAAAGTGTTAAATGATATACATCCACGTTCCAAAGCCAATAATTCAAGTCTCCAAGGAGCGAGCGTTAAAGCTAGAGCTCCAGCGTCTTCGAAAAGACCCAAAAAGACCGTAAAATTAAACGGTCTGAACAAAAAGAATACCCAGATTAAAGTTAAGGAAAAGAGCTTATTTTCTAAAATACTAGCTACATTTGTAGTGTTTATAATTACTTCGCTCGTGGTTGGAGGATCAACCCTTGGAGCTTACTTAATTGCACCGATGGAGGTCGGTCCTGTTGCCAGAAAGTTCGGAATTCCTATTGAACATTGGTTTCCTGGCAGAGAACTTGAGAGTATTGAGATTACTGAGGCTCCCCCAGGAAGATTACAAGACATACGTATTGGTAAGGAACAGTGGCATCATATAAATTCTTCAGGAATTAAACTATTACCGATTGAGGGGGATGTTGGATTGCAGGTTATTTCTTCCATAGACCAGAAACTGGCAATGAATGATGAAGATATTAGGGTTCTTCTTTTGATTGCCCAGCATCTGGTTGTTCTCGACCTGACTCAGTCAGAAGTTACGGATCAAGGTCTGGAAACACTTAAAAAGTTTCCTAATTTGCAAAGTCTTACCTTGGAGGGTTCCTCCAAAATTACCAGTGCCGGTATCCGGCACCTTGTTGATGTTACGAGTTTGGAAAAACTTAATCTTGTAAGAGTTAAATTGGATGACTCCGCTGTGGATTTTTTGTCTAAGATGGGGGGGTTGCGTGAGGTTTATCTTTACGATTCCCAAATAAGTGATGAAGCAATTCAGAGACTCAAGGACGAAAGGCCTCAGGTATTTGTAAATTCGGGCTAGGCCTTACTCGTAATCATTTTCTTACTTCGTTGGGGGAAGCAAGTTTTACAAATTAGGCACTCCAATCCAAAGCAAGATCGCGCACTGCAATGTTCTCTCCCATAATAAATAATTTGTAGGTGTAAAGTATTCCATCGATTTTTTGGAAAGTACTTCTTTAAGTCTCTTTCGGTTTGTGTAACACTTTTGCCCGAGGTTAATTTCCAGCGTTGTGCAAGTCGATGGATATGGGTATCAACCGGAAAGGCTGGGTGACCAAAAGCCTGTGCCATTACTACGGATGCAGTCTTGTGTCCAACTCCAGGCAGTGCTTCTAAATCCTCAAAGCTATCAGGAACTTTACCGCTATGATGTTTGTTCAGGAGATTTGATAAGTCATGGATTGCCTGGGCTTTTTTAGGAGCTAAACCACAAGGCCTTACGATTTCATTAATTTGGGCCACTGTTTTGGTTGCCATGTCTTTTGAATTATCAGCCATAGAAAATAACCTTGGGGTGACTTTATTTACCCTTTCATCTGTGCATTGTGCAGACAGTAAAACTGCGAGTAAAAGAGTGTAATGATTTCGATGGTCTAGTGGCACTCCTGGTTGCGGGTAGAGTTGGTTCAGGGTTTGATCAATATACCGAATACGTTCCGAAAGCTTCATTTTTGATAAAGTGTAAGGGAGGAAACTTCTACACAAGCATCAATCGCGTGTTAGGTTCCTGAAATATAATTATACTCGATGTAATCTTCCTTCATCTACAATTTTCGATTTAATTTGTTGGTAAACCCAAACTGTGTCATCGTGACACAGTAGGAGCGACCATTTGGAGCAATTCTTTGTTTCTGCTAGCTGAAATGGAAGCTGAAATGGAAGCAAGCCCCCTTTAAAATTAAGAAATTTGGATGTTTTTACTTTCGGTACACATCTTGCAATAGGTAGAGAATTATGAATGTTGACCCAGAAAGATTTACTGAACTAGGAATATCCGCAATTCATGAAATGACTGAAGTTGCCAAAAGGAATGGCCAACAGGAGGTGGATGTTTGGCACCTGCTCACCGCTTTGATTAATCAGGAAAATGGGATTGTACCTTCTTTGTTGGATGAGATGGAGGTTGGTGTTGCCCCCATCCAATTGGCTTTACAAAGAGAGTTGAAAAATCTCCCTCGAATTGCTGGAAATGTTGATACTTCAAGATCTTATGCTTCCAAGGCTTTGACTGAGGCGGTTGAGAAAGGTCAGGTAATCTCACGGGAGATGCAGGATGATTATGTGAGCACTGAACACCTTTTGCTCGGTTTGTCTTCAGTTGGCAAACCATCCACTTTTAAGCAATTTTTTAAAAACTTTAATCTGTCAGAAAAGAGATTAAGAGAGGGGCTCTTAAAAGTACGTGGAGGCCAGAAAGTGACCTCCAAAACTCCTGAAAATTCTTTCCGTGCACTTCGTAAATATGGTATCGATTTAGTTGAGCAGGCAAAATCAGGTAAATTAGACCCCGTAATTGGAAGAGATTCCGAAATTCGTCGGGTAATCCGAATTTTATCGAGAAAAACCAAAAATAACCCTGTTCTCATTGGCGAACCTGGGGTTGGAAAAACTGCAATTGTAGAAGGACTGGCACAAAGGATTGTTCGCGGGGATGTTCCTGAAGGGCTTAAGGAAAAAACCATATTTACCCTGGAAATGGGCTCCCTTCTTGCTGGGGCAAAGTTTCGTGGGGAATTTGAAGAGCGCTTAAAAGCCGTACTTACAGAAGTGAGTAAATCAGATGGACGCATAATTTTATTTATCGATGAAATGCACACGATTGTAGGTGCAGGTAAAGCCGAGGGTGCAATAGACGCTGGAAATATGCTTAAGCCCATGCTGGCTCGCGGAGAACTAAGATGTATTGGGGCTACGACTCTTAATGAGTATCGTCAACATGTAGAGAAAGATGCTGCTTTGGAACGCAGGTTTCAAACAGTCTTGGTGGATCAGCCTAATGTGGAAGATACGATTTCGATCCTCCGTGGCCTACGTGAGCGTTTTGAGATTCATCATGGAGTTAACATCAGGGACGAAGCAATGGTCCAGGCAACGGTTTTGTCCAATCGTTATGTCTCCGATCGTTTCCTTCCCGACAAAGCGATTGATTTAGTGGATGAAGCCTGTGCGATGATTCGAACTGAACTAGATAGTATGCCTGCAGAATTAGACGAGGTAAGCAGGCGAGTACTTCAGTTGGAAATTGAAGAAACTGCTCTGAAGCAGGAAAAAGACAAATCGAGTCAAGATCGCTTGGAAAGCTTAAGAAAAGAACTTGGCAATGCCAGGGACAAAATGGAGACGATAAAAAGGCAGTGGGAAAATGAGCGTAAAGGAATTGATGATGTACGAGTATTACGGGAACAAATTGAATCGACCCGATCGGAAATGGAACGTGCAGAGCGAGCCTACGACCTAAACTTGGTTGCTGAACTTAAGCACGGAAAACTGCCCAAACTGGAAGCAGAGCTCGAAGTATTGGAGCAAAGCGACAAAAAGGAGGATGCGATTCTAAAGGAAGAGGTTACAGCCGAGGAAATTGCGGAAATTGTTGCTCGGTGGACAGGAGTGCCTGTTACCAAATTAATCGAGGGTGAACGCGAGAAGCTTTTACGCCTGCAGAGCATTTTACACCAGCGAGTGATCGGTCAAAATGAAGCCGTTGACGCAGTTTCTGACGCAATTTTGCGAGCCCGTGCTGGGATCAAAGACCCGCATCGGCCGATTGGATCGTTTCTTTTTCTTGGACCAACTGGAGTGGGTAAAACAGAATTGGCCAAGACCTTGGCAGAGAGTCTTTTTGATAGTGAGAATAATGTCATTCGGCTTGATATGTCTGAATACATGGAAAAACATTCAGTAGCCCGCTTGCTTGGTGCACCTCCTGGATATGTGGGTTATGAAGAAGGTGGGCAATTGACGGAGGCGGTTCGTAGAAAGCCATATTCTGTCATCCTTTTTGATGAAATTGAAAAGGCTCACCCTGATGTTTTTAATGTCTTATTGCAGCTAATGGATGATGGTCGATTGACTGACGCACAAGGACGTACTGTCGATTTTAAAAATGTAGTGGTTATTATGACATCTAATGTGGGAAGTCGTTACTTACAGGATCAATTGCTTACCCAAGAAATTTCAGAGACCGCACGTGAATCAGTTATGGCCGAATTGCGGGATCATTTTCGGCCAGAGTTTCTCAATCGAGTGGACGATATTGTTTTATTCAAACCGTTATCATTGGAGGAGATTACTTCGATAGTAGATCTGCTTTTGAAAAGTTTAAATCGCAGATTACAAGACCGTAAAGTAACCATAACTTTTACACCTGCTGCCAAGAAATGGATTGGCGAAAAGGGCTATGACCCGACCTATGGGGCTCGGCCTTTAAAACGATTTCTTCAAAAACAGGTCGAAACTCAATTGGCTCGTGCTTTGGTTGCAAGTGAGATTGATGAGGGAAGTGAAGTTACATTTACAGTTAAGGATGATCAGTTAAAGATGTCTGTAGTCTAATTCATTTTACTTTGGGTAAATGAAGATATGGACTGACGGATTACCCAATAGTTAATCGCCATAAAAAGAAGAGCGTAAACACCTGCAAAAGTGTAGGTTTCCCAGTGTAAGCTTTGGCTTATTTCTAGTCCAAACTGAGATATCTTTTCCCGCAAAAAGCTTTGGGCACCGAAGCATAGCAAGAGAGATAAAAACCAAATCAAAACGAATAATTTGCTAAATTTTTTAAAAAATACCCGACTTATTTGACCTTGGGGGAAACCAAGATGGGTGAGATCCCGCACCGCTCCAGCTGTTTGGGCAATCATTAATTTGAAACTACTGGTAAATGTTCCAATAGATAGAATAGACAAGAGTCCCCCCACGCTTCCAACGGACCATGAGATTGCTTGAAGGGTGTGGAGTGCCCAATTAGATTGTGGCATTTCGCGGTTAGTCTCGTATCCCAGCTGGACAATTTTTTTTGAAAAATTTTGGGCGTTGGAATCTTTTATTTTTACGATCAAGCGTGCGGCTTGTGGGGGATCAGGCTCATTGATTGTAAGATTTTTATAAAAGATTTTATTTGCCGGTTCATCGATTGGGGAAACCAAAAGTTTCTCAAGTTTTGAAGGGGATAGGTTACTCAGTTCTGAAAATGAAATGGGTAAGTTTTTAATTTCATTTCCTTCCCATACAAAAAAGTATTTTTCATTTTGATCTTCTGCAAAATGGGTATTGGCCCATTGCAAAAACTTTTGAGGCACCAATACGCTATTAATTCGTTTACTGAACGCAACGAATCGGCCAAGTATTTTTTGTGACCGATCTTCTCCTATAAAAATTTCTACAGGCATAGATGAGGCTGATTTTAGCGATAGAGCGGGATATTCCTGACGCGAAGGAGCAAGGCCAAAGTTCCATAGATCCAAGTAGAATTTTGGAACCATGATCGGTACAATGGAATCATTTTCTTCCCAGTCCCACCCACTTGGAATTTGATCTAAAAAACGGTCAGGTATTGATTCAAAGAATAAGTCCGCCCGTGCAGCAGCACCTAATCCAATTTTACCTGTTGGCCATACATGAACACTTACGGGGAAATGGTTTCTTGAGAAAGAACCAATATCCTCAACCCCTTCGAGTCTTTGGATTTTCTGGATTTCATCAGGAGTGAATGATTTGTTGTTAGTGGATAAATTCATAAGCAGTCCACCCTCGACTTTTTTGTTTAATGTGAGAAAACTGCCTACCTGTTTCCGTCCGCTAAGAATGTTTTGGGAATTCGCATAGAATTGTACGGCGAAAAGAATTAGGAATGAGCCCAGTAGGCAACCCAAAGTTGCTAGGACCAATTCTTTTGCAGTGGTATTGCTATTTAAGCAAAGTTGTAGAATTTTTGAGACCTTAGTGTTCATAATGTAATTCTAAGATCAGAAGTGAGAGGGCTAAAACTGGACAAGGATGTGTGAAGAATCCCAGCTCTTCTTAATTTTGTACTTTTTTCAATTAACTGAGCGGCTCGTTTGGCATTGCATTCGTCTAAATGACTAAACGGTTCATCGAGCAGTAACCAGTTAAAGGGTTTCAGCAAACATCTTACCAAAGCAAACCTTTGCCTCTGCCCGAGAGATAGAGTATTAACTGGGCGATCCAGTAGGTGATCAATTTCCAACTCTTTACACATTTCCTCAAGGTTTGGTCCAGCAGAGTAAACCTTGGGTAGAAGTTCAAGATTCTGTCGTGCTGTTAAATCTAAAAACAATCTTAAGTCCTGAAAGAGCAGGGAAAACTGATTTGTCCATAATTCACGCCACTGTGCAGTAGAAAAATCGGATACCTCCAATCCATCGATTTTACAGCCTCCTTTGTAATCCAATCTTAATCCATATAGGATATGAAGAAGGGTCGACTTACCTTTTCCAGATTGTGCCTCAATTTGAATAAATTGATTGTTATCTAAAGTTAAACTTTTACCCCATACCTTAGAAGACTGGACACAGGAGTCCGGAAGAGGGATAGGAATTACTTGGTTTAAAGAAATCCTCATTTTAATAGAGATCGAAGGTTTTTTCCCAGCATGCAATCGAGTGTATCTTGGTTAGCTGAAACTGAATCTTTGAATTGTTGTAGAAAGGAAATAAAGTTCGGTTTCTCAAGTTTAGATGGGTAAACCCTTAACGGGTAATCAGTTCCCCAAAGAATCTTTCGGAATCCCACCGCATTGATAAGCTTTTGATAGGTGCTTGCATCATAGAGTAGGGGACAGGCGGCCAAATCGTAATAAATATTTTCTGGCAAATCGTGTTCCAATGCCCAAAGAGCCCCAGCATGTGCTAAAATAATTTTCAAATCCGGTAGCTGATTCGCTAACCAAATAAAATCGTCCATGGGTGTTAAAACTTTTCCGGGGTAGTTTTTTCCATGTGGATCTGTTACATGAAAATTTACTACCCAACTCTGTTCACAGGCAAATTCCATTGCTTGCATCCATGATGGGTCATTCATCGAAAATCCTTGCACCCAGGGATGGGATTCCCCAATCCCCCTAAACCCATCATCCTTTGATTTTTTCAAATAGTCGGTAAGATTCGGAATGTCTGGCTTGAGGGAAAGAAAGGCGATAAAACGGTCGGGGTCCTGCTTAATCCAATGCTTGTGCCAGTTATTGGCTTCGATACAAGTCTGTGCTTGTTCCCAGTACCATCCCAGCAATACGCAACTTTCCACGCCTGCAGCATCCATATCATTGAGCATGGTCTCTCGGTTCGACCAACCTTGAAGACTAGGTCGCCCGGAGGGCATCACCATTTCGAGCCAGGCTGGTTCATGGGAGCGATTGGCAAAAGCAACTGGATCTGCAATTACTTCTTCTGGATAGCGGTGAGTGTGGGCATCGATAATCATACCGATCCTATATACCGATGATAGTTGAGCTTTGGGTAAAGCTCAAAAGGTGAATGAGCTCAGGATTTCTTTGCTATTTCATTGCCCGCAAGCTTACGGGTCAAAGTTGCTTCGATGAAGGCGGCGAAAAGTGGATGAGCTTTGGTTGGTTTCGATTGAAATTCGGGATGGAACTGCACGGCAACGAACCAGGGATGATTTTTGACTTCAACGATTTCTACCAAATCCCGCTCTGGGTTTACTCCCGCAACGATTAATCCAGCTGCTTCCATTTCTTCCCGGTATTGGTTATTAAATTCGAAGCGGTGTCGGTGTCTTTCTGAAACTTCTTCTTTATCGTAGGCAATACGGGATGCAGTACCTGCTTTGAGGCGACAAGGACACGCACCTAGACGCATAGTTGCACCTTTGTCAGAGACTGACTTTTGTTCTTCCATTATATGGATAACAGGATCGAGAGTGTTGGGATCAAACTCAGTGCTGTTTGCAGTTTCTTTCCCCAAAACATTACGGGCAAAATCAATCACTGCAATCTGCATACCTAGGCACAAACCAAAATAAGGTATATTTTCTTCCCGGGCATATTTTGAAGCCAGTATTTTACCCTCTGTCCCACGGTCACCAAATCCACCGGGCACAAGGATGCCGTCCAAACCATCAAGGTGTTTTTCGGGGCCGTCCCTCTCAATTGCTTCGGCATCTAAATGAACCACTTTCACCCCAGTGTCGTTGCGAATTCCCCCATGAACCAAAGATTCATTAACGGAGAGATAAGAATCCTGAAGGTCAACATACTTGCCTATCATACCAATGTTGACCTGGTGCTTGGGGTGAATGAGTCGGTGTACAACTTCTTCCCATTGATCAAGTTTAGGAGCTGGAGCATCAAGGCCGAGGAAGCGTGTGACCAAGGTATCAAGACCTTCCTGCTTGAGCATGTGCGGAAGTTCATAAATTGAGTGAGTCACATCCATTTCTTCAATGACTGCCTCTTTGGGGACGCTACAAAATAAGCTTAACTTTTCCCGAATTTCTTCGGTGATTGCCTGTTCGGTTCGGCAAATCAAAATATCGGGCTGTATGCCAATCTCCCTGAGTTTAGCCACACTTTGTTGGGTGGGCTTTGTCTTGAGTTCACCTGCCGCTCGAAGGCTAGGCAGTAAGGTCATGTGAATGAACAAGACATTTGCTTTCCCGACTTCACTGGCAAATTGTCTCATCGCTTCGGTAAAGGGCAACCCCTCGATGTCACCAATTGTGCCTCCGATTTCGGTGATCAGGACATTTACTCCTTCACCTGCTGCATAAATACGATCTTTAATTTCATTAGTGACATGAGGAATCACTTGAACGGTTTTACCAAGGTAATCACCGCGCCTTTCTTTCCGAATTACTGATTCGTAAATTTGTCCACTGGTAAGGTTATTGAATTGACTGAGTTTCCCGGAAGTAAAGCGTTCATAATGACCAAGATCGAGATCGGTCTCAGCTCCGTCATCCAAGACATAAACTTCACCATGTTGAAAAGGACTCATGGTGCCAGGATCGACATTTAAATAGGGATCAAACTTTTGAATCCGGGTAGTTAACCCGCGTTGCTCAAGGAGAGCCCCAAGGGCACCCGAAGTAAGACCTTTCCCAAGGGAAGAGACTACGCCACCTGTAATAAATATATACTTCATCTTCTTTCTTCTTTAATAATTACCCATGACGTAGGGGAGAAGGGGCTGGCAACCAAGATTTATTAACTTACTCGATTCAACTCCATGGTTTCGAGCTGTATTTGTGTTTGCGCAATTATTAATTTTCATAATTCTAACAACTTATACCTCCTTTTTTTCTACCTTTTTCTCTCGTCAAGCATTTGTGTGGAAAGAATAAGTTTCTATATAATAGATTAGTCATGCAATCATCCTTGATCAAAAAATATTTAATGGCCCTCACGGGGACCGTTCTCGTGGGATTTGTATTTGTCCACATGGCCGGCAACTTACAAGTGTTGCTCGGGCAGGAGGCAATCAATGCCTACGCTCACACTCTGCAAACGCTACCTGCTCCCATTCTTTGGGGGTCTCGCCTTTTTCTTCTCATTTGCGTGGTTGTGCATGCTGTAACCGCTTATCAGCTTATTAAGGAAAATCGGGCTGCTCGCCCACGCGCTAATGAAGTTGAGGTAACCAAACGAGCAGGTTGGTCATCTCTTCGTATGGGGTTAACAGGTTCGCTCATGTTGGCCTTTGTTGTCTTTCACTTGCTCCATTTTACCATTCGTACGATTTTTCCTGAGTACAATGATCTCAAAACAACGGTTGGATCTCCCGATGGTGCTGAGATTCACGATGTATACTCTATGATACTTGCGGGTTTCCAGGTGGATGCAATATCTGCATTTTATGTGTTTTGCATGTTTTTACTTTGCCGGCACCTTGCCCATGGTGTTTCCAGTATGTTTCAGACGCTTGGACTCCGATCTGAAAGTTGGCGTGGGAAGCTTGACCTCGCTGCCTCTGCTTATGGCTGGCTTATTTTTGTTGGATTTTCGATCATTCCTGTTCTCGTGATCGCCCAGAAGTACGGGTTGGTCAATTGCCTCGATAGTTGTGGCTCTTCCTGCTCTGTAAACCTGTAAATTTCCCGACCCATGAACCTCGACTCCAAAATCCCTGACGGTCCTCTTTCAGATAAGTGGGAAAATCACCGTTTTTCTTCCAAGCTTGTTAATCCAGCCAATAAAAGAAAATTTAAAATTATCGTAGTTGGTTCCGGTTTAGCCGGTGGTTCTGCTGCAGCTACTCTTGGTGAGCTTGGTTACAATGTGGATTGTTTTTGTTATCAGGACACTCCCCGCCGTGCTCACTCGATAGCAGCACAGGGGGGTATCAACGGAGCTAAAAACTATCAAAATGATGGGGATAGTGTGCATCGACTCTTTTATGATACGATCAAAGGGGGAGACTTCCGTTCCCGTGAAGCCAATGTACATCGACTTGCCCAAAATAGCGTAAATATTATCGATCAATGCGTGGCTCAGGGAGTTCCCTTTGCCCGCGAATATGGAGGGTTGCTTGCAAACCGGTCCTTTGGGGGTGCTCAAGTTAGCCGAACTTTTTATGCCCGTGGACAAACTGGGCAACAATTACTTCTGGGTGCATACTCTTCCCTGAGTCGGCAAATTGCGTCGGGTCAGGTTAAAATGCATGTCAGGCAGGAAATGCTAGATCTCATCGTAGTCGACGGGCACGCCAAAGGGATCATTACCCGAAATCTTTCCACGGGTGATCTCAAGGTATGGACAGCCGATGCCGTACTTCTTTGCACGGGTGGCTATGGCAATGTTTATTATAAATCAACCAACGCAATAGGTTGTAATGTAACCGCTAATTTCCGTGCCTATCGCAGGGGTGCTGGGTTTGCGAATCCATGTTTTACCCAAATTCATCCAACCTGCATCCCAGTCTCAGGTGACCATCAGTCCAAATTAACCCTAATGTCTGAGTCCCTGCGTAACGATGGACGCGTCTGGGTCCCTAAAAATGCGGAAGACTGTGGCAAAGCACCTTCAGAAATTCCGGAGGATGCAAGGGATTACTATTTAGAGAGAAAATATCCAAGCTTTGGTAACTTAGCCCCTCGAGATATCTCCAGCCGTTCTGCCAAGGAAGCCTGCGATGAAGGCCGTGGTGTTGGGCCGGGTGGGCGTGGGGTTTACCTCGACTTTGAAGAGTCCATCAACCGTCTCGGTGAAAATGTGATTCGTGAGCGCTATGGAAATCTCTTTGAGATGTATGAGCGGATCACTGGGGAAAATGCATACCAGCGGCCCATGCGTATTTATCCTGCCATTCATTACACGATGGGGGGTCTATGGGTGGATTATAATTTGATGAGCACGATCCCTGGATGTTTTGTTTTGGGTGAAGCTAACTTTTCCGACCATGGAGCCAACCGCCTCGGGGCGAGTGCATTGATGCAAGGATTGAGCGACGGATACTTTGTAATTCCCTATACCATTGGAAATTATCTCACCACCATCAGCCCAGGCGGAATTGACCCTGAAGGCGAAGCGGCACGCGAAACGATGGAATCTGTAAAAGAACGGGTGAGCCAATTAGTTTCTGCCAAAGGCAAGCGCTCCTCTCGCTCTTACCATAAAGAACTCGGTCAGATTATGTGGGAATATGCAGGTATGGCCCGAAATGAAACTGGCTTGAACAAAGCCATTGGCCAGATTCAAGACCTGCGGGATGATTTTAACAAAAACCTTCTCGTTACTGGTACAGGAGAAGAGTACAATATGGAATTGGAAAGATCTGGCCGGGTACGCGACTTTATTGATTTTGGTGAACTTCTCTGTCGGGATGCACTTGACCGGAATGAATCATGTGGTGGTCACTTTCGAGAGGAATTCCAGACTAAGGATGGTGAAGCTACTCGCAACGATGATGATTTTGCTCATGCTGCGGTCTGGGAATACAAGGGAGAAGGCGAGACTCCTTCACGCCATGAAGAAGATTTAAAATTCGAGGAAGTTAAACTCGCGGTACGTAGTTATAAATAAGGAAAGATTCCCATGAAATTATTTCTTAAAGTTTGGAAGCAGGATGGCCCACAAGATGAGGGTCGTTTCGAATCTCATGTGCTTGATGGAGTATCTGAAGACTCGTCATTCCTTGAAATGCTTGATCAATTAAATGAGCAGTTATTAGAGGAAGGAAAAGAGCCTGTAGCTTTTGATCATGATTGCCGGGAAGGTATTTGTGGCACCTGTTCGCTCAACATTAATGGTTTTGCACATGGTCCCGAAAATTCAACCACAACCTGCCAGTTGCACATGCGTAAGTTTGAGGACGGAGATACTCTCACTATCGAACCTTTCCGAGCCAAGGCATTTCCCGTCATTCGTGATCTTGTGGTTGACCGCTCTGCATTTGATAAAATTATTCAGGCAGGTGGTTACATTACTGTACGTACTGGGAGTGCCCCAGATGGGAATGCCCTTCCGGTACCCAAGGGTGATGCAGACTTGGCTATGGACGCAGCTCAGTGCATTGGTTGTGGTGCCTGTGTGGCTTCCTGTAAAAATGCTTCTGCAATGCTCTTCACCTCTGCTAAAGCGGGTCATTTGAATATGCTTCCCCAGGGGCAGGCAGAGAAGGATTCTCGAGTTTTAAATATGGTTGCGGCAATGGATGAGGCTGGTTTTGGAAATTGCCGAAATTACGGCGAATGTTCTGCAGCATGCCCTAAAGATATTTCCTTAGATTACATTGCTAAGCTGAATCGCGACTATGCCAAGGCAAAGGTAAAGAAAGTATTTTCTTAGTCTGTATAATTGCTCACCACCGAAAGTGAGCAATTTGAGTTGCGGGTATTTATTTCGTTTGGGATTATAAAAAGCCATGGCTGATAATAGTAAACAGGCAACTTGGGGTGGGCGCTTTAAGACCGAGCCTGACGACTTAATGCTCACTTTTGGCGAATCTGTATCTTTTGACAAGCGACTCGCAACTTATGATTTACATGGAAGCTTGGGGCATGCTTCCATGCTTTTATCAATCGGTATTCTTACTCCTGAAGAATTTACTCAAATTGAAAAGGGCTTAAAGGAATTAGCAGAAGAGATTCAAGAAGGGAAATTCGAATGGAAGGTTGAACTTGAAGATGTTCACATGAACCTCGAACAAGCACTGCGAGCCAAGACTCCTGCCGCTGATAAATTACATACCGGCAGAAGTAGGAATGATCAGGTGGCAACAGATGTAAGGTTGTTCTTCAAAGATGCTTGTGGGCAACTCCGTGAAAACATTGAGCAATGCATGTCGGCACTCCTTTTATTGGCTAAAAAGTACGCAACGACTCCAATACCCGGTTACACACATTTACAAAGAGCACAGCCAGTCACGGTGGGTCATCATTTACTGGCTTATGTAGAAATGTTTGGCCGGGATCATGAACGATTTTCAAATGTTTCCAACCATGCCAATGTCTGCCCTCTTGGATCTGGTGCCATTGCTGGATCAACCCTCCCTTTAGATCGTGCCCATGTTGCCAAAGCTCTGGGCTTTGTGGATGAGCATGGTGAGCCACGCCTTACTCCAAACGGAATGGATGCTGTGGCAGATCGCGACCTTTTTGTTGAATTTGCTTCGGCGTGTTCTCTTTGCTCCGTTCATCTCTCCCGCTTGGCTGAAGATCTAATCCTTTGGAATTCATCAGAATTTGGTTATCTCACCTTATCCGACTCGTTTACCACCGGATCATCTTTGATGCCCCAAAAGAAAAACCCTGATTGTTTTGAATTGATCAGGGGTAAAACAGGAAGGGTGATTGGAAATTTATCTAACTTACTCGTAACCCTTAAGGGATTGCCCCTTACTTATAACCGTGATTTACAGGAAGATAAACCACCGGTCTTTGACAGTTTTGATCAACTTGGAATTTGCTTGGCGGTAACAGCAGGGGCATTGAATGGTGCAAAAGTAAATGAAGAAAGATGCTTATCGGCTGCCTCAGATCCTCTATTGCTTGCTACTGACTTGGCTGATTTTCTGGTCGAACAGGGAGTGGCTTTCCGTCAGGCTCACCATATTGTTGGTTCCATGGTGGCTAGGGCAGAAGAACTTGCAGTGTCATTGCCTGAATTGAGTGATGCAGATGCTCAGTTAATTTTTCCGGAGATTAAAAATAATTGGCGTGATGTCTTTGATTTGACTCGAGCCTTTGCCAAGCGTGAAAAGCCTGGTATGCCAGGGCCACAAGAAGTTTGTGGACGCATCAAGTTTTGGGAAGAAATTCTCAAGTCTTAGAAAGGAGAGTCACTCGAATTCCGGGTGCCTGCCTGGTAGTTTTTTTCTTAACGGCTACCATTGGGTTTGCAAAGGTTTGGACAACCGTTGACGGCAGAACTTCTGAAGGCGAGTTAGTTTCGATTGAGGGAGATCAAGTCACCCTCCTTATTGGCAAAAGGGAATATACCTTTCCAATAAGTCGTTTTTCATCTTCTGATCGTGTCTATCTCCAAAATTGGAAAGCAGAACATAGATGTGGTATTTGCAGGAAAAAAGTTGGAGCCGATAAGATGCAAGCCGGAGAGAGCTTTTATCATTCTTCTTGCTTTACCTGTTTGGTTTGTGATCGGCCGTTTTTGAACCGACAGTCGATTCGAAGGGATGAATGGGGGGGGCTTGTACACACAGAGCATTTTAAAAGAGCCAGATCATGTGGATCTTGTGGCCGTTTGTTTTCAGATAAAAATGCTAAGCCGAAGCAGTTTTATTCAGATGGCAGAGTATCCTGCCTTTCCTGTTTAAGGGATGCAGTCACTGATCTTTCTACGCTGCAAGCAGTAACCAAGCGGGTGCGTAAAGGAATGAGTGAACTTGGGCTGCCTTCTCCAGAAGGCCCACTGACGATGCACCTAGTGAACCAGAATCAGTTAAACAAGGAATTACAAAAAGCACATGGTCGTGGCAGTCTTCGTGGATTAACCATGACGACCTTTCGAACGGTCAGCGGTGGGCCGAATGCAGGAACCACTTATAGCCACCAGATTTGGGTATTGGCGGGACTGCCTGTTGTCGAATGTGTTTCAGTACTAGCCCATGAATTTGGACATGTATGGATGAATGAAAATTTAATCGATGCTTCTCCTCCAGCGGTGGAAGGCTTTTGCAATCTCTTATCCATGTACTTACTTAAAAAAGAAACCAGTAAACATGCAGAGATTTTAAGAAAGAATCTGGAGATGAGCGATGACCATGTTTACGGTCGTGGGTTTCGGGAAATGAGAAAGCAGCTCTCGAAACTAGGTTGGGCTGGACTTATTCGTGATTTATCGACCCGCCGGGTTCCATTGCAAAAGAGGAGATAACCCTGCTTAACTATTCCAGTCCGCTTACTAAGAGATCATGTACTTGAGTGGCATGAATGGGGTCATTCTTTTCGATGCCATGCCCAAACAGAATCGGCCAGTCTATCGAATCTTTAGGTCGTGCCCCGTGTGTGCCTTTTACGAGTGATGGATCCAATGGAATGAGGTCCATAAAGATGCGAAAACCCATTTTCTTTGCCAATAATTTTCGAGCGACTGTAAGCGTTGGGAAACTTATTGAGGGATCGATGAATAATTCGGTGGGGTCATAGCCATATTTTCTGTGTACATCAACGCATCGGGCAAAATCCGGAGCGAGAGAATCATCGAGCCAATGGTAGTAGGCAAACCAGGCATTTTCTTTGGCAAACAAAACAAGATCTCCTGCCCGTTCATGATTTAATCCAGCAGCCATTTTTTCGGATCCACAGAGAACCTGAGCAATACCATCGATTTTTTCTAGTTCGCTTCGAACCTTTGCAAGAAAGCTATCGTCTGAACGGTTTAGATAAACATGAGCCACTTGATGATCAGTCAGGCAAAAAGCGGAAGATCCTCCACAGTCTAAATATTCCAGGCCCAATTCATTCTTAATATTTAACCATCCTTTTTCTCGTAGAATACGATTGGGGTAGATCACCTCATCGGCAGGGGTGAGACCGTACTCAGAAAGTATGATCACCCGAACATCCTGAGATTCGTAGAAGTCGAGTAGTTCTCCGACTATATTATCTAATTCGCTGACTGCTCGAATAGCTTGCGGAGAGGATGGGCCATACCGCTGGAGGTCGTAATCGAGATGGGGTAGGTAGACCAGAGAAAGATGGGGTGCTTCGCGCTCCTCCATCCACTTTGCAGATTCTGCAATCCATCGGGTTGAGGGCAGTCCTGCTCGCGGCCCCCAAAAAGAGGAAAAAGGGAAGGGGCCAAGAGATTCTTTTACTTGGTCACGAATTTCAAGTGGCTGGGCATGAATATCAAAAGTTTTGAGTCCATCTGAGCGATATAAGGGCCGAGGAGTGATGGAGAAATCTACACTGCTGTACATATTAAACCACCAGAATAAATTGGCACATCGAAGGTTTGGATTTTGGGACCTTAGGGATTCCCAAATTTTTTCCCCCTGCACAAGCTGGTTGGATTGTTTCCAAAAATGATGTTCGTTAAGAGTTCTGTCATACCAACCATTCCCCACAATCCCATGCTCGCTTGGGTTCTTGCCAGTTAGATAAGTGGCTTGGGCAGAACAGGTGACTGCCGGAGTCACAGGATCAATAAGTTGTGCCTCCCCGCCATGTCTGTTTAGGAACTTGATTAAATTAGGAGTATTTTCACCAAGCAGGCGGGTGCACAAACCTACAAGATTTAGAACCACCAATCGGGGCCCGTCTGTTGCACCCGCAGATTTCATTCCTAACGCTATACCTTTTGGGAAGAAAGTGCCCGAGTCCGAAGAAGGTCGATGGAGTGCATCACTTCATTATCGTCCATTTTATGAACTTCAACTCCCTGTCCAATGGCCTGAATCAGAGTGATGGTGAGCTTGCCTCCGAGATGCTCCCGAAACTCCTCCAGTCCTTCAAGGATAGTAGACTTACCATCACTGTTCTTTGCATGGAGCAGGGGATGGTAGATTTCAAAACCAAGATTTTGCAATAGAGCCATGACCCGTTCCGCTGCCTCTTTCTTCAGTAAGCCGATCCGTGCACAATAAAGAACATCTGCAGCAAGCCCAATGGCAACAGCATCTCCGTGCCCAATCTCAAAGTTGGACAAGGGTTCAAGTTTATGGGCAATCCAATGTCCAAAATCAAGAGGGCGGGCAGATCCCCGTTCAAAAGGATCTCCTGAGCCAGCGATATGATCAAGATGCAGGGCAGCGCTTCTACGAATCAGTTGCTCCATTGGTTGGATGGAGAAATGTGAAAGTTGCTCACCCCGCTCTTCTATCCATTCAAAAAATGCACGGTCTCGAATTAGGGCAACTTTTACAGCCTCCACATAGCCCGCCCGTTTTTGTTTATCAGGAAGAGTTCGTAAAAAAGAAAAATCATTTACCACTGCATCTGGTACCATAAAGGAACCCACCCAATTTTTCTTACCGAAAAAATTGATGCCGTTTTTAACACCAACACCTCCGTCCCCTTGGCTGAGAGTGGTGGTGGGTAGGCGGACAAGCCTGATACCTCGGTGAGCGGTGGAGGCAGCAAAGCCAACCAAATCAAGAGCCGCTCCACCTCCAACGACCAGTATGTAGGAATGACGACACATTCCATGTTCATTTAAGTCGGTCCAAATCGATTCTACAAATGACCAATTGTTCTTCGCATCTTCCCCCCCGCGGACAAAAGTGGGCGGGCAAACCAAATCAAGCTGGTTTTTATGCTTGGAAAAATAAGAATTTACTAAGTCGGGTAAGTTGGGGTTTCCATCAAGAATGCCCTCATCCAAATAAACCATTACCTTTGTCTTTTTTCCAGGGTGATCACCCTTGAGTAAGTCAGATAGGGTTGAGTTTTCAGGGATGAAGGCATCGCGGGTGAAAAAAACTTCGTGAGCAAAGTCGAGCCGAACATTTCGACGAATGGAGGAGTATGTATTGGGCATGATTTACCCTTTTAATCTAAATGAGCTCTAAGTTGCCGCAAACTTCTTTTGCGAAATATAGGCGATTGTTCCTAATAGGACACAAGGTCCTACAAGAAGAGGTAGATGGAAAGCGAGTAGAGTGGCATCCATCACACAAATTCCAGCAAGGAGAAGGGAAACACCTCTCCCGATTGCACTCTTCTCTTTTTTTCGCATCGTCAAAATAGCATAAAAAACGATCCCGCCTCCAAGTAATCCGGCCACATTTACCAGGAAGACACGGATGGGATCTAGGTTGTTCCACAAAACCAAATAAGCCAGGGCCAGAAGGGGTACCGCAAAGAGAAATAAGAGAGGTAGACGATTGACCCAGGTGTCCCCTTCCTCACTTGAGGATTTCATAAAAGATTCTGTGCGGGCAAACCAACTAATTCCGACGACATACAGACCCACAGCTATTGCCCATAGATAGAGCAGGGGTGCAGGGGACATTCCAGTTGCAGCGGTGGCAGCGGTTATCCACAGCAAGGTTCGGCATCCACCCATGAGTACTATTCCATACGCAGTCTTTTTATGTAGCCAGTCATAAGTAAGGATGCATCCCATTAATGCCATGGCCCAATACCATGCACACCCAGCTCCAGTAATGAGGATCCAGGTACCCATTCCTAATTGAATAAGGCCAAGGGTCCATGCTTGTGGCAGGTTTAGGACTCCCCTTGGAATTGGCCTTTCAGGCCTGTTTTTCGCATCGAATTGATGATCACAGGCATCATTCAAGAAACACCCGCCCGCATAAACTAGGCTAGCCCCTACAATTAAACATGCAAAAGTTGACCCATCAAAAAAGTCCACATTCGTCCATTCTGGCATCCATCGTAGTGATGGCCCAGCACCTGCGTTGATTCCCCATGCAGCCAAAACATTTGTCCAAACGGTGGGGAGATTGGATCCACGGGACATATTCATCCAATCTGAAAAACAAAACCCCTTCATCTTAGCCCCCGCTTTTCCAGTTGATCAAGAGTCCACCTATACTCGTTGGCGACCTGGTCAATTACGCTCGTGGAGCGAAGAGCTTGTGGAAGCACCTCCCATGTGTAAGTTTCCATTTCCAAATGATTACAGGTGTCAGGATTTGCCTCCAACCAGTCCAAGGTATCAAGCACATGCTTTTGAGTATCTCCAAGCCCATTTCCTGGCGAGGCGTGCAAGGGAACATGGAAATGGACCCTCCATTCGTCTGCACTTGTTTGTGTAGTACTCGACTTAGTTTGACGCAGAGCGATATCTAAATCTTTGATTCGGTCCATCACTTCGCCTTGGTTCGATGTAATGACTTGGTGCAGATAAACGGGCTCAATAAATTCTTCCAGTTTACTCAGGTTTTCCATGCTTGGAGATAGCTTTAAAGCAGAACTGAGGTGAAGCTTGCTTAGCCGGACTCCAGCATTCTTGATGGCTGTTAATCCTTGCTTTGCATCTTCTTGTTCGATCGCCAAATGACAACAGTCATAATTTACCCCGATTCTTTTTCGAGCGACTTCTGGGTCTTTTGCTTGGTCGAATAATTCCTGTAAAAAGTGGATAGTCTCGGGTGTCGTTTCAAACCACCCCAAGGGCTCAGGTTCCATTCCTAAATGCAGATCCAGATCAGTTTCTAAAGATAAACGTTCAATCTCTTCCGCACAGGTAAGTAAGTTCTGATAAGCACTTACTGGCAAATTTTCTCTTGGGTGAAACTCTTTGAAAGAAGCAGGAAGAGTGCTAACACTTCCTGCGGCACCAGCCGGTAAAAGCGATGCAAGGATTTGAAAAAGAGTGAGTGTGTAGTCAAGGCGGTCCTTGCTGCTCCAATCCGGCAAATAAACTTTCTCTTTTACTCGTTGCCCATGAAAATTGCCATAAGGAAACCCGTTTATTGTGAAAATGTAGGCGTTTTTTTTCTCTAACCATTCATGAAAACGCTTCAATTCTTCAGGTTTGACGAGTTCGTACGCTGCATCTTTGCCCAGCCTTAACCCAATAGCAAAGGGTTTTTGGGGGCAGATTTTTTGGCGTACCTGCAAGACATATTTCTCCAGCGAGTAAAAGGTCTCCTCCCAGTTGTTGCCCCGATGAACATTGGTGCAATAGGCGAGGTGATGTCCCTTGGATAATTTCATAACCGGGTAGTTTCCTGCATGGTATCTGTCATTTGATGTAACTTACAGATGCATGGAAGACAAGGAATCTTGGACTCTCTTTACAGAAACAAAAAAGCGGGCGACCCAGCCCAGATCGCCCGCTACTTTGTGTTTTACCTAGTAATCTAGGATTTTGCCCTATGCGAAAGGAGTTTGCAGATGGTGTGCCAATTTTCAAATACCAGAATAAAAGATCGAAAATGATCATTCAATTGTTCGAACTCAAAGAGTTGGTTGATTTTTGATCATGACTAAACAAAATATTTAATGTTCATCGCTACTTTTACATACAACCTACTAAAATGAACACGGAACCCATCTGGAAGTCTTGGTTTGCTCGACACGGAGCGAAGCTACTTTTATTTGCCAGGCAGCAGTCTCGTCGCCCTGACGAGGCAGAAGATCTACTGCAGGAAGCCTTTGTTCGTATTTGGAGACTGTATGGTCATAGCGGCGAAGTGGCTCCAGGATTAGTGTACCGCGCAATCCGTAGGCTGGCGATAGACTGGGCACGCAGTATAGACCGTAGGCAAGTACGGGAAAATCGTGTTGCTCTCGATTCCCCACTTTCCTTTTCCTTTGATCGCACCTTAGAGCAGGATGAACGCAAACAGGCCTTGCTTCGTGCGGTCGAACGACTGCCCAAGGAACAAAAAGAAGTCCTTACTCTTAAAATATGGGGTGAATTAACCTTTGATGAGATTGCCCGTACCCTTGACCAGTCTCTTAATACTGTGGCTTCCCGTTACAGATATGCCTTACAAAAGCTCAAAGATTGGGTGCCGGAAGAATTGGAGGGTAAACCTCACGGGTCTTCACTTTCAGATTCATGAAAGAGCTAGAAAAAATCGAGGCGGAGCTCAAGGAGCTCACCCCGCTTTCTCCGAGCAAAAACTTTACCGCAAAATTGGAAGAGGCTTTGGGAGATGCAGGAAATGTGGCTATGTGCCATATGCCTCACCAAGATGGCATGGGCGAAAACAATCAAAATGACCGTAAGGTCTTGCCCAAAAATGTTCTTTCTTTCCCCCACCTTTTTAAATTAATCGGTGTAGGTGCCTTGGCTATAGCAGCTGTTTGGGTGGTAATTTTTCATATCTCCTCCGCGCTCTTATCCAATGGGTCTGCCGATCATGTAGCAGGAGAAAGAACTCAAATTACGGAATCGCCCTCCCTTGCTGTTCAATCTCTTCAGGCAGATGATCCAGACAGTCCCTTGCATGGTCTTTCTTTAGAGGATTTGCAGGATGTTTCTGTTATGCCAGTGAGTGGATGGTCCGATCCTCAGATAAATGAGCGATTTTTACGAATGGTGGATGAGGGAGTATTTGATCGCCCAGGCTATCTTCCTGCCCGCCGGGTCCGCAATTATTACATGGATGAAACTTTATGGAGTCATCCAGCATCTGATCTTCGTATATTATCCACCTCTCCTCGGGAAGAAGTCATTTTTATTGAATTGGAGACCTATTGAGTTCATGAAACGCCTGTATTGGTATTTTGCTCTATTGGCCTTCTCAAAATGTATCCTTTTTGCGGATACAGATTATGCATACCTTGGGGTCCACACTTCCCGATTGGAGCGGGGTGCCGGAGTTCAACTTGGCTTACCAATGGGTGTGCATCTACAAGTGGATCATGTGGCTAAAGAAAGCCCGGCAGCGACTGCTGGAGTTCAATTATATGATGTGTTATTGAGCTTGGATGACCAGATACTCGTTAACCCTGAGCAATTGAAAGCCCTTGTCCATTTGCGTAATCCAGGTGAACGAATCGATCTTTCGATTTTAAGAAAAGGAGAGAAAATTTCTCTTACTGTAGAGTTGACCAATGCTCCCGTTGGACATCTTGACGAGAATAGACGAAGGGATAAGGGGCATAACTTTTTTGATTTTGATTCTATCTTGGGCCCACGGGAAAGGATTCGCGATTTTTTTCGGCAGCACTCTTTTGATTTTCCTGAGCCTGGTGATTTTTCCCAGAGCCCATTCTTTTCATACCCACGCTCTGGAAATTCTTTTGATCTTAACAAAAACGGTACAGGAGGGGAGGACCCTTTGCATCGTAGCAGTCCAAATGTGCAGAGTTATTCCTATTCCTCTTCCACTCAGCAAATCACAGTGAGTGATGAACAAGGAACCCTGCAATGGACGGAAAAGGATGGATTGCGTTTTTTGCGGGCGACTGATCTGGATGGTCGCGTGGTCTATGAAGGATCCATCACCACTAAGGACGACAGAAATAAATTGCCCACTTCCGTCATGCAACGCCTGAGGACTATGGAGGAGACGGGTCAATTTCCAGTTCAGTAAAATGCCTTAGTGATTGGAACTGGTTGCTCAATTCACGCTTGGGGTAAGCAACACCAGAAACCCTTTTCAAACTTGACCCCGCCTAACAATTATAAAATCATAGTTGTTTACAAACTGCCCCAATTAAACTGATTATGAAAACTATCTTCAGCTTTCTTATGAGCCTCTTTTTCGCTGGCTCCCTATTCGCGCAAATGTCTGGTTATGGATCCAGTCATCACGATGGTGTCGCTCTTGGTGCCAATGAAACGACCGGTGCCCATGGGATCGCTCTGGGTAATGCGGTGAAAATGCGCGGATACTTAAGTACAATTGTACACCGTGGGTATGCACATTCTGA
>JAYNZN010000039.1:0-15756 GCA_038103695.1 Opitutales bacterium
CGGTTGAAAAATGTTTGTAGAATGCCAAAACTCATCTTTCCGAGGGCATTGGTTGTTTGATTCCGGTGGACACGGCGATCCAAGTCAGTTTGAGCAAAAGTCTCCAATCCATGCATTTCAAAGAGATCAAGAAGGTGAGAAGTTTCCACTCCATATCCAATAGGGAATGGGATCTTCTCGAGTACTTCTCTGCGTGCTGCATACTCACCAGATAAAGGCTGAATAATGTGAGCCAGTTCAGGGTAAAAAAGTGAAAAAAGAGGACGAATTAGTATTTCGGTTACACGCCCACCTCCACTTGGTCTCAAACCGCTTGAATAGTTTAGAGGGCGATCATAAAATGCTTTCACATAAGAGATTTCTTCTCTGTGAATTAACGGTGCAACCAACCCGTAAACGAAGCGAGGGTGAATGTTAGAGATATCAGCATCCACATAACAAATAATATCACCTTCCAGCTGATGTATAGCCTTCCAAAGATTTTCACCTTTTCCTCGTTTGTGTCCAACTTCGGGCAAAATATCTGATGCTAGATAAACATCTGCACCATAATTACTCGCCACTTCCAGGGTTTTATCTTCTGAACCAGAATCAATTACAGCAAATTCATCCACCAATGGATAACGCTCCATAAGTTCAGAGCGCAGGATTAAAACCTCTTTGCCGATGGTTTTTTCCTCGTTTAAAGTAGGTATACAAAGAGATATCTTGAGCCCCTTTTTTTCTTTTTCTTCAACTAGTTTGAGAAGATCCCAAAAGGCCCCGTGATGAAAGGTATTCCTTTCGAGCCAGTTTTCATTCGTATTACTCATGATTCGCAAATTCCTTGGTCAATTGCCTGAATAAGGGAGACAAGTTGGGTAATTCCGGCATAGAGTGGATCAAGCTGAACAGTTTCGTTGATCTCCCTCAAGTTTTTAACAGTGGTCAACCCAAGAGTGACAGCGGGTAGGCCGCCAAGAATAAGAGCATTCAGATCACCCGTACTTGGATCAACCTGAGGGGTGATTCCCAATTCCTGCATGATTGAACGTGTGGTTTTTACAAGAGGGTGAGTAAATGGAATACTGCAATTTTTGCGTTTGGCTACGACCTCCATATTAACTTGTGTTCCAGTTTCAGCAGAAAATTGCTCACAGATCTCATTTAACTGGTCTTCCATATGACCGATAATGTCATCCCCTTCACTGGTAATTTCAAAACGCAGAGTTCCTTGTCTGGGGGATGTGTTGAAGCTCGAACCGCATCGGAGGCCACCAAAAACTAACTGTGTTTTGGGTTCTTTGGGAATTGCGATTTCGCGGATTTGATTGATTAGGCTGGTTAAGTGACTAATGGCTCCTGATGCTCCAAACCTTTTCCAATCATAATCGCTAGGAACTTGCAGGGTGATTTCTCCCCTTAATGTACCAAGGCCGGAATAGCTGAGCCGGCCAAGAGTCGAACCCTCTACACATATGCCGGCCCGAACTGGGGATGACATCGTCTCAAGGAAAGCCTTGGCACCCTCCAAATTGGCTCTTCCCAAACTACGGGTGTTGGCAACTAAAATTAGGTCATCCCGTAATTGAATCCCCAACTCCTTCAATAATCGGGGTAAGGCAATCATGGCAGCAAGTCCAAGAGCATTATCTGCAATGCCAGGACCTGTCATGTGGTCTGATCCTACTTGAATTTCGTGCCTTATATCAGGTGAAAATACACTGTCTGCATGAGCCATAATCAGGATAGAGGATTGACCCTCCAAGCCTGGTAGGTGAGCGGAAGCGTTTCCAAATTCATCAATTATAGGTGAGTTTAACCCGTTTTCCCTGAAACGGTCGACGATCACCCGTATGCGTTTGTCCTCCCCATAGGTCGGAGAGGGTGTTTCACCTAGGAGTACAGCGTCGGTGAGCAAGGAGTCTCTTTTGTCCCGAATTTTTTCCGTTCGTTTTGCTATGCCTTGGAGAAGCTCGCTTAAAATTGTATCATTATCCATTTGTTCAATTTCCATCTATGATTGGAATAAGGTCTGGAATGCAATTTTGTAAAGCCTAACCGAATAATTTGTTTTAGGGGTTGAAATAAAAGTGCACATCCTACATCACCCAAAAGATAAAGATTTGATTACGATTCGTTTATAGACACAAAAAAGATGGCCAAAAATATAGGATTTGTATCGACCCGTTTTGCTGGTCAAGATGGAGTTTCTCTGGAGAGTGCCAAATGGGCTGAGGTGCTTTGGGAAGATAGGCATGTCAGTTTTTGGTATAGTGGTGAGAGTGATAGAGATCCAAGTATCAGTCATGTGGTGCCTGAGGCTTACTTTGGCTTCCCCGAGAATCAGTGGATAAATAGCCAAATTTGGAAGGGAGATCAGCGAGACCGCTTTGTCACTGAAAGGATTCGTGCTCTTGCAGACTATATCAAAAGTACCCTTTATCGCTTTGTGGAGAAATTCTCCATTGATATCTTGATTCCACAAAATTGCTTGGCTATCCCGATGCATGTTCCTTTGGGCATTGCCTTAACTGAATTTCTTTCGGAAACAAGAATGCCTGCAATTGCTCACCACCATGATTTTTATTGGGAGCGGACACGGTTTTCGGTGAATTGTATTCCCGAATACTTGGATATGAGTTTTCCGCCGAAACTTGGAAACATGCGTGATGTGGTGATTAATCAGGAAGCCCAAGAACAATTAGCACTCCGTAAAGGTAGTGCATCCCTTGTTATTCCCAATGTCTTTGATTTTGAAAATCCGCCCGAACCTGCGGATGATTATGCGTCCGATGTGAGGGAAGAATTGGGTCTTACAAATGATGATTTTTTCATTTTACAACCCACTCGGGTTGTGCCTCGCAAAGGAATTGAGCAGGCGATCAAGCTGGTCAGTTTGCTAAAAGATTCTCGCTGTAAACTCATCATATCGCATGAAGCAGGCGATGAGGGGTACGAATACCTCGGTATGCTTGAGCAATTGGCAAAAGAAGAAGGCGTGGACATGCGTATTGTTGCTGATCGGGTAGGAGAAGTGAGGCAAAGGGACTCAGAAGGCCGGAAGGTATACACATTGTGGGATCTCTATCACCACGCCGATTTTGTTACTTACCCTAGTACTTATGAGGGATTTGGAAATGCCTTGCTTGAGGCCATTTATTTTCGGAAACCAGTTTTGATCAATCGTTATTCAATTTTTGTTCGTGATATTGAACCCAAGGGCTTTCGTCTTTTAACCATGGATGGGTTTGTTACTCCGACCATAGCCAAAGAAGTTCGCCAAATTTTGACCAATGTTAAATTAAGAGAAGAAATTGTTAATCATAACTATGAGGTGGCACGCCAATTTTATTCTTATTCGACAATTCGCAGCAACCTCACTGCATTTATTTCCGATCTAACCGGCTACTAATTGGGATATTATGAGCTATTTTACACAAACTGCTATCAAGCATATTTCAAGCACCCGTCTCAAGCTTCTGCGTCGCAGATTAGGGAAGTTATACGGGATAGAGCGCGCGGATCATTTACTCGACCGTATGTACCAAATGATTGGGAGGTACGGAGTTGGGGTAGGCCTTTCTTCGGGGGCAAATTCCAAGAGTCTCAGCCAGCAGGATGTTGTTTTAATTTCCTATGCAGATATGGTCCAGACTAGTGACCGTGCTCCTCTCGATGTTTTGCGTGAATTTTGCACGCAGCGATTAAAAGGGGCGATTTCGACTGTCCATCTGCTCCCTTTTTATCCTTGGACATCAGATGATGGATTTTCTGTCGTGGATTATCGAAAGGTGCATTCAGATTATGGTACCTGGACTGATGTTGAAAGGTTTTCAGAGGAGTTCAGCTTAATGTTCGATTTGGTGCTTAATCATTGTTCGTCGAAAAGTCCGTGGTTTAAAGAATTTGTATCAGGGGTTGAACCAGGCATGAATTATATCATGCAAGGCGATGCGGAAGCCGATCTTTCCGCCGTTGTGCGTCCTCGTCCCACGCCTCTTTTGACCCCTTACCAGACACGGGGCGGGGAAAAGATGGTATGGACTACCTTTAGTGCCGATCAGGTTGATTTGGATTGGACATGTCCTGATTTGCTTTTCGAATTTCTTGATATCATTCTTTTTTATCTCTCTATCGGGTGTCAAATCCTTCGGCTTGATGCGGTAGCATTCTTATGGAAGAGACTGGATACTAATTGCCTGCATCTTCCTGAAACGCATGAGGTAATAAAGTTGATTAGGAATTTCGTGGAAGTTGTAGCACCCGGTACTATTTTGCTTACCGAAACAAATGTTCCACACTCAGAAAATATTTCATATTTTGGTAAAGGTGACGAGGCTCATGCCGTGTATCAGTTTTCTCTTCCCCCTTTACTTTTGCATGGATTACTACGGGGGACAGCCAAGCATTTAAGAGAGTGGGCTTCCGACCTTAATCCTCCTCCTAAAGGCTGCCATTTTCTTAATTTTACCGCCAGTCATGATGGGGTCGGTGTTCGTCCGCTTGAAGGAATTCTTCCAAAGAAAGAAGTTCTTTCTCTTGCAGAGGAAATTGAATCGAAGGGTGGTCAAGTATCTATGAGAAGTCTGCCAGATGGTTCTCAATCTCCCTATGAGCTAAATGTTACCTATTACTCTGCGCTTTCAGATCAGCAATATCCAGAACGAGGAGAGGCCCGCTTTATTTGCTCCCAGGCACTTGCCCTTTCCTTACAAGGTATTCCTGCAATTTATTTTCATTCACTATGTGCGACTCCTAACGACGTTGCTGGTATGGCTGCGACCGGAAGGGCTCGTACATTGAACCGGAAGAAATGGGAATTAAATGAACTTAACGCAATGCTTGAGAAAAAGAGCAATGTAGGTGCAAGGGTGTTCGACTGGTTTGTGACTACTTTAAGAAAGAGGGTGTCCACACCTGCCTTTCATCCTGAAGCATCTCAGGAGATTCTTAATCTTGGTGATTCAATTTTTGGGCTTGTGAGAACATCTATTGATGGCAATCAATCTATTGTCTGTCTTTACAATTTTCTTCCTCATCCGTCTAAGATTAAAGAGATGAAACAAATTAAAAAGTTGTTATTGGGAGATTGTGCCAGGGATTTGATTACTGGAGGAGAAATTCACTGGGGTAAAAGTAATTTAGAACTTCGTCCCTATCAAGCCCTCTGGCTGTTACCAAGTTGAACCTCTTTCTGCTCGATAAAGCGGTCGAAGAAATTCTGTGGCCAAGCAATGACCAGAGAACAGTCCACATCGGGAAAACACTTAAAGCCAAAGACGGAGATTCCCTAGACTTTGGAGTCATCAATGGTCCGCGTGGAAAAGGAACGGTGAAGTGGATAGATGGAGAAGGTGTTAAAATTGTTTTGCAGTGGAACACGCAACATGAGTCCGACCTTTTGCCAATTTCTCTTTTAGTGGGTCTCGCAAGACCCCAGACTTCTCGTAAGGTATTGCACCAAGCGGCGTCTCTTGGTCTCAAGGAAGTTATTTTTTTCAATGCCGATAAAGGAGAGCCTTCCTATGCACAAAGCTCCTTATGGGAGAGAGAATGGAAAGATCTTTTGGTTAAAGGAGCAGAGCAGGCATTCTCTTGTCATCTACCAAATTGTCAGAAGATAACTGGAATAGAAAAAAGTAATGAATTTTCAAAATCGAGCTGCAAAGTGAAGATCGCTCTCGATATTTATGAGGCAGAAAATTGCCTTTCATCGGTTAGCCTTGAAAAAAATGCGAGCGTTCAGCTTGCAATTGGACCCGAACGGGGATGGTCGGCAAAGGAGCGTGATTGGCTTAGGCAGCAAGGATTTATTCTTTGCCACATGGGGCAGCGGGTATTACGACAGGAAACGGCATTCGTTGCCGCCGTTGGTTGCCTTTCCCATGCTTACTGGCCAGAACGCGGATGGGATGGGGTAAAAACTCGGTGAACGGGTGAGCCCCGCTTTTCCTTGCCAATGATTCTGTCTAGTTGCCAATCCTTATGCTCCCCTAAGAATTCGCCAGGAGTTTCAAAAATCACCTGTCCGTTGGGGGCAAGAAATTCATTCAATCGAACAAGCTCAAAAATCTTGGAGAAGATTCGATCGATTTCAGAATAAGGGGGGTCAATAAAGATCAAGTCATAGGGTAATTCAGGCTTTGTTTGCAGGAAGTCCAAAACATTGCGGTTAATAAGTATACCAGCGGTTCCCTGAAGCTCCGCACTCTTGAGCACTGCCGCAAGATTTACTTTTAAATCGCCAAATACCCTAAAGTTTTTTTCGACCATTGTGGCTTCCGAGGCACCACGGCTCAGGGCTTCCAATCCGTAGGCACCCGATCCCGCAAAAAGGTCTAGCACTCTGGCTTCATCGAGGGTATTTTGAAGCGAAGAAAAAATTCGCTCTCGGGTAGTTTCCATTGCAGGTCGAATACTGCTTTTTTGGCTTACCCGAAGAGGAATCCCACATGCTTTACCACCGCTTATGCGCATAATATATTTTTTTCATTTAAGATTTCTTTTTATGGCATGCAAGGTGTTGAGTTGCCAAGCAAGGACTATTTTTTCTAGCTTTTAACCCCATGACGAGAATTATTCGGGCATTTATTAACCAACCTCCCCATCGAGTAGGGGAAGAGGTGGCTTTGCCTAGCGATGAGGCCAACCATTTATGCCGTGTGTTACGAATTGTAAATGGAAATAGAATCGAATTACTCGATGGCAGAGGGGGCCGATTTCAGGGTGAATGTATAGAGGTTGCTCGTGAACGAGTAATCGTTCGAATCACAAATTTGCAGACCAATTCTCCTCCAGTTCCTTTGATTCGTATGGGAGTAGCACTTGGGAAGAGTAATAAATGGGAAAAAATGATACGGCCCCTGACTGAGCTGGGAGTAAGTCGCATGACTCCCTTGCTGACTGATCGAACTGAAGGCGCTTTTTCCTCACAGAAGCTTAAGGATAAGTCAGATAGGTGGACGAAACTTGCAAAGGAAGCCTGTAAACAATCTGGAAACCCATGGCTTCCCAGTTTTGATAAGCCAGTTGTCTTTGATGAAATAATTTCTTCTCCAGAAGAAGGCGAGGTTCGTATGTTGGCAAGTTTATCGGATCTTGAGAGTGAATCTAGACATCTTTCGATTACTCATCCCTCGGTTACCAACCAACTTTCAATTTTTATAGGCCCGGAAGGTGGATGGTCTAAGGAAGAAGAAAGAAAAGCAAAAAAGGCGGGCTTTTCTTTTTTCACTATGGGCCCACATGTTCTTCGAATAGAAACAGCAGCTGTGTGTGCATTGGCGGTTGCACGAAAGGGTCTGCTTTGCTACTAGGATACCATGTCGGCTGAGTTTACTGGAGAGCAAAAGCTTAGAATAGTATTGGAATCCATAATTCGTGGTGTTCCCAAGGAAGAGCAGTGTAAAAAATATGGTATCACCGATGAGCAATTTCAAACTTGGCATGACCATTTGCTCAAAAATGGAGGCTCGATTTACGAGCAGGGGAATTCACGCACACACAAGTCCCGTACCAAAAAAGTCAAATTTATTCCTTGGTATTTTAGTGTGCTCCTAACCCTGAGTATCATGATCAACCTTGGGGGTGGGATTGTATGGGCAGTTTGGCAAATGGCTTCTCCCCATGAAGGTGAGTCAATGGTCGATATTTTTTCAGGTGTGTCTACTACTGCCCGCGAGACCAATGATTCTCAGAGAGGGGCAGAGAGTCTCGTTATTAGTCAGGATGAACTTGGTCTTCAAGGTCTACTTGAGGAAGTTGATGATTATGCATTTGCCGATAAGGACTCGGATCCAAGTGTACAACTTTCAGACAACCCTTTGCTTACTGAGAAACGAGAGATGCGAGAAGTTTTGTCTGATTCACTCAAATTGCCCCTAAAGCCAGATACTTTAGACCTAGCCGCAGAAGTAGAGTTTTTAGGTCAGAATTATGAAGGTAAGCATGTTGTTTATTTAGTAGATGTCGGTGGTTATCAACTAAATGGTGATGGTGCAGTAGAAAGATTAGACCGAATGAAAGTGGCTTTATTGGAATCTTTGACGAAACTATCTAGTAACTCCTTCTTTAATTTGGTGCTATGTTGGAATCTTAGGGAAGCCCATGCTCTAGGGAAAACTATTTTGCGAGCTAGTGATGAAAATAAGAAATTTGCCACAGACTGGATTACAAGTTTAAGAACCAACTTGGAGGGATTAAAAGAGGGAAGAAATCAATTCTATCCCAAAGAACTGCTCTACGCCAAACCATTGGCTGGAGTTGTTGGCCCCTGGTATGGGCTTGCCACCGCGATGAGCTACGATCCTGACCTTGTTTTTTTCTTTGTTGGGAACATGCCAGGGTTTGTGCCGGATGAGGTTTCCCGACTTGATTTTAATGGTCTCGGTCTTGATTCGGATGGGCTGAACACTGGCGAGTCCAATGTGCAAAGTCATGAAAATTTAAAACCATTGATAAGGAAAACTGCGGGGTATTGGTTACTCGCTCTTCAGTCAGAGAGAAACTTGCCGGAGACCTCTCAGGATATTGAGGATATAGCCATGACTAGGCTTGGTCTTGATGACTGGGCAAACTCTAAGGGGCCTGTTCAGCAGGAAATACCTTGGGATAAAGCTTTTGATAATTTTTTAGCTGGTTTGGAATTAGGTATTGATAAAATACCCCAGATTCACGCGTTTCAAACATTATCTGAGCCCACAGTCTGGCCTAGCTCTCTCCAAAACAGTATGGCAGAATTTTGTGAGAGCTCTCGAGGGAGCATGACCCTTTTTCCTTAAATGATTCGTGCTCTCGTTATGAAAACGAGCTTTTCAAAATTACCCTTTGTTTTTTTAACTTTTGCAATTTGCATCCAAATCTTTGGCGATGAGCAAAAAGTTGAAAATCTTATAAAAACCAGAGCAGTTCTTGAATCAAAGATTGTTGCACCTGCAGGTAAGGTGGCATTGGCAGTACAAATTTCCCTAGAGCCAGACTGGCATATTTATTGGGAGAATTCGGGTGATTCTGGTTATCCTACAACGATCGAATGGTCCTTGCCTGATAGTTGGAGTATTGGCGAGTTGAATTTTCCTGCACCTTACCTGTATGAGTATGAAGGAATTACGGGGTATGCCATGGAGAATAATTTTACTCTTCTTGCCACGCTAACAGCTCCATCTGATTTGTTATCCGGTGAGTCAATCAATGTATCAGGAACCTTAGATGCACTTGTTTGTAATGCTTCATCCTGTTTGCCATATCGATATACATTTTCTCTCGAAATTGAAGGAGGGGAGAAATCTCTGAAAGATCCATCTACCGAGAAAGTCTTTAGGGATGCCGAAGCTAGACTTCCTGCTTCTTTGCCAAGTGAATGGGCTACAAGTGCTTCTCTTAGTGGAAGATTAGGTGAAATTCTAATCCAGGGAGATCCGTTATCCGCAGTTGAAAAAGATGACTTTGTTTTTTTTCCAAAATCACCCCAAATTATCATGGAATACCTAACGAAGCCCTCTTACCGAATGGGCAATTTTTTGAGTATGTCCTGGATGTTAAGGGATGAAGGTATTCAAATTCCAGAAACTTTGAATGGTTTGCTTTTGCACCCATCAAATCCTAATGGCTGGAATCTTGATCTTTCTGTAGATGTCGAGAAGCCCCGTTTAGATAATCTTTCTTTTAAACAAGATAATAAGGTAATCCCTTCTCCCAAAGATCATTTTGCCCTTCTACGCTTGTTACTCGCCTGTGTGTTGTTCGCAATGGCATTTTGGGCATATGGTCGTTCACAACAGCCATCCGTAGCAGTTTTCAATTGGCAGGTTTTTGCATTATTCGTTCTAGGCAGCGGAATTTGGCTCGGTTACCCACGAGAATCGAATCTCCAGGGTGAAAAACTAAGTTGGGCTCCTTGGTCACAACAATTGGAAGATGAATTACGGAGCAATGGAGAAGCTATTTTCATCGACTACACAGCCAAGTGGTGCCTTTCCTGTCAGGTAAACAAGAGAGTTTACGAATCTGAATCATTGAAAAATATATTCCGTGAAAAGAAAGTCCACTTATTGCGTGCAGATTGGACGAAGAAAAGCCCAGATATTTTATCAAGTTTACAATCACATGGCAGGGAGGGGGTACCATTAAATGTTTTTTTTCCTGCTTCTAAAAAAGAACAATCTCGTGAAGCTATCATCCTCCCAGAAATTCTCTCATCCGAATTAGTTAAGGAAGCTTTGTCCAAGGGTCACCAACCGGTGGCTAAGCAAAGTATGAATTTCCTCACTCTGATTGGATTTGCCTGGTTAGGAGGCTTGGTTCTTAATTTGATGCCCTGTGTCTTTCCTGTGATTGGATTAAAAATTATGGGCTTTGTGAAACAAGCGGGCGAACATCGTGCGAGTATAGCCCGTCATGGATGGGTTTTCACTTCGGGTGTACTGCTTTCCTTTTGGATATTAGTGGGGATCTTATTGATCATTCGAAATGGATTAGAACACAACTTAGGTTGGGGCTTTCAGTTGCAGGAACCTGTGTTTGTTTTTGTTCTTGCGGTGATTCTTTTTGTTTTTGGTCTAAGTTTGAGTGGAGTTTTTGAAATAGGCATGTCAGCTACTGGAATAGGTTCAGCTTTAAGTTCTCGACCAGGGATTGTAGGTAGTTTTTTCTCGGGGGTGTTGGCAACGGTTGTGGCTACTCCATGCATGGCTCCTTTTCTAGGAGTGGCGGTGGGTGCTGCTCTTTCTATGCCGACTTCTTTAGCCTTGCTTGTATTTACTTTCGTAGCAGTCGGTCTTTCTACTCCTTACCTTATCCTTTCCATTTTTCCTCAATGGATTCAAAAGCTACCTAAGCCAGGAATTTGGATGGAGTCATTGAAGCAGTTTATGGCCTTCCCTGTATATGCCACGGTAGCTTGGTTAATCTGGACTTTAGATGGATTGCTTTGACTCTTAGAGTTTAACCTGACCAATAAAAAAGCTCCCGAGCGTTTGCTCGGAAGCTAAAAGTTAAAATAAATTTTTAGTGTATCGTCTTAAAGGGCGACTTCACCCTGTTCTCCTGTTCTGATTCGCACCGCCTGTTCGACTGGGATGACAAAGATTTTACCATCACCAATTTTTTCGGTTTTAGCAGCCTTGACGATTGTATCGATGACTTTATCGGCGATATCATCAGGAACCGCAACTTCGATCACTACCTTGGGGAGAAAATCGATGGTATATTCACTTCCTCGGTAAATTTCGGTATGTCCCTTTTGCCGCCCAAAGCCTTTAGCCTCAATCACAGTCATTCCCTCTATTCCAATTTCGGAAAGGGCTTCTTTTACATCTTCAAGTTTAAATGGTTTTATAATCGATTTGATCAGTTTCATAGGTGTAGTAAATTAATGGTTCATAAAGAATAAAGAGTACAGCCAGATTCTTTAGCTGAGGGAGTAACCATTCTCTCCATGAGCAGCTTGGTCAAGCCCCTTTGTCTCATCGTCATCTGAAACTCTTATGCCACCAGTTATTGCGGAAACCAATTTTATAATAATGTAAGTGGCTACCACAGAAAGAGCAACAGCTGCTAGGCAGCCTTGAGCCTGAACTACAAGTTGGTCTTGCCAAGTTTCGGAATTGATACCCAGGCCACCTAATTCTCCCTTCCAGCCAAGGTAGGAAACAAGGAGGGTGCCAAGAATTCCGCCCACACCGTGAACTGCAGCAACATCTAACGAATCATCAATTCCCAATTTTTCTTTTACAAAGCCACATGCGTAGTAGCAAATGATACCTGCGGAAGCACCAATAATGATAGCTCCTAATGGACCAACACTCCCAGATGCAGGAGTGATGGTGGCAAGACCAGCAACCATGCCTGTCACAATGCCAACCAGTCCTGGCTTACCAGTACTTCGCCACTCAACTAACATCCAGACCAAGCTTGCGGTGGCCGCAGACAGGTGAGTAACCAGCATGGCCATACCAGCGCTGTTATCAGCTGCAGCCGCACTCCCGGCATTAAACCCGAACCAACCCACCCAAAGCATAGCGGCACCTGTCATAACCATTCCTGGGTTATGAGGAGGTTTCAAGGATTTCGGAAAGCCATGTCGGCGTCCAAGCATAGCGGCAATAGTTAGAGCAGAAGCACCTGCCGTTGCATGGACAACGATTCCCCCAGCAAAGTCAATAATGCCTCGTTCAGCAAGCCATCCACCGCCCCATACCCAGTAGCATACTGGGCAATAAACCACAATGAGCCAACATCCACTAAAGAGAAGGACTGCTGAAAATTTGATTCTCTCGACAAAGGCACCTACGATCAAGGCAGGAGTGATAATAGCAAAAGTCATTTGGAACATTATCCATACTGTTTCAGGATGGTCTCCATTCAGAGAATCAACAGACAGGTGTTGCAGAAAGAATGCAGTATTACCCCCAACCCAATTATTTCCACTTCCGGAGGTAAGGGATAAACTGTAACCCACAGCAAACCAAATAATCGAGGCCAAGCAGGCAATCGCAAAACAATGCATCAAGACAGAAAGTACATTTTTAGACTGCACTAAACCTGCATAAAATAAAGCCAAGCCAGGTAGAGTCATGAATAAAACAAGTGCAGTCGCTGTAAGCATCCAAGCTGTATTACCACTGTCGAGTACAGTCACATCTGCAGTCTGCTCAACTATCTCAATAGAAGAAACTGCTGATCCAACCGTATTTGGATCATTTTCTTGAGCGAAGAGATTAGAAGCAAAACTGAGGCCTAGCAGCAGAAAAAGGAATCTTGATATCATGTAATTAGGTTGGTTTGTGATTACTTAATTATGTTTGTCTTTAAATACCTAGAGAAAAAAAGAATAAATGAGCAATTATAATTTTTAAAATGAATAATATTCATCCTGTAGATACTTCGATAACACAAAAAAGCCCGGTTCACAGGGGAACCGGGCTTCGTTTGTTCAGTATATGATAAGAAAGAAGATCTAAAGAGCTTCGTCTCCTTTTTCCCCAGTACGAATACGGACGCACTCTTCCATCGGAAGAATGAATATTTTTCCGTCTCCAATTTTACCAGTTTGGGCAGCACCTACAATGGCATCCACTACCTTATCGGTGAGGTCATCCGCTACCCCAATTTCAATTTTAACCTTGGGCAGGAAATCTACAGTATATTCACTACCTCTGTAGATTTCTGTGTGTCCTTTTTGGCGACCAAACCCTTTTACTTCGGAAACGGTCATGCCTTCGACCCCGATTTCGGATAAGGCATCCTTTACTTCTTCAAGCTTGAAGGGCTTGATGACGGCTTTAACTAATTTCATAATTATTTTAAGTTTTTATTTATTATAGATGAGTGCTGAAGGAGAGTTCAACTAGTTAGTGTAGGCTTCTTGACCATGCTCAGTGATGTCAAGACCACGATCTTCCTCTTCTTCACTGACGCGAACACCCATAACAGCTTTGAGAATACTGAAAACCACATAGGCAAAGATGAAGGCAAATACACTCACGAGGACAGCCCCTTTCAGTTGAACCATGAAGTCAAACCCATCAGCAAAGATGGCTACGGCCAGAGTACCCCAAATACCGCATACTCCATGAACAGAAATCGCTCCAACTGGATCGTCAATTTTGGATTTATCCAAAAATGTGATCGCAAATACCACAATGACACCAGCGATGGCTCCAATTAAAATCGAGCTTCCTACAGATACAACATCTGCATTAGCAGTGATTCCGACAAGTCCAGCGAGGATACCGTTCAGTGCCATTGAGAGATCGGGTTTCTTTAAAGCAAACCATGAAGTAAACATTGCACCAAGAGCCCCCGCACAGGCAGCTAAGGTCGTGGTAGTGAATACTAGGCCAAGGGCTCCAGGTTCGGCTGAAAGAACCGAGCCACCGTTGAATCCGTACCAGCCAAACATAAGTAAAAATACACCGATTGCTGCAAGTGGGAAATTGTGAGCAGGTATGGGTTTAATTCCGTTCTCGGTATATTTACCACGACGCGGACCAAGTACCATTACACAAGCCAAAGCACCAAAACCACCAAATGCATGCACAACAGTGGAACCGGCGAAGTCTTTAAATCCAAGCTCTGCAAGAACTCCACCCCCCCAATGCCATGAACCGGCAACAGGATAGGCCACTCCAACAAACAACACGGCAAATACCATGAAGGCCGAAAGTTTGACACGCTCTGCAACTGCCCCGGATACAATAGTAGCACCCGTTGCTGCAAACATCGCTTGAAAGATAAAATCACCAAATCCAGTCATGGCTAATCCGAGCCCACCGTAGCCCCAAGTTGCTCCTCCGTCGGCGTTAAGATCCCCAATCATACCTCCCCAACTAAACCAGCCATTAAAATCTCCTGGGTAGTGAGTGTTGAATCCAAAGAAAGCGTAGGTCAAAACACCGATAGATATAATGAAAACATTTTTGAAGAGAATGTTTACAGTGTTTTTCTTCTGACACAGCCCAGACTCGAGTGTAGCGAATCCTAAGTGCATTAGAAATACTAAAGCAGCAGCGATAACTGTCCACAACATGGAGGTTGTGAAAAAATCGTAAGCTGGAGCATAATCACCCTGAGCTTCGAGAAGCTCGAGATAATCATCTACAGGCCCTGCTTCTTCCTCAGCAGCAGCTTCTTCATGATCGTCAGCATGGACTTGAACGGCGTTGGAAAAGGCAAGAATTATTGCCAAGAGCAAAAACTTCCACAAACTTGCTCCTATTTTGAATGACATAAGGGATTTAAGGTTCATTGTTATTATATTTTGATATTCAGTTATTTACGAGAATGATAAAGTTCATTCACGGTTTAACTTGCAAGAGGTGTGCCAAAACAAATAGCAACAGAAATTTGGTCAAATTTCTTTACCTTTTCATCACAAATTTTTTATAACAGGCAAAACTGTGGGTTAGCTCCCACATTTTAGTAGGAGACAGAAGAACAATTGAATCTAAGAAGAGATTGTTTCTTTTTGAAAAGAAATAAGCTCTCCGATTCCTTTTTCCGCCAGTCCTAAAAGTTCATCTAATTGTGCTCGAGAGTAGGTACTTTCTTCACCAGATGATTGCACTTCCACAAAATCTCCAGATCCAGTCATAACAACATTTGCATCAACACTGGCATCTCGATCTTCCGGATAATCTAAATCTAAAATGCATTTCTCTTTGTAAATCCCCACACTGATGGCCGCAAGATGGTCGCGAATAGGGTCTTTTTCTAGTTTGCCGGTTTCCAAAAGACCATCTATTGCAATACGAGTTGCTAACCATGCTCCAGTTATCGATGCAGTGCGCGTCCCTCCATCCGCTTGAAGAACATCGCAATCTATCCACAACGTCTTATCGGTTAATTTTTTTAGATCAAGGACTGCTCTGAGCGATCGCCCAATAAGACGCTGAATTTCTATATTTCTTCCATCCTGACGTCCGCGGCTAATTGGTCGGTCTTTCCGGGTAAGTGTGGCATAAGGAAGCATACTGTATTCAGCAGTAAGCCACCCACCCTGAATTTTTTGCTGCCGCATCCAACCCGGCACTTTTTCCTCTATCATGGCAGAGCAAATAACCCTAGTGTTGCCGTAGGAACAAAGCACAGAACCATTGGCATGAGGAGCGATACCTGTTTTAAATTCGACCGAGCGCATCTCATTGAGCGAACGTCCCGATGGGCGTTCAAAAATTTCATCAAGTTGCGAGGCGAGGTCACTGGTGTCATTCATTTTAAAAATCGTATTCAATTAAGGGTTCTGGGTCGAGGATGGTGATATCTTTTTTTTGAAAT
>JAYNZN010000040.1:0-15716 GCA_038103695.1 Opitutales bacterium
GAACACCGGTAATCGCAGGGGGGGGGGATCAGGCGGCTCAAGCGGTTGGCTGCGGCATCGTAAAGCAGGGAATGGTTTCGGCTACTCTTGGTACAAGTGGTGTGGTTTTTGCCCAAAGTGATGAATACCGGGTAGAGCCCGAAGGTAAGCTGCATGCTTTTTGTCATGCGATGCCTGGCAAATGGCACTTGATGGGGGTGATGCTCTCAGCAGCTGGTTCCTTTCAATGGTTTAAAAATGAGTTGGGCAAGGAAGAGCAAAAGAGGGAGGAAGCGGGAGAGGGCAATGCCTATGACTTTTTGACGGGAGCAGCAGCCGATGTAGCCCCTGGTTGTGAAGGTTTGATTTTTCTTCCCTATCTTTCAGGCGAACGCACTCCCCATCCAGACCCTCATGCTAGGGGTGCATTTGTGGGCATAACCCTTCGGCATGGTAAGCCCCACCTGACCCGGGCGGTTCTTGAAGGGGTTAGTTTTGGGCTGAAAGATTCCCTTTCACTGATGCAGTCCTTGGGGGTTCAGCCAGAGAAGGTTATTCTATCTGGTGGTGGTGCAAGGTCAGATGTTTGGAAGCAGATGTTAGCTGATGTTTTTGAGACTCCATGCACTTTAGTGAATGCAACCGAGGGAGCAGCTTATGGGGCTGCTCTGTTAGCGTCCGTAGGATGTGGTGCTTATTCATGTGTTGAGGGAGCAAGTAAGGCTTGGATTAGGGAAACAGAGCAGATTAGGGTTGGTGCAAATCATTTAGAATACCAAAAAAACTACAAAGTTTATCAGGACCTTTATCCCGCTCTTAAGGCATCATTCTCAAAACTAACTGTTGAGCGATAATGATTTCAGCAAAAGTCCATATCGATGATATTTATGAAACAGATCGATCTCTTGGAGAATATCTCCTTTTTCATTATGGATCCAAGAAAGAACAGTTTCCTTGGGATAGTGGACCTAACGAAGCTCTTAATTTTGCTACTCGTAGTGTACTTGAATTAACTGACATTGATGGCACGATAAATTCTGCATTAGACATTGGCTGTGCTGTAGGTAAGAGCAGCTTTGTTTTAGCTAATTTTTCGAAAACAGTATTGGGTCTTGATTACTCATCCTCTTTTATTAATGCAGCCAATCAAATCCTTAAAACGGGTGAATTAAAGTTCAAATATCATGAGGAAGGGAGCAGATGGATAGAGACATCAATCGTCATGGATACGATTCCAGATAATCTTACTTTTGATATTGGTGATGCATGTAATTTACCAGAGGACCTAGGTAGTTTTCAATTAGTTCATGCTGCAAATTTACTCTGCCGATTACCCAAACCTTTGGATTTTCTAGAACGGATTTCGGAAATTATTTCTCCAGGCGGTCAATTAATCCTTACAACACCCTTTACTTGGCTTGAAGAGTTTACCGAAACTCAGGATTGGCTTGAGGATGGAGATTCGGCAACAGCTCTTAAAAATATTCTATTCCAAAATTTTGATTTGGAACTTGAAAAAAACCTGCCTTTCTTAATTCGGGAACATAGAAGAAAATTTCAATACAGTATTGCATTGGGAATGAGATGGAGAAGGAAGTCAGGAACATGAAAAAGGCTTCTTTTCTAACATCTATCCGGCAAGACAAGACTCCCCCTGAAGAATCTTCATCTTCTTTAGCGGCTTTATGGTGGATCAAGAAGGGTGACTGGAATAAAGCCCATGATTTAGCTGAAGCGGATAAAACTTCTGACGGGAATTGGGTTCATGCTTATCTTCATCGAGTTGAAGGTGATATTGGAAATGCAACCTATTGGTATACAAGGGCAGGCAGGACAGTATCTACTGATCCTTTTCCTGAAGAATGGAATCTGATAGTTGAGGAACTTCTAGCAAAATGAAAACCTCTTCGCTAGGTGGCAATTCAATCATTGCAGATGAATTCCCATGGGATTGGCTAACGCCATTGTGCCTGATTGTGCTTAGCGTAATGAGTGTCTTATTTATTCGCTCGGCTCAGGCGTTCGGAGGGGGAAGTTATTGGAAGATGCAGATCCTCTGGTGTTTTATTGGTTTTTCAGTTTATGGAGTAGTCGCTTGGATTGATTATCATATATGGATGAGATACGCTCACTTGTTATATTTTGCTGTAGTTCTTGGGTTGTTACTCGTTTTTGCCGGTCCAGTAATTTACGGAGCCAGAAGGTGGATAGACTTGGGTTTATTCAAGATTCAACCATCTGAGATTGCCAAGTGGTCCACTATGGTTCTCGGTGCAAGTATTCTCTCTCGGTCTCCGGTTGGTGATTTGAATGAATCAATTAAAGGAATAGCCAAAGTAGGAGCCTGTTTTGGTCTGCCTATGTTCTTGATTTTTCTCCAACCTGACTTAGGTTCGACATTGGTTTTCCCTCCCATTGCATTTTCACTTTTGTACGTCGCTCGCATGCCAGCTAAATTTTTCGTTTCCACGTTTGTCGTATTCGTGGTGATGCTTGGTATGCTGGGCTTCGACATTTACCACTATTACTTATATAAACTAGAGAATCCACAAACCTCGGAAGCTGTGGTGGCTTACGAGGATAACTCACTACTTCCTCTCAAAGACTATCAACGCAAGCGCATCTTGACCTTTTTGGCTCCTGAAGTCGAAGATCCTCAAGGTGTTGGAGCCAATTGGAATCGTATACAAGCCCTGATTGCAGTAGCAACTGGGGGTTTGAACGGCAAAGGACTAGGGGAGGGCATGCAAGCAAAACTTGGATACCTGCCAACTGCTGTTGCTCACAATGATTTCATATTTGCAGTGATTGCCGAAGAATCCGGTTTAATTGGCGGTTCATTGGCAATTGGTGCGGTCATGCTCATTGTTTTTGGTTGTTTACGCACTGCAGCCAAAGCTTCAGACCGATTTGGAGCTATGCTAGCTATTGGAGTATCAGTCCTATTGATGACTCATGTCTTCATTAATGTTGGAATGACCCTTGGTATCACTCCGATCACAGGATTGCCACTACCATTTCTTAGTTACGGCGGTTCATTCCTGATCGTATGCTTTTTAATGCTTGGAATGGTACAGAGCGTGTATAGGCACCGCAAAGATATCCCATGACATTATGCATGAATATTTTTATTGTGTCTGGAAAGTTGTTGAATGGATTCTTCAACCAATCATATCATGGCAAGAAGAAAAAGGCGTAGAGCCCCATCCTCCCAAAATTCAAATCAGAACAGATCACACCCTAATAGAGAGCAATCTAGTAATGATCTAAATGTTGCTCCTATTGAGCCTACTCCTTTAAAAATTGATAAAAAAGAGTTAAGAGAGCATGCACTAGAAAGAGCCAAAAATCGTCCTATCCGTGAAAGAATTATGGCTTTTTTCCGGCGTGAAAAAAATCAAGATTACAAGGAGATAATTATCAATACCGAGGCGCTCGAGCGTCGTGTTGCTATGATGGAGAATGGTATTCTCCAGGGCTTTGATATAGAGCGTTTAAACAAAGATCGTATGGTAGGTGCGATCTTTAAAGGTAAGGTTCAAAACCTTGAAGCTGGCTTAAAAGCAGCCTTTGTTGATATAGGCCAAGAGAAAAATGCATTTCTTCACTATTGGGATATGCTTCCTGGTGCTAATAATGATCCATCCATAGAAATTGTTCGCCAAAACAAGAAAAAATCTTTGGGGAAAGAAGAGGCAAAATCAGTTTCCGATATTCCTCGCGTCTTTCCAATTGGTAAAGAAATCGTAGTTCAGATTACAAAAGCACAAATCGGAAGTAAGGGCCCAAGGACTACAACTAATCTTTCTTTACCAGGGAGGTTTCTTGTTCTTATGCCCTATGCAGGGCAATGCGGAATCTCAAGAAAAATTGAAGATAAGGCCGAGCGTAAGCGCCTGAAACGCATTTTGTCTAATTTAGCTCTGAGAGAAGGAATGGGAGTTATAATTAGGACTGCTGGGCAGAATAAACCCGAACGCTTTTTTGTGCGGGATCTGCACTTACAAATGCAGCAATGGGATCAAATTGAGGCTAAGATTAAAACTGAAAAGAAGCCCACACTGCTTTATCAAGAACCTGATTTGATTGGACTGACTGCACGCGATTTCCTGACTGATGATGTTGACCGTGTGCAAATCGACAACCGTCCAGATTATGAACGTTTAATCGAAACAATACAAAGAATCTCTCCTAAGTCCAAGTCCAAGGTTGCATTGTTTGAGGAACAAATCCCCATTTTTGAAAGATTCAATGTTGAGCGTCAAATTGAGCAAACCTTTATGAGAAGAGTTCTTCTTCCATCAGGAGGAGAAATTGTGATGGAGGAAACAGAGGCACTGGTTTCAATAGATGTAAATACCGGTAGTCATAAAGGAAATCGGAAAGACGGGAAAAACTTCATTTTGCAAGCTAACTTGGAGGCAGCTTCAGAAGTTGCGAGACAGATGAGGTTAAGAAATCTTGGTGGCTTAGTCATAATTGATTTCATAGACATGAAAAATCGAGGTGACCAAAGAAAGGTCTACCAACGCATGAAAGGTGCGATGTCTGACGATAAAGCCAAGCATAACATCTTACCAATTTCTGAATTAGGAATTATGCAGATTTCAAGGCAACGACACGATGAGAGCAATTCAAGCGGCGTGTATGAGTCTTGCCCTTATTGCAAGGGTCGTGGAATAGTTAAATCACCGAGAGCGGTTAGTATTGAGATTCAGCGGGTAGTCTCCAGCGCTGTTCGTAGAATTCATGCGGAAAGCGGCGATGGTATAAACTTTAAAGTGTTTCTGCATCCATCAGCTTTACGGAGGTTACGAGGGCCAGATTCATCCATGCTTGAAAAGTTAGAAAAAAACTATGGCTTACATCTTAATTTTGAAGCATCTGAAAGTTACCACATGGAAAACTATAAAATTATAGATGAATCAAGTGGGCAGGAAGTGCGGTAAGCAAAGTATTTCAGTCACATGCGAATTCTAGCCGCATTTGACAAATTCAAAGACTCCTTTTCAGCTGAAGAGGCTTGTGGCATTGTAAGTCATGTTTCCGCAGAATACGATTCACAGATAACAATTGAAGAGTGTCCCCTTACTGATGGGGGAGAGGGCTTTGTTTCTATTTTAGGGTCCTCTGTAAAAGGTGAGTTTCTCTATACAGAAGCCCGAGATTCGCTTGGAGTGTTAAAGAAAGCTCCCATTGCTTTAGTAAATATTGGTGAACTACCTACAAATATTTGTTCACTACTCAAACTATCCTCAAGCGGAAAATTGGCCATTATTGAAATGGCTTCAGTATGTGGCTTATCAGACCTTGGTTTTGACCAAAGAGACCCTTGGCAAACTTCAACAGTTGGAGTTGGAGACCTCCTTCTTTTTGCAGCGGAGAATGATGCAGATTTTATACTTCTCGGAATAGGTGGGAGTTCAACAAATGATATTGGTATGGGTGCCCTAACCGCTCTGGGACTAAAGATATTTGACTCAAAGAATCTTCCAATTGGTAATCCGTCTCCGAATGCATGGCATGGACTCTCTAGAATTGATGCATCTGGAATGATTCAAATTCCTCCGATTCGTATTGCTTGTGATGTTGATAATCCATTATTGGGGACAAACGGAGCTACCACTTCTTTTGGACCACAAAAAGGTCTGAAAAAAGAACAGATAGAGCTGATGGAAAAGGAAATAATTGGGATTATTCAGCATTTAAACCAAAGTTTTTCACTAACTGATGCTAATCTCGAATTGTCAGGGTCCGGTGCGGCAGGAGGTTTGGGTTACGGTCTGTCTTTAGCTTATAATGTACAATTCATTCGAGGCTCTGAGCTGATCTCTAAGTGGTTAGGCATTGAGGAATCTGTAAAACGAGCTGATTTAGTCATTAGTGGAGAAGGGTATTTTGATCAGACCTCATTTAATGGGAAAGGACCTTTCGAAATTATTCAGTTGGCCCACAAATATCAAAAGCCAATGGCCTTGATCTGTGGAAATATAGACCGGGCAATAAGATCGAAGCTCAAGGAATTATATCCACATTGCCGATATAAAGTTCTTGCCGATCCCAAGTTATCCTTGAATGAGAACCTTGAAAGGGGCCCACAGCACCTAGGTGTAAAATGCCTTGAAGTAATTAAAGAGCAGTACGAAAAATCAATGAACATCTGCTCAAAAGCGCGAGATCAAAAATACAGGCGTATTCGCCGTCTGAAAAAATTTTTACGACCTTTACCAAGAAGATCAAATGTTCATAAATATCCTATATTAAAGTGGTTTTCAGACACTGCATATCGAAGATCTTACCTATGGTCTTTTAGGAGTAAAGAGATACAATCAGCTTTATTTTTTGGTCTTTGGATATCCTTACTTCCCATAGTAGGTATTCAGATGTTAGTCGTCTTTGTAATTGCACTTTGGGTTCGAGCAAACCTTCCTTTAATAGTTGCTCTGCAGTGGGTCTCCAACCCGTTTACTATGGGTCCAATTTACTTCGCTGATTATAAGATTGGCATGGTCATACTGAATCTACTTCAACTCAACTATCCTGCTAATAAGCTTCTTAGTGCACATTACGACTGGTCCCAATTCTCATTCAAAGAACTATTACGGCTTATTGATACATTTCCACCAATGTTAGTTGGTGGATCTGTTCTCGGGGTTTCTTTCGGGCTATTGGCAGTCTTTCTTTACAAAATAATAAGCAAGTTCTACAAATAATTTCTTGTTGGATACTTTTCACTTCCAATCACCCACTTCACTCACTTATGTCCGACATGCGAAAGATTTTAGCATTCTTTGTTTTTACATTGGTAACTTCTGTGATTCCTATGATTGCAGGTGTTAAATTGGGTATCGATCATCTGGAAGAACGAAGCTTTGATGTATTAAATAATAAAAAGGTGGGGTTACTAACCCACCCAGCTGGAAGAAATGCTTCTGGAGATAGCACAGTTTTAATTTTAGCAAATGAACCCAAGGTTAATTTAGTGGCTTTATTTGGTCCCGAGCACGGTATTTATGGTGACGAAAAAGCCTCCGTTCCAGTAGATGATAAAATTGACCACAGAACAGGTTTGCCCGTCTTTTCTTTGTACGGAAAATTTCGAAAACCTACCAAAGAAATGCTACAAAATCTGGATTGTTTGATCATCGATTTACAGGATGTTGGAGTGCGTTGTTACACATATATAAGTTGTATGAAATATGCTATGGAAGCGTGTTTTGAGCAGGGAGTGGAAGTGGTGGTCTTGGATAGGCCCAATCCATTAGGTGGGCTAAAAATTGCTGGCCCCATGATAGATTTAGAGTGGATCAGTTATGTTGGAGCCTTCCCTATGCCCTTTGTTCACGGTATGACAATTGCTGAAATCGCTTTATGGTCGAAACAAACTCATGGGGTGCTCAATGTTGATCCAAGTACTCGTAAAAAAGGAAAACTTACCCTAGTTCCCATGTTGGGATGGGAGCGCGAAATGGTTTGGCCAACGACTGGATTAACCTGGTTTCCCACTTCCCCAAACATTCCTCATTTAGACGCGGTTGCTGGTTATCCAATGACTGGACTGGGGGCACAGCTTGGAAATTTCCAACATGGTATTGGAACGAAACACCCTTTCAGGTTTCTTACCTTTAAAGGTAAAAGCGCCAGCGAGATAAAACTTGCTTTAAAAGGACTCAACCTACCTGGATTGGATTATAAAATAATGAGTCTGAAGAATTCAGCAGGGAAAAGAATTGAGGGTGTGTACTTAATCATTTCGGATTGGGAATCTTGGGACCCAACTGCTCTTGCATTTGCAATGATGGAGTTGACGGCACGGTGGCAGAGCCCTAATCCATTTCTTGAAGCAAAAAAGTCAGAAGTTTCTCTCTTTAATAAACATGTGGGTTCCAGTGAGTGGTGGAATTATTTAGTCAATGCTGATAATAATGTTAATTCCAGTTTCTTTCGAGCGAAGTGGAAGAACGAAAGCATTCGATTTCAGAATAGTATTCAGCCGTTTCTTTTGTATTAAGCCAATTTAACGAGACAAGTCCTCCTGTGTTAAGATCCGAAGCTGATATGAACGCAAGGCTTCTTCTGCTGTATCCTCATCTTCCATGGCAATAGCCAAAACGGGCTTACCATTTGGTTGATGCATAAATGAATAAACATAATGGATATTTATTTCCGCACGCAGAAGTGATTGAGTTACTTGAAAAAGTGCAGAAGAGTCATCAAGTTCTACAGCCAAAATTTGTCGTTCGGTAAAGCTAATGGATTGTCCCTTAAGAAAACGAGCAAGATCTTTGGGGTAGTTGGTAACAAGGCGTATTACAGCCGAGTCCGTAGTGTCTGAGACAGAGATTGCAAGAATATGAATATCTTGCTCCTTGAGCATTGAAACGAAGTCATTTAGCCAGCCAACTTTGTGTTCGGCGTAAATTACAAACTGGCGTATCAATTCTTTTCCAGGGTTGCGTAGCGTGGAAGATCCTTCATTCGAATCAATCATAAATATAAAAATAAATTTAAATTCTTGAATCTAAAAAAAAGTAAGTAAGGAATGATCTCTTGCCTAGTTAGTAAACTCTTCGATAGATTAGAATTTTCTCTAATCACTGTGAGACATCTTATTCATCTTCTACTTTTTTTTCTTCTTTATCAAGTACTTATTGGGAATGCAGGAGTACGTTGGGTTGATTCTAGCATTGTATCCCTTAAGCAAGCTGCTGAAGAAGGTGATTCTTATGCCAAAGGGTTTCTCGCCTTATGCTATGTTCATGGTGATAAAGGACTAGATATCTCATTTACTGAAGCTCATTACTTGGCAAGAGAATCAGCGAGTAATGGTCATTGGTTAGGAGATTTTGTACTAGGTTATCTTTATTCAAGACCGCCGAATGGACCAGAAAGAAAGCTTACTTTAAAACACTATTTAAATTCATTTCGTCACAATGATGGTAAGGTGATTAAACTAGCTGCGCAAAATGATCCTGTAGCTTTGTATGTATTAGGTGAAATATTTACTCAGGATGAACTTTCGTCTTATGTGCCTACTGATCTTGAGATGGCTACACAATATTTCGAGCTATCTTCTTTACATGAGTATCCACTTGCTTGTTTGCAGTTGGGTTTAGTTAAAATTCACGGCATTGCTAATTTGACGAAATTAGATACGCAAGCCTATCAAATGCAAGGAATTCAATTGCTTAAAAAAGCAGTCGATAAGAAGCTTCCAGCTGCCCATCATTACCTTGCTCGATGTTATCTAGAGGGAACAGGAGTAATGGCAGACCCTGAAATGGCCGTTATTCATTTTCAGGCAGCGGCAGATCGTAACTTTGGCTTATCCCAGTTAGTTTTAGCAAACTTTTATGAACAAGGCGTGGTGGGTCCCGTAAACTTAAAAAAAGCTCTTGAGTATGCACAAATGGCACTTGAACAAGGGACGGAGGGTGCGATATCTAAAGTTGAGCATCTCACTAATATTTTAAACAAAATTGATTCAAAAGATACAAAAAATAGTGAAGGCGAAAACTTTACAAGTAGCCCAAAGAAGAATGAGCTAAAGCAACCAATTACGAATGAATTCGACATTTCTGAACCTATCATTGAATCAACTGCTTTGATTTTGCCTCCAACTTATTCATCTCGAGGAAAAGACGACGCGACAGTCGCTCTTGATAAAGTTGTAGTTTCTCCGAGTAAAGAATCTTCAGATAAAAAGTTAAATTTCTCTGGACAGAATAATTTCGAAAAGAAAACTAATGCAACAGGTTTACGGGAAGAAGCAAAGAGGCTTTATTGGAGTAAAAGTTCTAATTCCTTAGAACAGGCGAAAAAGATTTTTGAGCTTTCTGCAGGAATGGGTGATGCAGAATCAGCAAGATATTTAGGCATGATGTACCTTCAAGGTAAAGGTGTGGCTAAAAGTACTGATAACGCCCTAAAGTGGTTTGAAATTGCTTCTGAGGGAGGCGACGCGATGGCTAAGCGAAATTTGGACTCATTGAAGCGAATTATTCGCTAAATCACTTTTAATGGTTTACTACAGTAGGTAAAACATTTACTTCATATAGAAAACTTGGAGAGATGGCAGAGTGGTCGAATGCGCTGGTTTGCTAAACCGGTGAGGAGCTAATCGTTCCTCCACGGGTTCGAATCCCGTTCTCTCCGCCATTATTTGTTATATCTAAAATGTTACAGAAATTTCCAAGTTTCGTTACTTTCTTATCTTGTTCATTAATATTTTTCTTCTCTTCGTGTAGGAATAATAATTTTTCGAAGCAGAACAGTAATTTTACAACCAACCAAAATTTCAACACTCGAGAGGGAATGCAGGTTTTTCGTAAATCTAACCTCGAACTTTTAATTATTGGAAAAAATCGACAAGAGGTAGAAGAAATACTTGGTTCGCCCAATGGTAAATCATTAAACTCGAAAAATGAGCATATTTGGGATTACAGGCGAATTGCCATAAATGAAGACACGGGAGAGATATTTGATTGGGCTCTGATTACCTTAACATTTTCAACAGGTAAGTGTTCAGGGATAGGTATGAGCTTTGAAAATATGCCTGCAGTATTAATGGAACCGATTGAATAACTGTAAACGCTGTTTGATCAATCTAGTTGGGAACATTTAGGGTAATCTGATAATTGAAATACCATTGCTCTTAGGATTAAATGATACGAGTTTTCCTGAGGAGTCCTTGATCGATAATTCATTACCTGATGAGCAAGTTAGTACAGCAGCATTCTTGTCATGAATAAAGGCTTGCTCGCCAGCTTTCATTTTGATCCAGTCTATTTCCTTGCCGTTTCTATCTTGCACTAATGTCCACAGTTCTCCGCTTGCGATGAGTGTGTAAAGAGCTGGTGATGCAACACGGGAATTTGCGGTAAACTGATTCGAGGAATTGGTAGATCTTGGGGGAATGGACTTGGGTGGGATGTAATCAAATGAACTCGCATTTTGATTTATTTTAACAGCTTCTGTATCAGTTTCAAATTGTGGAGCGATCGAAGAAGCTTTAGCAATTGTGGAGGATTCCTCTTGATTTTGTGAATCATAAACACCGCTAGATTGGAAGCGCTCCTGAGGAATTGGGAAAGAAGGGTAAGGAGGCGGAGCATCAGGGATAGTACTAGTTCCTCTTTGTACACACCCGATAAGCGTACACAAAATAAAAGGTACTAAAATGGTTAAGAAAAGATTTGCTGAGTATTTGTAACAAATATTCACTCTTTTTTTCATAAACAAGAGACAGCAGTGAGCAATCGAAATCGTTTAATCATTCGATCTCATCTTACTGATGAGTTAACATTATCAATAAGTTTTACCTTTTTTGTATGAAATTACTTATTTTAGTAGTTTTACCTGAGCTCTAAAAATTCAATTTTATATTATCCTGTATCAAGGTTGATAAGAGGTTTAGATTAACTTAACTAAGAGGTATGAGACGCTTTCGATTACCCATATTATTTTTCTTGCTGTTGGCATCTGTACAATTTCTTGGAGTAGCACAAAATACTTCTAAACTGCCGAAATCTCCCCCAAGGCTTCCTGTCAACATCCCTCCACCCCCAAGTTTTGGGACTTCTTCAAAGAACGGTAGATATCAAATAGTTAATGTGGAATATTATTCCCAAGACGCAAAACCTTACCTTTATAAAAGATTAGTCAAGGTTGACACTACAACCGGCAAAACTTGGTATTTACACTCAACTGGTGGCCCTAGAAATGAGAAGAGAAACTGGGTGTCATTTGTTAATGAATCAAGATAGCTTTATTGCTATCTAATGTTAACTTTTATCAGAAAGTTGATTCAGTTTCATTTCAAGACCGCTGACTTTTTGGCTAAGTTTTTTTAGCCTAAGAGAAAAATATCCTGTGAGGAGTATTATACCAATGAAGCAAAGAAGAATCTTTCCTGTAGGTATTGAATTCCATTTTTGACTCCATGTTAAATAAAAACTGCAGGAGCCTAGTAGAATGATGGATATTAGTATTGGAAGGTTGTGAGAAAATCTAGAAATGCCCATGGGGCGTCTATTTCCCATGATATCAACATTATTCAAAATTAGTAGGAATGATATTAAAGCAAAAGGGAGAACTGATAAACTTATAAAATAAGTTGGATCGCTTACTTCAATATTTTGATCAGACCAAATAAATGGAGCAATAGCAGCAACTCCCAGTAAAAGTGATCCAACCTGAAATGGAAATCCCTTGTGCGGTTTGTTGAATATTTCACAAACAAGGTGACCATTCACGATCATAAGAATCACAACAGTAGAAAGACATATAGCTATGACCATTCCACATAATAAAAACTTTGTAGCATTACCGCCAAGTTGACTGATAGAAAGAATCCATTGATTCACCGTTCTTCCAGTAAGTAAAGAGGCTAGTTGTTTTTCTTGATAGCTAAGTGAGGCTATTTTTTCATCTAACTGAAACGGGGCAAGGTTTTGAAATTTTTCGGTTCCCATTTCATGTTCGATTCGATGGAGAAGAATGTCATGAATATTTGGTTTAGATATTTCAATGTCTTGTCCGCCCTTTGAGAATTCATGGTTAAAAGCAATGCAAGAAAGCAAGCAAATGCATATTGATGTAACTGCAAAGGGGAAAAAAGCAGTGGTAAATAAATTATACTTTGCAAACCCTTGATGAGTTCTTTTCCATGATCGATTGAGGAGAATCATCGGAAAGCAGAAAATCAGATTTATACCAAGCGTAGAAGCAAAACAAAGAAGAACGAATTCTTTTTGACTGCTGACAATTTCATTTTCCCAAAAAGGCTTCATGTCTCCAGTTTGATCAAGCAGTGGAGAAAAGTGTGAGGAGGGTTCGTTTAATATCGAATAATTTGGAAACCAAGCACCAGAGAAAGTGGTGCTCTCTTGGTCCCCATTACTCATTATTGTGACCAAAGAAATGAATGATGCAATCGATACGAACAGAACGATGAGTTTAATGATCCATTGGAAAAGCGATGATCTTGGACCCTGTTTGCTGTACAGTGTTGATAGAGTTAACGCAAAAAGAAGTAACACAAAAGCCACTAAAACTCTTCCAGATTTATTATCTAAGATGGGGAAAACTGTAGAAACTGCTGTTTCGGCACAAAGTTTAAATTGGGGCATACACCATGTGAAACTTGTTAAAATGGCGGTAGCAGCAATTAAATAAGCGAATGGTCGATTCCAGTCATCACGAAGAATTGTGAATAAACTTTGTTGGGTCGAAAGGGAGATTTGTGAAACGGCAATAAGTATAATGACTCCAAGAAGCATTGAAATGGCTTGTATCCATATTCCTGCTATACCAAAAGAAAGGCCAAGTCCGATTGAGCCAACTAATGAGCCAGCACTCAGGCATGCTGCTGATACCCACCAACCAGGTCCATCTAATCGGCTGAAGGCAAAGAGTGGAAATAATTTGGCTTTGGAATTCTCAATGATTTGAGATTCTTGCCTTGTTGTAAGCATTTTAAAAATAACAATGTAACGATAGAGAAAGACTTTATTTGACAATCATCTTACCTCGCATCATGGCAAAATGACCAGGGAATGTGCAGACATATTCGTATTCTCCCTTTTGATTGGGAACTTTAAAAGAAAGGGTTTCAGATTCCCCTGGACCCAGTAATTGAGTAAAGGCGATAACATCACCGAGCAAAGATTTGGGTAGGGGGTTCGTTGCACTTCCGCCAGAAGCTAAAACTTTTTGTCCAAATGCTAATGCATCAATGTCCTTCTTTAGTAAAACAAAGTTGTGACCCATCGCGATCTTGGGCAGCGAACCAATATTTTTAAAGATTAATCGAATGTGTTCATTTGGTTGTCCGTTGAATGTTTTTAAATTAAATTGCATCGCATCATTGCCCGTGACCAAAATTTCTTTGCTTTGCTTGCTTTCTTCAGCCATTGAAATTGAAGCTTTGAATAGAAAAAATAAGAGAAATGAATATTTAATCATGGCGTTAAAGAGGTATTGGTTGGTTGACAGATGCGATTAAACTTTGCTCATTGGTGCATACCTGTAATACACCTCAAGCATTAAAACGGTAAGAGCGTGGCGAAAAATTGCAGATTCGCCATGGAAATGAAGACCCAACTCCCAACGACCATTTTCCTGCTGCCCAGCAGCTACCACTTCTTGGAAATTTTTATTCCATTCACGCCAAAAGATTCCGCTCAATGCACCGGTTGACTGGAAGCAAGCTTGTGCATGATAGTACCATTCGTATGCATCCACTTTTGACCAAGAATCGACTAGTCTATTTTGAACAATAAATTCCAACCCTTTTTTTGCCTCTTGTGACTTTGCCTCTTTCCAAACTTGTAGACAAAGAACCCCTGCTCCAGTGATGGATCCTCTACTCGGGCCGCCATATCTGGCGGCTTCATTACCCTCAGGTGTATACTTGAATTTACCAGATCCTTTTTCCTGACATTTTTTAACATAGCTAATCGCTTTATCCATTGACTCATCAAGCCCCTTGAACTGAATGCCTGTCAATGCAGCCGCTTTCAGAGCTTGCACGCACCAACTTGAGAGAGATAAGTCAACAGCAGCAGCGACACCGCGACCAAATCCGTACCCCCAACCCCCATTGGGATTCTGGCCTTCGATGATGAGATTCACAGCTCTTGTAGCATATTCCTTAATTTTCGGAATCTTAGTCATTGTATATGCTTCACATAGAGCATACGAGCGAATTGCATGAGAATAAGCGGCAAACTGCATATCAGTCGTACTTCCACCTCGAAGTCCCAAAAATGTTCCGCTTTCATCTCGGTTCGCAAGCTTATCAGGTGGAGTCGCAGTTATGAAGTTAATCGCATTTTGAACGGTTTTCCCAAATTCTGGAGAATCTTGAAGTTCACAATGGCCAAGAAAGGCTAAAAGGGAAAGTGCAGTCATGCCATCTCTATGGAAACTATTGTTCCTGTATCTGAAAGGCTTTTCCTGTGAATTCATATCCTGTAAGCCCCAACCCCCATCTTTATCTTGAACTTCTTTAAGCCACTTGAGCCCCTTGACAATAGCTGCTTCCGTTGAAGGCTTTCCTCCCCCAGAGCGAAGTCGTTCCATTCTTTTTTTCGGGTCACAACGTTGCTGCATGACCTTGGGTAGGCTTAATGTAACGCCCTTGAGGGCACTTTTCATCTTTTGGTTATTCATGGTCGCAGATTGCGACATCGGAGGTGGGGTAGCCTCAACCACGGGGGCAAGGTCTTTAACATCTAATTCGTTAAAGTCAGGTAGTGAGATATCGGAAACTGCAGTAGTTTTAAAAGTTTGCTGACTTGTAGGTTGTGCCTTTTTTTGACGTTGCATCAACTTAACCACTTTTTGTTTTTCTTGCTGTTGTTGCTGCGCAGGTGCACCTGCATCTCCGAAATCAGATCCACTTTCTTCTCCCACGGGAACGATGATTGTCCATGCAAGCATAAAGCCTATGATTCCAACGATTGTTCCGAGAGAGATTAAGAGACTATTAAGAAGCCTGTATTCACGCAGATACTTACCAAAGGCACCTTCCGTAGGAGGTACTTCAGTTTGGTATGATTCAGTATCTCCGATTAATTCTTCTGTTTCTGAAACTGGTTCAATTTCGGATTCTTCGTCCATGGCTTTTAAGGGTGATTTTTATGAATAAGTCAAGTTATTGACACTAGGGGCTAAAGGTCAAGCTGACATCAAATTAAAATATTTGTTGTGAACACGTTGACTCAAATGAAAAA
>JAYNZN010000073.1:0-2931 GCA_038103695.1 Opitutales bacterium
GCCCGCGAGGACGACAAGGCATTCATCGATTCAATTGTAAAAGTTCATCAAGAAGGGGTTCCTGCCATCGCTATGCACTGTGCGATGCACTCTTATCATATTTTTATCAAAGACCAAAAGCCTCTGGAGAAAAGTTGGAATAAACTCATGGGGGTGCACTCCCACGGGCATGGTCCGCATGTTCCTTTTGATGTTACCAAAGTATCAGAACATGCAAACCATCCGGCGGTCAAAAATATGCCTGATCAATGGCGCACTCCAAAGGGGGAGCTCTATTTTGTTCAGGGAGTCGCCGAAAGTACAACTGTGCTTGCCCACGGAGACAATGGGCCCAAGCACAAACCGGAGGCTCCTCAGCCCTGTGTATGGGTAAATCAATACGGCAAGGGAAAGGTGTTTGCGACGACCATCGGTCACCATAACGAGACAGTATCAACCAAGGAATTCCTTGACCTGATAACCGATGGTATCCGCTGGGCTACCTCTAAGTAGCTTCTTGTGGGAGCATTAATTTGTTAAGGATGTAAGTAATTGAGATGGTGGGAATGGGTCCCATCTTATCTTTCTTTGCGGAATTTTCCTCCTCCCCCGCCTTTGTAACCGCCACCGGATTTGGAGCGGCCATCTCCTTTCCGAAATCCTCCCCCCTTGCGGAAGCCACCACCACTCTTACCTCTGAACTTTCCTCCTCTGCCTTCTTGTCGTGGTCTTCCGCGATCAACAGAGATGTTGAGTTGGTGTCCCTGTACCCAAACTTGCTTAAGGGCTTCGTGCACCTCTTTGGGCATATCTTTTGGGAGGTCGATAAAGGAGTGATCTTTGAACATTCGTATCTTACCGATGAATTTTGAATCCATTCCGATTTCATTGGCAATCGCCCCAACCAGATCGCGCTTTTCGGCACCATGGTACTCTCCGACTTCGACGCGGTAGCTTTGTAAATCGTTGTTGTTTACATAGCGATCATCCCGATCCCCTCCACGTTCGCGCCTTTCCCTTTTTGGGCGTTTGGGGGCAGTGGGCATTTCATCGTAAAATAAAGGCTTTTTACCAGCATCCAAGTATGCGAGGGCAGCAGCTACATCGATGGAATCCTTTCCGCTTTCCTCAAGAAAATTTTGAATCGCTTCCCTGTAATCAGAAAGATCGCTGGCGGATAGAGCCTCTTCCATCCTGGTGAAAAATTCTCCCCGCTTGCGCTCATTCATTTCCTCCAATGTGGGAAATTTGTACTCCTCGCATTTTGATTTTAGCGTTCTTTCAATTGCGTTGAGCATTCTCATTTCCTTATTGGTGACAAAAAGAATGGCATCTCCTTCTCGGCCAGCACGACCCGTACGGCCGATTCGGTGAGTATAGGATTCTAGATCGAAGGGTGCATCATAGTTGACTACATGAGTGATGACATCGACATCAAGTCCGCGGGCGGCAACATCCGTGGCGACCACAACCTTGACATGTCCCTTGCGTAAACGGTCAACCGTTTTCTCTCTTAGCTTTTGTGGCATATCACCATTGAGTGCTTCTGCCGGGTATCCCTTGGTGATGAGGGTTTCTGCAATATCGGTGGTCGCATTTTTTGTGCGGGCAAAGATAAGCATAGCCCCGAAGTTTTCTATTTCCAAAATACGACCGAGCATATCGATCTTTTCATACTGGCGCACTTTGAGGAATCGCTGGCGTATGTTGGGAGCATTTTCCCGCTTTACCTCGATCGTGATTTCCACTGGTTCGTTGAGGTGCTTGTCAGCCAGCTTCCGAATAGGTTTGGGCATAGTGGCAGAAAAAAGAGCCGTCTGGCGATCGCTGGGGGTTTGTTCCAAAATCCACTCGATATCTTCAATGAATCCCATACTGAGCATTTCATCGGCTTCGTCTAAAACCATCGCTTTAACCTGGTTGAGCTTCATGTACTTTTTCTTCACATGATCCATGACACGACCGGGCGTGCCTACCACAATTTGAGCTCCCCGCTTGAGTTCACGGATTTGTTCCGTGTAGCCAGTGCCTCCATAGACCGGAAGAATACGTAAGCCGGGAATATCTTCAGCAAATGTTTCCATAGCTTCAGCAACCTGAATCGCAAGTTCTCGGGTCGGTGCGAGGCACAACATTTGTACAACCTTTAGGTTGGGGTCGAGCCTGGAAAGCAGCGGTAAAGCAAAGGCTGCGGTTTTACCCGTTCCGGTTTGGGCAACACCTAAAAGATCGCACCCTTCTAATAATGGAGGGATGGAACGCCTTTGAATCGGTGATGGTGTTTCATACCCCACGCGAGCCACGGCTTTTTGGATTGATGGAGCTAGGTCGAAGTCCTCAAAACGAGGGGCATCGGATTCTCGCTCCCCTAATGGGAGTTCTTCTTCAGTCATAAATAAAATGGGATTGTTAGCGGCTCAAAATTGCCAAGCTTGAACCCTCGCCCACATAAATATGAAATTCCATCCACTGGTGAGCCCTTGTTCCAAGTTTTGGCTGTGTAATTTAAACCATACAATAAAATCGATATTTGACGAGCCGGAAACGAGGATGTCTGCCCGATTCCTGTAAAATCAGAATTTTAATCGTTTAAATGGGGAATGCTTTTGAGTTTACCCACTTTATCTTTGCCATTGTTCAGTGGATAGGCACAGAATTCATTATGATCATTGCCATACCAAAGGAAATTCAGCCTTCGGAAAAGCGAGTTGCGATTGCTCCGGAAAATGTCGCGGCATTCGTAAAACTTGGTTACGAAGTTGTAATTGAAAAGGGAGCAGGGGAGCATTCCAATTTCTCCGACTCCTCGTACGAAGCAGTTGGTGCCCGCATCGCCGGAGATCCCGCCGAAGTTTGGAATGGAGAACTCATTCTAAAGGTCACGCCACCATCCGTGGAAGAGGCGGAGCGGATTCGTGAGGGAGTTACCCTGATTAGTTTCGTTTACCCAGC
>JAYNZN010000041.1:0-15309 GCA_038103695.1 Opitutales bacterium
ACCAATCCCATCCATAAGACCATAAATAATAGGGAACAGCAGTAACGGTGAGTAAAGCCGTGAAAATAAGAAAACCACTCGTGATCCATTCCACTCGATTGAACGGTATATTTCTAAACATAGAGAATATGTTAAGGGTATTTCGTAAAAAGGCGAATCTTAAAGCAAATCCCTAATGCATTACATGAGGACGGAATTAAGCTTATATTACAGAAATAAGTTGATAGAATTTAAATTCACTTTAGAGGTTAGTTGTAGCTATATTTTAATCTATTATTGAAACTAAATTTCCTTCCCTGTTTTTCTAAGAAATCAACTAACACTCAATTATGAATTCATCTATTCACCTTGTATTTATTTTTTCATTCTTGCTTTTCTTTTCTTCCTGCTCACTTACAGAGATTGGTAGTGCCATAAAAAGCAAGGCAATCGAGGGATCAGACTATATAATTGATAAATCCAAAGGAGCCTATGAGTATTCCAAGGCAGCTCTCGGAGTCGAAGAAGAGCCTGACGATCTAAAAATTTTATCTTTGAAGGGAAAAAAAGGCCCTGGTAAAGGAAAAACCGTCGTCCTAGTTTCTGGAGATGAAGAATACCGTACCGAAGAAAGTATGCCGATGCTTGCCAAAATCCTGGCTGAAAAGCATGGATTTACCTGTAAAGTTCTTTTTTCCTGGGACTCTACAGGAACTTACATCGACCCAGACAACCACAAAGGGGTAAGAGGCTGGCACTATTTGGATAATGCTGACCTGATGATTATCGGCACCCGGTTCCGTGACCCCTCAGAGGAAGATGCCAAACATATAACTAAGTTCCTTGATGACGGAAAACCAGTAATTGGGATTCGGACATCTACTCATGGGTTCAAATGGTTAAACGATCGTTCTTTCGGGAATAAGATTACTTTCAAGGAATTTGGTCCCAAAATTATGGGTGAAGGTTGGGTGAGTCACCACGGAAAGCACAAAATCCAGGGAGCCAGGGGTGTCGTGGAACTGGCTAATGCCAATCATCCTATTCTCCGCAGTGTGAAAGATGTATTTGGCCCATCCGATGTTTACGGAATCAATGCGTTAACGGCTAATGATACTATTCTACTCCGTGGTCAGGTCACCGAAAACCTTAATCCAAAATCCAAGCCTGTTCGCAATAAAAACAAGCCGATGCAACCACTGGCCTGGCTACATCCCTATGATTCACCGAGTGGTACCAAAGGTATGACCTTTTGCACTACCATGGGGGCATCTGTGGATTTGGTTAGCGATGATTTACGAAGATTGATTGTTAATGCAACTTATCACCTTACAGGTCTTGATGTACCAGCCAAAGCGGATGTAGACTATGTGGATCCTTTTTATCCATCCTTTTATGGTTTCCTAAAAGATAAAAAGGATTACTGGAAAAATAAGGATATGCAACCTGCTGATTATGGATTAGGTCAAGTTCCTACTGCGGTTGATCCCAAAGGTACTCCTACCTGGCCTTTTAGACCTATACCTGGAAAGTAATCAGTACGCATTCTCCCTTTTTGCTGTCATTGGCGTGGGAGGTTATTCATTCGCTACAACTGTTTAATGAATACAACAGAAATCATACTTGTTAGGCATGGGGAAACGGAGTGGAACTTAAGCGGTCGTTGGCAGGGACATGCCGATTCGGCTTTAAGTAAACGTGGGGTGTCCCAAGCCGAATTTCTTGGTAAAAGAATAAAGAGCATGCCCGTTGATGCAGTTTATTCAAGTGATCTTGAACGGGCTATGCATACTTCACGCTTAGCTGGTGTTTCAAGCCATTGGGATGCATTACCGATGGCTGAACTCAGGGAGAGAGGTCTTGGAGTTTTAGAGGGCATGACAACCAGTGAAATGCAAAGTAAGCAATCGGATGTTTACCGCCAGTTTCTTAACAATGGTCCAGAATACCAACCGCCAGGAGGTGAAAGCTTTCAACAGTTTTTTGATCGTTGTTCGAATGCCGTAGAGAACCTTGTGGACATGCATCCTGGTAAAAAAATTCTATGTTTCACTCATGGTGGTGTATTGGGGGTAATTTTTAGAAAAGTACTCAATCTTGGTCTTGATGTTGAAAGAAATTTTCTTCTTCTCAATTGTTCGATTAATAGAATACAAAAATCGAATGGTAAATGGCACTTGGTTAGTTGGGGGGATGTTGCTCATTTACAAGAACTTGGTTCTTTGGATGACTCTTAGGCAAGAGCCTTAACTTATAATACCTTCTGCCATACAGCAGAGATTTAGCTTCCTTAATAATAATTTTATAACAAAATTGTAGAAATATTTGATAAATTTAACTTTTTGTTATATTTTTTATACATGAGGATTAAAGACAAAGAAGTATTGGAGGAGTACAGATTTCACTTCCATTTTGGTGATTCTCATGATGTTTCTGACCGGTATTTTCTTGCCCATGATACTCGTGAAGCCAGAGAAATGTTCGAATATGCCTGTAGTAAGAGACAAATATCTCCAGAAGTTGACCGGGTGGAAAAGTGGAATCGATGGTCTGAAAAGTGGGAAGATATTACTGTTCTTGCCACAGATCATTTATTGAACTGAGTTGGTACTTGGTAATCTGCTCCCGTAGCAGTCGGGAGCAGTTTTACCTACAGATTCTGCTATTTTTAAATTTCGTCACCCTCATGCGTAATCCTTTAGTTAGATGCATCTAACGCTCGTTTCTGAAGGAAGTTAAGAATTCTTTTTTATACCAAGTTGTATACCGAATAGGGAAATATGGTTTTTACCTTTAAACGAGTAACCGATACCATTTGTAAGTATGGTTATGTCCTCAGCTGCAAAACAGCCTTCTAATTTCTCCATAGAATCCGATCGTTCATCCAATCTTGGACCACGTGCTGGTAAATTGATTTTACCCATGGGCACAGTTTCCACCCCAGTCTTTATGCCTGTTGGCACACAGGCTACTGTGAAGGGTACATTGCCAAGAGATTTGAAGGATGTGGTAAAAGCTCCGATTATTTTGGGTAATACTTACCATCTAAGCCTACGACCCGGTGTTGACATTGTTCGGCAAGCTGGAGGGTTGTCAAACTTCATGAATTGGGGCGGACCCGTTCTTACTGATAGTGGAGGCTTTCAGGTATTTAGTCTTTCCAAGCTAAGGAAAATTAGCGATGAGGGAGTAAATTTCCGATCTCACTTGGATGGGCGGGAGATTTTTCTTGGTCCCCAAGAGGCAGTTAAGATCCAGGATGGTCTGAAGTCTGACATTGCCATGTGCCTAGATGTTTGTCCTGCTGCAAATGATAGCAGGGATTTGGTAGAAAGTGCAGTTGCCCGTACTACATTGTGGGCAAAAGGTTGTCAGGATGCATGGAAACAAAGTACCGGTCCCCAAGAGGGGAGAAACCTGTTCGGAATTGTTCAGGGTGGACGATTTGAAGATTTGCGACACAAATCAGCTGAGGAATTAGTTGATCTCAATTTTCCTGGCTATGCAGTGGGTGGTGTAAGTGTTGGAGAGACCGAAGAGGAAATGCTTGAGCAGGTAAGCTGGACAACATCTGTTTTACCTTTTGACAAGCCAAGGTATGTCATGGGAGTGGGAACTCCCACCCAACTATTAAAGATGGTTGGAATGGGGGCGGATATGTTTGACTGTGTGATGCCCAGCCGTGCAGCCCGTCATGGTATGGCTTACACTTCGCGTGGTACTTTAAATCTGCGAAACGAGAAGTTTAAAGATGACTTCAGTCCACTTGATGAAATTTCTGACTGTCCGGTCTCTCATCAATTTTCAAAGTCTTATCTTCGGCATCTTATCCAGGCTAAGGAATCTTTGGCTGGTACTATCCTCACTTTGCATAACCTGCGATTTTTTGTCTCTCTTATGGAGGATGCAAGAGAGCATATTCTTAAGGGAGATTATGAAAGTTGGTCATCTCGTTGGATTGCTGATTATGAAGCTGGGGCTTAGTCTTGACTCTCTTACCACGATGAAGCATTTTCAAACCCTTGCCCTCGGGCATCTAGGTCGGGCCGTAGCGCAGTCTGGTAGCGCACTACGCTGGGGGTGTAGGGGTCGTGAGTTCAAATCTCACCGGCCCGACCAATTTTTCACATCTTTATCCCCTAAAAAGAAGGGTTTTCAAATCCTCACTATCTGCTAGAAAGTACCTTTGCACAATTTATGAAAACTCTAGTAACAGGTGGAGCCGGTTTTCTCGGTAGTCACATTTGCGAGCGTCTGCTTGATCAAGGACACGAGGTCATTTGCCTGGATAATTTTTTTACCGGCAGTAAAAGGAATATCGCACATTTGTGCGGTCATGAAAATTTTGAATTGATGAGGCATGATGTAATCGACCCCTTTAAGGTAGAAGTCGATCGCATTTACAATATGGCATGCCCCGCCTCGCCCGTTCATTATCAATTCAACCCGATTAAGACGGTTAAAACATCGGTGGTGGGTGCCATTAATTGCTTAGGCTTGGCAAAGCGGGTGGGTGCCCGAATCCTCCAGGCATCAACATCCGAGGTTTATGGAGACCCTGAAGTTCACCCCCAACCTGAGAGTTATCGTGGAAACGTTAATCCTATCGGATTGCGTGCATGCTATGATGAAGGCAAGCGTTGTGCAGAAACCTTGTTCTTTGACTATCATCGTGAAAATAAAGTCGATACCCGAGTGGTACGCATTTTCAATACCTATGGTCCCAGAATGGCCCCAGATGATGGTAGGGTAGTATCCAATTTCATTGTTCAGGCCCTTAAGGGAGAAGATCTTACGATCTATGGTGACGGCTCGCAAACCCGGTCCTTTTGCTATGTTGATGACTTGGTTGAGGCAATTCTTAGGGCAATGGAGCAGGAAGAGACCGTCGGACCAGTCAATATTGGGAATCCGGTTGAGTTCACTATTCGTGAACTAGCTGAACAGGTGTTGGCAAAAGTAGATTCCTCCTCAAAGCTTATTGAAATGCCCTTACCCTCGGATGACCCCACCCAAAGAAAACCCGATATTTCACTTGCGAAACAAGTGCTTGAGTGGGAACCAAAGGTCTCATTGTCCGAAGGGTTGGAGCGTACGATTCCTTACTTCCGGGAAGCAATTTCCTAATAGGGGTAGATTGGTTTTACTTCCTTTTCGCTTATGAGTTTATTTTCCCCTTTCCAATCGATCATCCAGTCCCTTAAGGGGCGGCAATATCGAAAATTTATTAAAAGCTGTGCTCCAGTGGTTGCGAAAATCAATGAGGTTGAAAAGGGACTGCAAAGCTTAACCGATGATGAACTACGAGCTAAAACGAGTGAGTTCATGCAAAGATATAAGGATGGGACCAGCTTGGATGATCTTCTCCCTGAAGCCTTTGCCGTGGTCAAAAATGGTGCCCGCAGGCTGTGCGGGAAAACCATACAGGTTTGCGATCAACCGATTGAATGGCAGATGGTTCACTATGATGTGCAGCTCATTGGAGGAATGGCCTTGCATGAACGTCATATTGCAGAAATGGCAACGGGTGAGGGCAAGACTCTGGTATCCACTTGTCCGTTATATTTAAATGCTCTGTCGGGCCAGAATTGCCAATTGGTTACAGTAAACGACTATCTGGCCCGGCGAGATTCTCACTGGATGGGGGCTTTGTTTGAATTTCTCGGGCTTACAGTGGGTTGTATTCAAAATAGTATGCCAGCTGCCGAACGCCGTGAAATGTACGGAAAAAATATAACTTACGGAACGGCGTCTGAATTTGGATTTGATTATTTGCGAGACAATGGCATGGCCACGAGTCAGGAAGACCAAGTACAGCGTGATCACTTCTTTTGTATTATTGATGAGGCTGACTCCATTTTAATCGATGAGGCGAGGACACCATTGATTATTTCTGGTCCTATGAGGGAAGACCACCCTTTGCCTTTTAACGAGATGAAGCCATTGGTCACTAAATTGGTGGATGCCCAAGTCCGCCAGTGCAACCGATTGGCAGAGGATGCCAAGCGAACACTGACTTCGGAAGAATCCGATGAAGATGCACTTGATGAGGCAACTGCGAAACTCTATCAGGTAAAGCGAGGTTTACCGACGCACCGTCAATTCATGCGAATGATGGAGGATGCTAAGATAAGGAAGCGGTTTGAGAAGTTTGATTTGGAAATGAATTCAGATTACAACAAGGAACGGGCTCATAAACTCAAAGAAGAGTTGCACTATGTAATCGACGAGAAGAACCAGCAGGCAGATCTTACTGAATTGGGCAGGGGATTGATCAGTCCTAGTGATCCTGAAGGTTTTGTCATTCCTGACTTGGCCACCACTTATGTAGAAATTGATCGTAAGAAAACTTTAACGGATGAGGAAAAACGAAAAGAGCGTGAGCAGGCAGAAATTGACTTTCAGGTAAAGAGCGAGCGTATTCACACCATTTCCCAGCTTCTTCGTGCCTATGCATTGTATGAAAAGGATAAAGAATATGTGGTTCAGGGAGGGAAGGTGATGATTGTGGATGAAAATACCGGTCGTTTAATGCCTGGTCGCCGTTGGAGCAATGGGTTGCATCAGGCGGTTGAATCCAAAGAGGGTGTGCAAATTGAAAAGGAAACTAAGACCTATGCCACGATCACGATTCAGAATTACTTTCGTATGTATGATAAGTTGGCTGGAATGACCGGTACTGCCGAGACAGAAGCTGGGGAATTTCATGATATCTATCGTCTTGGCGTGATGGTAATTCCAACTCACCGAAAGTGTGTACGTGAAGATTTAAATGACCTGATGTTCAAGGGTAGGCGTCAAAAATACAATCAGGTACTTGAAGATTTATCTGAGGCGCACAAGCGTGGACAACCCGTGCTCATCGGCACGGCATCGGTAGATTCATCTGAAGTTTTTAGCCGCATGCTCAAACGGGCAAAAATCCGCCACACAGTTTTGAATGCCAAGTTTCATGAGAGAGAAGCAGAGATTGTTGCCCAAGCTGGACAGCAGGGAGCCGTTACAATTGCCACAAACATGGCGGGAAGAGGAACCGATATTAAGCTTGGAGAGGGTGTAAAGGAATTGGGCGGTCTTTTGGTTCTTGGTACTGAGAGACATGAGTCTCGTCGGATTGATCGACAGTTACGCGGTCGCTGTGCCCGTCAGGGAGATCCAGGTGCTTCCCGTTTTTATGTCTCTTTGGAAGATGATTTGATGCGTTTATTTGCCAACCAGGGGGCACTTTCCAAGATGCTTGAGAAATCGTTTGGAGATGATGAAATGCTTGAGCATGGCACCTTGGACTGGTCTATTCAGAACGCACAGAAAAAGGTGGAGCAGCAAAATTATTCCATCCGTAAACGACTTCTTCAATACGATGATGTTTTAAACCGTCAGCGGGAGATCGTTTATTCTATCAGAAATGATGTTTTGCTGGATGATGAACCAGGCAAAATACTTCTTGAATTAGTTGAAGAAGAAGTGGAGGAACGCTTCGCTGCGATGCCGGAGGCTGAATTTAGTGCTTCTAAACTCGAGGAGATGCCTGAGGTAGAATCCTTGGTTGCGTCCTGGATAAATGTTACTTTTCCACTCAATCTTTCCGCTTCTGAGTTTGTCGGTCTTGGCGAAGAGGGATGCCGGAAATTACTTTTGGAAAAAATTCATCAAGCCTATGAAGGTAAGAGGAAGCTTGAGGATCCTGAACAAATTCAAAGTTTGGAACGCTATGTGGTTGTTAATGCAGTAGATGTTCATTGGCAGGATCACCTTACCGAGATGGAAGAACTTCGCCGTAGTGTAGGCCTTCGCGGTTATGGACAGAAAGATCCTTTAAGCGAGTATAAAAGCGAGGCATTCCGGGCATTTGAAGAAATGATGGGGTCGATGCGTTCAGAAGTTTGTACAGGTATGTTTCGTGCAGCCACGAACCTTGCAGCCTTTGAGAATATGTTAAATACCCTGAGTAAATCAGCCAAGTCAACGGGCCCAGATTCTGGTCCATCCGCAGGTTTTGACCGCTTCTCTCCTCAATCTTCCTCCGCTCCATCACCCGATGAGCAATCTTCAGCACCTACTATTGCTCCCGTTGTTCGCGATGCCCCCAAGGTTGGGAGGAACGATCCCTGTCCTTGTGGGAGTGGAAAGAAATATAAAAAGTGTTGTGGCGTTGGTGCTTCTTCTTAAGGAGTGGATATACCTCCCCTTGCTTTCTATTCCAAAGAGATCGCCAGATCCGTCCATTGTTTGACCTGAATCTTTTCTGGTCGAAGGGTGGGGCAGATATTTTGCCGTTTTAACCATACATTCATACAGTCCTGTATCCTTTTACTTTCATTTTTTATCAGGCTGCCCAATTGTTTTCTTCGTTGGGTGAAAATGCGCCGGATCAACATCCGAACATCTTTGGGGAAGGGATAGGGCTTGGCTAGTTTATCCATTCTAAGCAAAACAGATGAGACTGCTGGAGCCGGATGAAAGCATTGCCCGGATACCTGATGTGTTCCTGCCTCTTGAAAGCAGGCCTGAAGAAAAATAGACAGGGCGTTGAAGGCTTTCGTCCCGGGTTGGGCGAGCATGCGGTCGGATGCTTCTTTTTGTAACATCATAACCATGCGTTCGGGCAATTGCATCGAACCGAGGAGTCCTTCCATCCATGCCGAGGAAATTGCGTAAGGCAGGTTGGCCACCACGGCATAACGATCGATAGAGCTTGGAAGGTTACCCAAGGGTTTTTTTACCGCATCTTCACGCAAAAGGTTTAACTGTCCGCTTTGAATTTGAGAATCGAAATGCTTTTGGAGGTGAGCTTCCAACCTTCGATCAATCTCGACTGCGTAGACTGGATGTCCAAGATCAAGCAGTTGTCCGGTCAGGGTACCTAGACCCGGTCCGATTTCAAGAACGGGTAAGTCCTTCGGAAGGTCAGCCATGGATAGAGATTTTTCGACTAAGTTGCCATCGATTAGAAAATTCTGCCCCAGTTTTTTATTTGGTAAATGGCCGAGCTTACGAAGCAGCTCAACAGTGGCTGATGGACTGAGTGCCATAGGTATCTAATTCGAGATATACAAACTCTATGCGCAGTCCTTCATTTCATCAATGAAGTCCTCAATATCTTCTGTACGCATCAGTGCCTCTCCACAGAGAACTGCGTCCGCTCCAGCCTCGCGTGCCCGCCAGGCATCCGCTGGTTCGTGGATTCCACTTTCACTGACTTTGATAATTCCCTCAGGAATCAGAGGAAATAACCGTTCCGTTACTGCAAGATCCGTTTTGAATGCTTTGAGATCTCGGTTGTTTACTCCTAAAAGCTGTGGGTTATGGGGTAGGACTTTTTCGAGTTCTGGTTCTTCATGAATCTCGTACAGGCAGGTAAGACCCGCCAAATCTGCGGCATCACGAAGGGTTTTCAGTTCATCATTATCCAGTGCCCGCACAATTAATAAAATAGCTCTAGCACCAGCCTCCAACGCTTCGAGAATTTGAATGGGATGAACCATGAAATCTTTTCGCAAGGTGGGAGTGGATCTACCATGCACGCAAAGGAAATCGTTTACATCCCAAAGATCTTGCAAAGAGCCCCCAAAATAAGGCTCATCTGTAAGCACAGAAAGGGCATCTGCCTTGGCGTTTACATATTCACGTGCCTGTTCCACTGCAGAAGCTGAAGGGGCAATATCACCGGCGGAAGGAGATTTTCTTTTGATCTCGGCAATCACGGATAATTCATTAGGACTAGAAAGGGAATCTAGAAAAGAGACACCCTCATTTAATCGTGCCCCAAGATTGGAAAGTTCGTTGTCTCGAACTGGACGAATACGTGGTTCGATTTCCCGCCTCTTGGCGGCCATGATTTCAGATAATTTGTCCATATTTGCTATTAGAAAGAAAATTTTTGAAGGCAATGAGTTTGCAACATTGTTCTATTCTTCCCATAGTGCGCCAGCGTGAGCGAAATTCAACGACTAAGAGAACTTATGGCCCGATTACGTGCCCCCGACGGCTGTCCATGGGATCAGGAGCAAACCCACCACTCCATTGCCCGTTGCCTGGTAGAGGAAGCAGCGGAGGTGTTGGAGGCGATCGATACAGAAAATACTGAATTATTGCGTGAGGAACTGGGAGATCTTCTTTTGCAGGTAGTTTTTCATGCTCAGATAGAGGAGGAAGCCGGCCGATTTGACTTGGAGGATGTGGCCAGGGAGATTTCTGAAAAGTTAATAAGGAGGCATCCGCATGTGTTTGGGGACCCCAATGATAAGGAACAGGATGCGATGGCTGTGATTGATCGTTGGGAAAAAATTAAAGCCGAAGAAAAATTGGCCAAGGGGGAGATACCTAAAAACAAAATTTTTAAAGATTTACCGCCTCAACTTCCATCCACTCTTTACGCAGATAAGGTATATAAGCAGGCAATTAAAGGGGGGGTCGTGGATCGCGGGGAGTGGGATCAGACCAAGATCGATAGCCTTGCTGAGGGTCTTAGCGAAGAAAAGGCCGGTCTTGCCCTATTTGAGTGGATAGCAGCCTGCCGAATTTCTGGCATTGATCCTGAGTCGGCTCTCCGCAAATTTACTGCAAATCAGGTGAACGAATTAGAAAATAATAATAATTGAATCATTTGAAAGTTACTGAGGAGAAAACATTTAAATCGTTTCAATTCATCGATGGTTCTCAAGTCCGTGAATTAATTTGTGAATTACGAAAGAGTAAGCGAACCAGGCGTATTCACTTGCGGCTAAAAAGAGAAGATTTTGCACTTCTTACCTTTCCCTATCGTACAAGCAGGAAGGAAGCAGAGCGTTTTTTGAATGACCACAGCGAATGGTTGAGGACCCAAAGCTCTCTATTTCCTCGGAGAGTTTCTTTGAATGATCATTTTAAAAATGGAGGTAAGATCTGTATTGGGGCTGATAAAAGCGAGAAAACCGTAACTGTTCAAATCGATGAAGAAGCGGAAAGAAATTGGATAAGTCTTGAAAATCAACAGGTTAAAATATGTATTCCCCCTACCAATAATCCAGAGGCCTCCATCAAAGATGCTTGTAGGAAATTAGCCTCTCAATTTCTTCCTTCATGGTTAAATTGGGCCGAAGATATTACCGGGTTGAAGGCAAAAAGAATTCGGGTTGGGGATCAGCAAACGCGCTGGGGCTCATGCTCTCCCAGGGCAACAATTTCCTTAAATTGGCGAATTATTTTACTTCCTCAGAGATTGGGGAGCTACATTTTATTCCATGAACTTGCTCATTTGGTGGAAATGAACCACTCGCCGAGATTTTGGGAGAAACTGGCTGGATTTGTCCCTGATGCCCGTAAGATAGATCGAGAGCTTTCCCAGGCAGGAAAAGCAATTTTTGCTCTGGGTAGGGAAGTGTAAAACTTTACTCAGGCCCAAGTTCCCAGGCCGAACGTCCGCCCATGGAGCGTAAGTAGATCAGTCCTTCGCTACCTTCTTCTCCCACATCGGTGGGAGTAATTGCGTCGGGGCCGTATCGTTGATTCAGGTCCAGGCCAAAGCCCAAAATCTTCCGAATTAAAGATTTGCTGCCCGAAAAGGCTGCTCCATGCAAAAGCGAGTAACCATCCTTTGCCTCAATCAGGGGATCAGCTGATTGTTCGAGTAAATAGTCAACCATATCTTCACGGCCCGCCACAGTTGCAACTAAAAGGGGGGTAGCCCCGAAAGAATCCTGTTCATTGATTGAACGGCCCTCTTTAAGGAGTTTTTTTACCGAGTCAAAATCCCCTATCCCTGCCGCCAAATGTAGCGGGTTTAAAATCTCTACACCAAGATCGTTATATAAGTCCACGATCTCTTCGTTTCCACTGGCTCCCGCCAAGTCCATCAGATTTGAGCCATATTTATCTACTGCATGAGCATCGGCAGAAAGGGCAAGTAATGTTTCCACCGTTTCTAATTGCCCACGTAATGTAGCAGTCATAATCGGGGTTTCCAGTTCATCTGTTCGGGCATCTACTGCGGCACCATCTTCAAGCAATAATTCTACAACCTCCTGATTTTTTCCCCACGCGGCACTGTGCAAGGGGGTCGAAAGATGTTTGCCCCTTGTGTCGGGATCTCCGCCGTTGCGCAGCAAATAGTCCACGATGTAGGTATTTCCACGATATGCCGCATAGTGCAGGGGGGAATGACCAAAGCGATCATTTGCATTGATCAGGGCACCCATTGCCACAGATTCCACAACCGCATTGAGATCATCTCGGGCGATGGCTAAGAAAAGTTGATCATTAATCTGATCGATCCATTCCTGTCCAAGTAAGTCAGTGAGTAAAGCCCATGGATGAATTTTCGATTCAGTTAATTTCAAGCTCCCCTTCAGGTTCGATTCATCAACACTTTTAATGGTGAATTGGGAAAATGGATCTAACCAACTTATCTTTTTAAGTTGGTCAAAGCTTAAGCCGCGAGGTTCACGTAAGGAAGCAGCAGCCTCTTTGGGATTAAAATCCAGGGCAAAGAAATGGTTGTTTAATAACTTTCGTCTATCAAACGCCAATGGCTCGATGGGATTGCCAAGTTTTAACTCCCTGGAATAATCTGGAGTGGATAGCCAAGCAGTTCCTTGATTTTCAGTAAGCTGCAATTGATGGGCACTTAGCAAGGAAGAGAGCCCAAGACCGGAGTTCATCCCTGCAAGTAATTCTTTGAATGGTAGCAGTTGAGAGATTTTGATTCCCACAGCCCAGACTGGTTTTGACTGAAGGATCGATTGACCATTTGGCAATGTAAGCGTTTCAGTTTTGCTACTTCCCCCAGCAAAAACAAAATCACCACTTGGGAATGCAAGTAATTCCCTGGCAGAGGATTCAAATCCTGGTAGGTCACTATCTGCACCCAATTTATTCCCTGTGAAAAACTGGAGGATTTTATCGACGGCATTTGCAAGAAAGAGCTGTAGGTCATCATGATCAAGGCTCATCCGGCCAACAAGTGGTGCATCGCCTGGAAGTTGATTCACCATTTTGAGGGGGGTTATTTTTTCTGGATGTGGTTTTTTTTCATCAGAGTAATTCTTTAAATCTATTTTTAAGTTTCCTGCCTCTGAATGGAGGTGCAGACCGAATGAATCAAGAAGTAGAGGGTCAAATAAAGGAAGAATAGATTCGATCAATGGATTACCTGACCAATTTTCCATCATTCTCCCATTTCCTGTCCCTTCAAAGTAAAGGCTCAGATCTGCGGTTTGCTGGGCATGTCTAGCAAGGGGAGCAGGCATATTGGGGATTGGATAACCGGGAGTAAGTGTAGTGAGGAAAGTGTCTAGTTCAGGTGCGGGAGGCGGGGTATTTTTATCTTTTCCGGCAAAAAGTGTTCCAAGCAAAAAACAAAAGTCACCCTCCCTTCCGATTGCAAAAGGTTGCGTGGTACGCTGGAAAATTTTTGCGTTATTTTTTGAAGGACGTAGGCCCAAAAAATTGGCGAGATCAGATAAAGCCTGATCCGCTTGTTCAGGGGAGCTTGCCTTAGCAATAGCACCGAATTGAGGATGAGGGCGATTTCCCTCTACTAATCGGATAAAGAATTGAATGGGTTCCTCCCAGTCCAAACCACTTCTGTTGGCGTCAGACAGCCATGACCTCAGAGGGGATCCCGCCTCTTTCAGTCGATCAAGCAGGGGCTTCCATCGAGAATTATTCAGGATGGATGACTTCCTGATCATGCTGTCTCCATCGATACTCAAAACGATTATGGAATCAGGAGGAACACGAAGAAGGGTCTCGGAGGCCCTGGAAGCTTTGCCTTTGCTGTTGGGAATGAAACCAAACAACGAGGAAAATAAAAAAAATAAAAGAATGAATCGTGAAAGTAGCATGTGTAGTAAACCAAGCTAAGCAGCGTTAGGTATTGGTCAAATTATCTTTCCATTGGCTCAACTACTTTCTATTGCTTAGAGATATAAGATATGTTTACCGGAATTGTAGAGGGAGTTGGCACTGTAGAAAGCCTGGAAGAACATGGGGAATCATGGCTGCTCAAATTGCAACTTCCCTTTGCGAATGGCGATGGCTTGGACGCGGGAGCCAGTCTTGCTGTGAATGGTTGTTGTCTAACGATGAAGGAAGATGACCATTCGCATGGGTCTTTTGATCTACTTGAAGAGACCTTGCAACGGACCAACCTGGGGAAACTTTCTTCTGGAGATCGGGTAAACCTAGAGCGATCTTTAGCGGCTAATGGTAGGTTGGGCGGGCATTTTGTAACCGGTCATGTGGATGGTTCAGGAGTTGTGGAAGTTTTTGAGCCACGCGGTAAAAATTTATACCTCCAAATTGGGGTTCAGCCAAAATGGGCAAAATATCTTGTGGATAAGGGTTGCATAGCTATCGATGGTTGTTCGCTTACTGTCTGTGATGTGACTGAACATTCTTTTGCAGTCTGGCTGATTCCGCACACTCTTGATCATACGAATTTAGAAGAAAAAAAAGCGGGTGACATGTTAAATCTCGAATTCGATCTTCTTGCCAAGTATGTCGAGCGTATTCAGTTGAATTCATGAGTGAATTAGAGGTTTTAGACCCTGCAGAAGCGACCTTTGCAATATTGGAGGAGCTGAAGAGGCTGCGATCAGAAGGGGTTCGTCATCTTTACATGGAGGATTCCACTTTAGACAATTTATCCGACCTATTTGGAGGAACCAAGGATTCTAAAGTCAGCCAGGTGATCGCTCCTAAATCGGCCATAAGCACCCATTCGATACCATCTACTTCTACTGAAAGAAAACTTCCATATGAGCAAAAAGAGGATGTGAAAAAGGAAAGTACAGTTTCTCCGGTTATGGAGAGTGTGGTGGCTCCATTCCCCCCTAATCCTGCTTTTGCCAATCCCCCCAGTATTTCCTTACCAAAAAAATCTAAAGAAGAGCAGTGGGCTTGGTTAAAGGATAGGGTGCTCAACTGTGAAGTTTGCCAAGGTGAATTAAATCCTCAGGCAAAGACCGTTTTTGGTGTTGGTAATTTGGATGCAGATCTTTTCTTTTGCGGTGAAGCTCCCGGCGCGGAAGAGGAAATGGCGGGTAAACCTTTTGTGGGCCCTGCAGGGGAATTGCTTGATCGTATTATTTCCGCCATGGGTTTATCGCGTGATTCAGTCTACATTGGAAATGTGGTGAACTTTCGGCCTCGACATGAAAGATCTTACGGTAATCGCCCACCTAGTCTGGAAGAAATAAACTTTTGTTTGCCTTATTTACGAGCCCAGTTGGAGATCGTTAAGCCCAAAGTTCTGGTCGCCCTTGGAAAAACAGCGATGGATGGCTTATTGGGTCCGGACCCCAAACGCAGGCTTGGGCAGATGCGTGGAAACTGGCACCAATATGACGG
>JAYNZN010000042.1:0-14900 GCA_038103695.1 Opitutales bacterium
TTGGAACTGAGGAAGAAAATATCCGCCTCCTTGCTGCACTTAAAAAAGCATGTTCAGTGTACGGGGCGAACTTATGACCACTTTGCATATTCCGCCCAACTTTTCTCTAACGCTTTTGATATTGTGGTGTCTATGTCTGGTCACCGGAGTCTATCTCGGTGTCTTCCGTTCGATGATCGATCGTATTCGAGCCGGGGTCTCCACTCCACCTGGGGGAGGTTCTAAATCTGGAAAGTTTTTGGATTTTATCTTGTGCGAACCCAACCATGCACGCCCATTACATGTCGAGTCTGCACTATTTTCAGGAATGCAGCTTTTTGTGGGATTCTTTTACCTCACATCTGCTTGGGCCTTTTCTGCAGGCCTGCCAAGTCTCATAGCTTGCTTTGTTCTCTCCTTTCTTGCGGAACGTTTGTTTTCTGGAGCCATTCCCAGAATTCTTGCTTCCTCCCAAAAGTCTTCTTTCCACCTGGCTGTAGGATACTATTTCACTTTGCTTGCCCGCTTACTTTCCTGGCCATTTTCATGTTTACTTTTATGGGTTGAGGCAAGGTTTTCGGATAATACCCAATACGGTGAGGAGGGAAGCACGGAAGAAAACGAAGTCGCTGATCATATAAGAACTCTCTCGAGGGAAGGGTCTAATTTAGATCCTGATATTGCTGAGATTGTCGGTAATACCCTGGAGATGGGGCAATTAAAAGTGCAGGACATCATGGTTTCTCGAAAGCAGGTACAAATTCTGGATGTGGGGGATGGATTAGAAAAAAACCTCGAAATCGCCAGAACCTGCGGTCATACGCGCTTACCCCTATGTGAGGCCGATCTCGATCATTGCCTGGGTATCATTCATGTGAAATATGCCTTTCGTTTACTCGGCAACAACCCGAATAAATTCACCCTTCAATCAATCACTCGAGCTCCTGCAAAAGTCTCGGCAGAGGACCCTCTCCCTCTTGCTCTTCGTAAAATGATGAAGTGGAAAGTACACATGGCTTTAGTCGGGGATGAGTTTGGAGGTGTAGATGGGGTCATCACATTGGAAGACATTCTCGAAGAAGTTGTCGGTGAAATTCAGGATGAATTTGATTCAGATGAAAAAGATATCGAACAGGTAAATGAGAATCGCTGGAAAATTGCTGGACTTACTCCTTTGCACGAACTGCCAAAGGAACTTGGCATTGATGAGGATGAGGAAGAGGTTACCAGTTTTGGTGGCTTAATTACTCAGGAATTTGGAAAGATTCCAGAAGCTAATGAATCTCTCAATCTTCGCAATCTCATGGTTACCATCCTTGAGGCGGATGAAACCAGTGTAAGACTGGCTGAAGTTCGCTTACTCCAAACCAATCAGGAAGAGCCAAAATAAACTAATACCCCACAAAGGGCATATAGGTTAGTCTCTGGGGAAAAGAATCATTTTTTGTCCTAGAGAAACTCCTTCCATACGGGTACCCCATGACAACCGATCGGACCATTCGGTTGCTGGCTTTTGGCCCATACATTCAACTATTTTACGATACACTCCTGGCATGACAGGTGCAAGGAGCTCATTGGCCAGGCGCAGGCTCTCCAACATAGTTGCCAAACTAGTAGCCAAGGCTTTTCTATCCTCTTCATTCTCTGATTTGGCCAACTTCCAAGGTGCTCTCTCATCCGCATACTTATTAATTGCCCGAACAAAACCAATTGCTTCCTCCAATGCCAAATGAAACTGGCAAGTATCATATAAATGCAAAACTTTTGCAGAAGTCTCAGACCACTTGGATTGTAACCCCTCCTCCAGTTCTTCTGACAATTCTTGGGCAGGGGCAATTCCGTCAAAATACTGGTGGCACATGTGGACCAATCGGCTGACCAAGTTCCCAAGGTCATTTCCCAGTTCTCCCTTGTAACGGGATGAAAACCGTTCAAGGGAAAACTCCGCATCCTGGCCAACCGTCATTTCACGCATCACGAAAAACCGAAAGGCATCGGCACCATATTGATCTACCAGTGCCAACGGGCTAACGGTTTCTCCAGTACTTTTCGACATCTTTGCTCCCGAAGTAGTCCACCATCCATGAGCTAGGATTTGTCTAGGTAAAGCCAAATTACATGCCTTGAGCATAATTGGCCAATAGACTGCATGGGGGGGAGCCAGTATATCCTTTCCGATCACATGGATGTCTGCAGGCCAATGATCTAAAAAGTCATCTTCGCCATAGCCTGCTGCACTTACATAGTTCACCAAAGCATCAAACCAAACATAAGTAACATATTGTGAATCAAAAGGCAGAGGTATTCCCCACGATAATCTCTCTAATGGACGGGAAATGCACAAATCATTGAGAGGCTCTTTGAGAAATTCAAGGACCTGTGATTTTCTGAATTCGGGATGTATGAACCCGGCGGTGCCTTCAATATGCTCAACCAGCCAATCCTGATATTTACTCAATTTGAAGAAATAATTTTTTTCTGTGATCTGCGATACTTCTCCGAATATTTCAGGCCACTCTCCGTTGACCTTGTCCTTTTCCTGAAGAAATTGTTCTGCACGAGTCGAGTAAAACCCCTCATACTCGGCCTGATAAATATCCCCGGCATCAAATAAATTTTGCAAAAGCACTGAGACAACCCGCTTATGACGATCTTCGGTGGTACGAATATAATCATCATTGGAAATTTCCAGTTTAGTAAGAATTTCCTTAAATTCATCCGCAATCCGATCGCACCTGAGTTGAGGTTCAATCTCTTCCGCTTCAGCACCCTGCTGTACTTTTTGCCCATGCTCATCCAGACCCGTGACAAATCTGGTCTTAACTCCCCTGAGTCGTTTAACCCGTGCGATTACATCTGCAAGAATTTTTTCATAAGCATGACCCAAATGAGGTGAGCCATTGGCATAATCAATTGCGGTAGTGATATAAAAATTTTTCATTTTTCAATCCTCTATATCAGCTATAAAACAAAGAACCAACCTATTCCCGCTTTCCAAGGTTGACTCGACTTGCAGTTACCCGTTTTATTTTAATGTCAGAACGCAGTCGTTCTGAAAGGGTAACTAACCATTTCCCCACCCAAACAACCTTATTTCGGTATTTTATTATCCCGAACAAACCCTCTCTCAGCATGAGCGAAAAAGAACATACTGAGTCTAATACCCTTCAGGTTGAAGGACTATTGGACATCAACGAGAATAAATCTGGCGTCCTTCTTGACCCCGCCCGAGGAGGCAAGTCGACGCCTATTGACCCTTTTCTACCCAAAGAATTAATCCGTCGCTTTAAATTAAAAAGAGGCTCTTTCATCCAGGCTGATGGTATTCAGAATCCAAGCAGACCAAGTCCTAAAGTTCGCTTCATCCATACCGTTGATGGTCTGGCCTTAAATGAAAGAAAGGCCCTATTTCGATTCGATCAACTTACCACTATCCAGCCTCAGGAAAAACTCAGTCTTGAGTGCAAAGATGGCCGGATGACGACGAGGGTCCTCGATCTTTTCTGCCCTATAGGTAAAGGACAACGAAGTTTAATTGTTGCCCCCCCCCGAGCAGGAAAAACTACGATTCTTCACGACATTGCCACGGGAATTGAGGAGAATCACCCGGATTGTCACTTAATGGTTTTATTAGTAGATGAACGTCCCGAGGAAGTCACCGACTTTAAAAGAACAGTACCCGCAGAAATTTTTGCTTCCTCCAATGATGAGGAGGTAAAAAGTCATCTACGCATGGCCGAACTTGCGATTGAGCGTGCAAAGCGGTTGGTTGAAAACAAAAAGGATGTAATTTTACTCATGGATTCCATCACCCGTCTTTCCCGTGCCTACAATGCGGCTTCCGGGAAAAGCGGACGTACCATGACTGGTGGCTTGGATGTTAGAGCATTGGAAAAGCCTAGACAGATTTTTTCCTCTGCTAGAAACTCGGAAGAAGGTGGTTCTTTGACTATTGTGGCTACCGCTTTAGTTGAAACTGGCTCAAAGATGGACGAATTGATCTTTCAGGAATTTAAAGGCACTGGTAACAGCGAAATCATACTTGATAGAAAAATTGCAGAACTCCGACTTTGGCCCGCCCTCAACTTAGCATCATCAGGGACTAGAAAAGAGGAAGATCTTCTCGAGCCCAAAGTTTTGGAAAAAACCTCTTTCCTTAGACGTGCTATGTCTCCAATGAAGGTGATAGATGCTACTGAAACTCTATTAGAAAGAATGACTAAAACTCAAAACAACAAAGAGTTTCTTGAGCTTATTAAAACGGCATAACACGTTGACATCTTCGCTTTAAAATAGCATTTTCTAACCTTTTATCTCGATATTCCACGCACAGGTATTTTCATGCAGAATTTCTCCAATCAATGCCTTGACCTGGCGAGGTCACTACTAGGCAATAACCTCAAGCATCTTAACCCAGACGGAACCGTTACACCGGCACCCGGAGAACAACCTCGTGCAGATGAGCCGGGTCATGCAGCTCTCGCCATTGGCGAATATTTTCGTGCTTCCGGAGAAGTTGAGCTTGATGGTCATGACCTCTTCGACCTCTCTGCCCGCTGCATCACCCAACAGGCATTTAACGAAGACTCCCATGAAAATGGATTAGCTTATGCCGCGCTTGGATTGCTTTCCTTTGGTGCATCGAAAGAAAGGAACGCTGTTTGGGAAAGGTTAACTGATCCCACCCGAGAACAACTTGATCAATGCCTGCTTTCAAGAAGTGACCATGATGACCACTTCCAAGTGTTCAATGTGGCAAAATCCGTTGCTCGTTTTAGTTTTGGTCTAACCAAAAAAGACGATACAGGAAAAGTGATTGATCGATTTGTTGAGCGTATACAAGAACACGGCACTGGTGGGTTTTGTAATGATGATCCAAAAGGTACACATGGTGTTTACGATTTGTATGGGCTCCTCTCTTTTATTTTCATTAGGCAAGCTCTTCAATTACATGCCAATGTGCATCTTAAAGATCGCAAACTTCCCAAACTTAGAACATTCGCCGAGAAATATCTAAAATTGTTACCAGACATGACTCGCCTAGACGGTCTCGGATGGTCTTATGGACGCTCGGTGGGGGCCTACGGGCAGTTGCATTGCATCAGTCTGATCTTGCAAGCAATGAGAGATCATTGGATTCCTCCTGAAAAACATTCCTTATATTTGGATACACTCCGTCGACTGTTTCAATATTTCTTTGTCACCTATCTAGACCAGGAAAACGGAGAGTTAGTAATCCGTGATGAGGAACGTAATACCGTTTCTAATCATACCACAAGAATGGCCAACTTTGATGCCGCTCGTTATCTCTGCCAATGGTCTCGCCTTGCTAAAGTCATTGGTGGTTCAATGGCGGTACCTGCTCCACACCGGTCTTCAACTGGCGGTCGATTTGTACCTTTTGATAAATCCCACCGCAAGGAACATGGCTTGTTTATGTACCGTGACGAGAGTATTGGATTACAATTTCAAATGCCTCTAATTGGGCCGGGACCGAAAGTTACTTCAGATAACCTTGCTTTTCCACATTGCCCTGGAATTTTCGACTGGTCTGTTGATAAATACCTGCCAGTCATGATTCCTGAACTTACCTTTGGGAATGATGTTGTGATTCCATCCTACTACGGTAAAAATTGCGTGACCGGGATTGGCCTTAAAAAATCTTTATATTTACGATTCAATCAACCAGAGCTTGTGAGAACCGATGGTACTTTTGCGAATGGCATTGGAAACTGTCAGGTACAATGGACCTTTGGGAATGGAAGAATAACCTCTGAGTTTGTATTTCAGGTCAAAAATCCAATTTCTATGGATCGTATGAGGCTTGCTCTAGTCATCGGTGCCCCCCATTCATCTCACCGCCTGGGAACCACATTGTGCCAAGGTCCAGAAGGTTTACGAGCCAATGTTGTAGTGGATGACTTTCAGGCTAGTTGGTCTGATTTCGAAACCGTTTCGGATAATCCAGAATACCGTGGATACGCAGGAAATGTTCATTATCTTCAATATCTCGCACGGGATCATGCTCTGATCATGCGTCCTGGTCAGCAATACAAGCTTATCCTCTCCTACGAGCCTCATATAGCATTCGCTGACGAATAATTTAGACGACTAGCCCATTTTTGGTTCTTACTTGTAAGTAGCACTAAACCAATATGCTCTCCGCAAGAATCATTCCATGCCTTGACGTGGATGCTGGGCGCGTTGTTAAAGGGGTTCGTTTTAAGGAACTTAGAGATGCCGGGGATCCAGTACAGGTTGCACAAGCATACGAAGAACAAGGTGCAGATGAACTTGTTTTTCTCGATATTACAGCCTCTAGCGATGAACGGTCTACCATGCGTGATGTTGTGGAAAGAACGGTTGCTACCTGCTTTATGCCAGTAACCGTGGGGGGGGGCATTCGGAGCCTGGAAGACATAAGATCTATGCTCATGGCTGGTGCCGATAAAGTGAGTATGAACACCGCTGCCATTCTCAACCCAAATTTAATAGATGATGCCACCAGTACTTTTGGAAACCAATGCATTGTAGTGGCAATCGATGCCAAAAAGAAATCAGAAGGAGAAGGTTGGCAGGTCTACACCCACGGTGGACGAAAAGTTACAGAACTAGACGCTGTTGAATGGGCTCAGGAGGTCGTATCTCGTGGTGCCGGAGAGATTCTTCTCACCAGCATGAATCGTGATGGTACGAAGCAAGGATATGATTTGGATTTAACTCGTGCTGTCAGCGAAGCTGTAGAAGTGCCTGTAATAGCTTCCGGAGGAGTAGGAAATCCGAGTCATATGTCTGATGGCATTTTGAAGGGGAAAGCCAGTGCTGTTTTAGTCGCAAGTATTTTTCATTTTGGAGAATTCACTATCCCTCAAACCAAAGAGGTGATGAAAGCAGCAGGAATTCCAGTTCGTCTCTAGTACATAGAAGTATAAAAGAGTTTTGCTTCACGCCTCCTGAGAATGGAATGTTTATGTAAGGCTTAATGCTGGAGGCGGTTCTACAACCTTACTTATCGATTCAATACACGGTTAAAATCTTCGAGAAACAGCTTGGCAACTTTATCGATCGTATAGTCCTCTGCAGTTTTAAGTGCGTTTTGTGAGAGATTAGTAATTTCTCCACCAATAAGAAGTAATTTCAGGCATTTCTGAAGTTCAAGACTCCGAGAATGAACGCTTGGTTCCATGGATATTCCATTTTTGCCTGACTTTATAAAATCTGAAAAACAGGCCAAAGAGGATACGATTGGGACACACCCATGACTCATTGCTTCTAACACCGCCAGACCAAAGGTTTCTCCCCTTACTGCCTCTGAAGGATAAGCAAATACTTGAGACTGTTTATATTGTTCGCTCAGCAAATTCTGGTCAAATATAGGCTCTAAAATTTCGACAGACTTTCCACTTTCTTCCTTAACTTGTTTTAGAAAGGAAGGTCCGCCACCACCCTGCTCTTCCTTCCACGGACCAATAAGTCTCAAAGTCCATTTATCCTGCAAAATGCCGGGTAACCCTTTCCATGCCTTCACTAAACTTAATACTCCTTTTTCTGGATGTATGCGACCCACATAAAGCACTCTTTTCGGTCTCTCTAATACTGCAGGTACAACGGGCATGGGAAAAGGCAACGGGTATGGAAGAGTACATACCCGATTCAAGCCATCACCCAGTTCACTCGCCGCAGCCTCCGCGATTGATTGACTGGGAACTTGTAAACGGGACGCTTTGCCATAAAGTCGCAATTGTCCCTTTGGGTAGCGACCTACATGAACATAAATTTTACCAAACCTTTCCTTGTTTAAAATTAAGGGAGCCCAAAAGGCATGGGTAACCAAGATATCCGCTTTGGGTAAAATCTCTCGGGCTCTTAAAACATAAGCAAATTCTCTAAGTTTTAAAAGTATTGGGTTCGTGGTTGCTTCTGAACCTTTTATTCGAAAATGGTGTACCCCATTAATTATTTCTTGTTTAGGTAAATCATCGCATAAACGAGAAAAGTGAGAGACATGGTGACCGGCCCGAACAAAAGCCTCTCCTAATGCTTGCCAACTCTTCTCAATGGCCCCTCCACGTTTGGGAGGCACGGGCAGAAAAGCACCCTGTAAGATAGAGATATTCATAACCTTGCCTGCCCTTTTAAAATATTAACAATCAGAGGATCGCTTTGATTTTGGCGATGCATCTTGAATCACTTCAATTAATCGCCTTGCTGCATTTTTCACATGTAAATGATCCTGAAAACATCTCAAAGCATTCTTTTCTGCTCCCTGAATCCTTCCCTCACTCCAGGCACTTAACATTTCTGAAATACCTTTCGCATTATCCTCAGCAACCATTCCGGCATGTGTGCTTTCTATTTCCCTCCAAAGATTTACCTTATTTGTTAAAAGAACTGGTTTTCCAACCGAGCATGCTTCGGCCACGACCATTCCAAAATTCTCTTGGTGAGAAGGGAGAATCAAAGCATCAGCCAAGCGGAGTGCAGTCCACTTATCTTTGCCCTCTAGCATACCCGTCCAGCAAATATTCGAACAGTCATATGATAAATTTTTGAGTTTTTCTATAAACGGAGAGCTTGGTGAAAGCGGCCCACCAAGAACCAAGGTAATATCTTTTTTATCCTTTTGCTTTTTCTTCCATTCCTGAATTAATAAATCCACTCCTTTTTTGGGATGAAACCTGCCCAAATAAAGAAGCATTCTTTTATCCTTCAAATCAGAATATTTAGCTAAGAACTGTTCTTTTTGCTTCGAGCAAGCTTGCGGTGGATCACTTACCCCAATACCCGTAACCACTTCGTTTGCCTGATAAGGAAAAAATGTTTTACGGGCGAGTGCTCTCTCCTCCTCTGTGGTAAAGCAAACGGCTTGAGCATACTTTAGTATTTCTCTCTGTATCCACCACCAATACAATTGTTTTTTGATATGTTTAAATGGATAAGTCTTTTTGAACCAGGGATCTAACATGCCGTGAGGAAAAACTAGATATGGAGCCTTTGACTTTTTAAATCTTTTAAGTGCTACTTCTCCTGGCCATTGCCATAATCCATGAGCAATGATGGCTGCACTCGATTTATTGACTAGATCATTAGCTCGCTCGATCGAATCAATGATTTCAGATTGAACATTTAGTTTCAATAATTCCTCTTGCAAGCAAGATACGCTCGATGCCACACCACCGAGCGCAGGGTTCATTTCATGAACAAGGTGCTTCAGAATTAGTACTTGGAATTACAACTTTGCCCAGCTTCCAAACTTGTAAGAATAGTAGTAGACACCGTAAGTTCTCTTTGCTAATCGGAAAAGGTCTTGTGGACCATCCGTATCGAAATAAATCCAGTTATTTTGGGTTGCACTAAATACATGAGGGTAAGCAGCAACCGAAAACCAAATCCATCCAAGCTTTTCACTATAGCCCCAAAAATTTCGTTGCGAAGTCCCTGAAAGATAAAGCCAACCCAATTTTGCATGATATACCCAAGGGAAATGAACATCGTACAACGAGCCAAACCAATCTTCTTTTTTCCATCCTGGCGCCCCTTCAATGCTCGGAGAACGGTTCCAAATTTTATTGAATTTTGAAGTGTACCTAAAATTCAGAAGTAGTTCTTCGACTTGATCTTCAAAGGGCATGTTAAAAAAATCACTATTACCGGTAATATCTGTGAGTTTCGATGTTTCACCGCTAAATCCTGTCGGGAGATTATCTTTATAGAGTAGATAGGCATATGCGTGTGAGGCATACTTGGTTTTACGAATTGGTTGTAAACCGAAAATGTAAGGGTCTTTGCCCAAATAAAGTCTTTCAAGCACTAGGTTATAAATCAGTTCAACTGCAAGTTCTCCATTTTCATAAATCCCGCCATCCATTCTTCCCGATGAAATAGTTCCTTCTGTGCCTCTTCCGCTTAACTCCCAATATCCTGAATCAATTTTAGACCAGTGATTTAAAAGTCTGATCGAGCCTTGATAATTTTGCTGGAATGTAGATGTCCCGTATTTATTACTGATGCACTGAGAAACAAATTGTTCTCGATTCAATCTAAAATTTTCAAATAACCTATGAGAATAAGGTCCAACGAGGTGAGGAACTTCTGGAAACTTTTTAAAATATTTATCATGACTCAATAAAAAGTCTGCATATCGTTTGATCCACTGAGTATCACCAGATTCTAAATTCTGAGTAAATTCTAACATTTCAGTAGAAAACTCAGAATAAGTTTGATGAAATGATCCCAAAGAAACATGGTGAGCCGATACAAGATTTATTGCATTTGTAACGGATGGTCGATGCATAAGAGATGCTGCCCAGCTTGAAACATCATCAGTCTGAAAAAATTCGTTTAATTCCTCTATTCCCGCATTTTCCCCTGTCAACGAAAGGAAAATTTGAGCAGGTGATTGACTGAGATTACTTGAGTATTTTTTATCAAATTCGATTTCTAATTCACCCGAAGGAGAATTGTAGGTTGCAGGTATTGCAGCAATCGAATCTTGCAACCGGCCAATGGCGGAAACTTTTTTTGCCCCTTCGTAATTTTCAAGATCTAAAGGAAATGTCATTGTATAAACTATTTCACTTAATCTCGATACAGTGCCAGTTTCTGAACGATTTGTTGGATAAGATAGTGGTTCTCCATCAATGTAAAAGTCAACCCCACTTACCCTACTTAGCAAAGAATCGCTGCCAGTAAAAGAAGCACTGACGGAGATTTCCATACCGGGTACATATCCTTGGGTCATCATGTTAGGTACTGGTGTAAGTAAAGTTAAAAAAGGTAAGGGTTCTGGTTCGGTTAGGTTTCCCTCAACGAACAAGGTTACTTTTTCAGTATCATATAATTTTCCATCAACATTTTTTTTCATTCGGTTTGCTAGCGCATCGATCCTCCAAGAATCTGCTTTTATGTTCAAAAGAGTGCTGACTGAAAATGGTGGAGATTTATCTGCTGAACCGATTGGTTTTCCATTTAAATAAAATTGAACACTCTCAATTTGATCATCAAAAGAATATCCATTTATGTCATCATAAAATTCTGCACTGGCAACAATTGTAGACCCTTTGGGGGCAGGTTGGTCTAAATACTCTTCTGGGAAAATAGATAGCCCCCCGGTGAAGTCCGAGGGATAAAGGTCTTTGTCCGAGTGCTTGCCTACAAAGACCAAGACATGATTCGACATTGTTTTCGTAGTCCTTGAAAAAGAATCTGTAATCTCGGCATGAACAACAAAAGTGCCACCCACTTTTGGAGTCCATGCATATTGAAATGACTTACCAAAACTCCACATGAGATCAATCGTTTCCAATTGGACTGACCCAAGATCAGGTTGGATATCAATCTCTGCACTTGAAATTTCTAAGGTATCATTTTCAATTGGGTCTTGTATTTTAAAGCGGTCGAGCCTTAAGTAAACTGTTTGAAGAAGAGATTCATGCTCTCCTTGTTCAGAGTAGGGAAATAAATTATCCTGCATGAAAGAAACTGCCAAGTTTGTACCATTGTACTTTATTTTATTAGTAATTTCATCTTGTAACAAATTACGGAAATTTCTTGCAAGTTCCTCAGCAACATTGGCAATCCCAGACTTGAGAATGGAACCATCGTTGTCGTAAATTCTAACTGTATTGTCTGATTGCTTTCTTAAAATGTACTCCCATCCATAGATAGTTATTGTCACATCATCATCTACAGGCTCAAGGAAATGAATCATGGCATTTCCTCCGTTTGTATAATATTGTAGGAGTAAATTTTGAGATTGCCCGTCCAGGTCACCTACATCTGCATTAAAAACAATCTTTTCTTTAGGCTTCCATATTGAGCCCGATGGAGGGGAGAGGATTTGGGCAGTAGGCTGGAAATTTGACCCATAGCCTGAAACAGCATTTAGCTCTGCAAGTGGAGTTGCCATACGATTACCCACAGTATTGATCAAAGCATAATTAATTCCTCCTACTGGTTCTCCGGTTAGAATTTTTTCGACACTTGGTTGATGAAATATAAACTTTTCCAATGATCCAGTTCTTACTTTTACTCCAGACAAATCCGACACAACAGCTGTGATAATGGATGAGCGAGTCGTATCAGGCGTCCATGAACCCGTGAAGAAAAGAAGGTCACCGACAGAAAATACTGGCTCTGTTTGTGTGTCCTCCACTATTCCATCAACAATGAATTCAACCTTTTCTATTGGGCGCTCTTTTTGGCGAACCTGAACAGTCATATACACAGGGGAACCAATGGAGAAAGTATCACCATCCACCAAAGGGGATATCATGCTTATTTCAGGAGGTTGCTGTCGAGTTGATACTATCTCGATAGGTACATAATCGGAGCGTTCAAAGTTTCCATTATTATCTATTGCACCAGCCGTAAATATGTATTTGCCTGCATTTAAATTCAAGCTGTCGAGCTCTATTTTAAATTTATTTGAATTTCCAACACGTTGGGCATCGCTGAGCCGGCTATGGTTTGCGAACAATGATATCTGCTCAATCGTACCGTCCTCATCAGCAGCATCAATGAAAATAGGAAAGTTGCTACTTACACCAATACTCTCAAAAGTTTGCCGGTCATCGATAGTAGAATTAGAAGAAAGGATTGGGTAGTTGAGTTCCACTGATGGGATAAGTCCTTTATTAGCTTCTACTGTGATAGATTTCTTTTCGCTGATTCTAATGTTGTTAAATTTATCCTTAGTAAGAATGTGCAAATCATATTCACCTGGATAAAAGCTGTAAGAGGTGGCGTAAGGAGGAAACCTAAAGTTATCCTCTTCATTTAAATTTCCGTCTTCATTAACATCCAAAACTCGACCATTCGAAAGAATGGATACCTCCACAATATCTTCCGATCCAGTATAAATTGCTTCAATTGGAATTTCAGTGATTTCGTGGCCACCCTCCAAGATGACCTCAGTTGCTGCAGGTGGCTCCAACATACTTGATGAGTATGTGGTTGTTCCGTTTTCATCATAACTGGAAACAAAGGAATAATAGTAGTCATCAGGAAAACCATCAGAATATCCAGTGCCTCTAGATTCTTCGTTGAGGGGTGAGATTGAAGTTACTTGTCCAAATTTTGACGAAAATGTATCAAAGTCTACAGTAGCAATGAAGTTTGCGTTATTTCCTGCACCAAGAAACTTTACCTCAGGAGGAGAACGATATCCTTTTCCTGGATCAGTGATCTCTATGCTGATGATAGCACCGACTAAATTCAATGTGTTACCAGTATTGGATGCACTATTAACATCATAACTTTTTGCTGTTCTTGCGACTTTGGCCTTTGCTTGCCGCGTCTCGCGATCTGTAGTACGGATAATACCGTTGGACTTTGTGGTATCTGGAATAAATAAATCAAATGATCCAAATTCGACAGGTGAAGCCACACTTCCAGTAGCAACAATAACCGTGACAGGATTACTAATAGATATAAGACCGCTATTATCTTCTACCAGTGCTGCAAATGAGTGATTTCCTGCTGAAAGTGTTTGGTTGTCATCAAGGGGCCAACGTAAACTGTAGTGCCCATCTGCCCTCCCTTCCGAAAAGATTTTCTCACTACCGATGATTTCCTTTCCGTTAAGAAGAAATCTTATATTTTCAATAGTTCCATCATTATCATTAAATTTAGCAGTTAATAAAATATTAGACTTTTGAGTAATCGTGTAGCCAGAAGTAGGGAAACTCATGGAAACTTCAGGAGCATTCATATTTTGATCTTTTTTCTCTACAAAAATTTCGTATCCGGACCTACTCACTAATGTTCCATTGGTCTCTAGTGTCCCTCCAAGAACAAGCGTACTATTAACTTCTTCAAAAGTTTTTACTGGCAAGGATTCTCCAAATTCATCTAAAGCATGAAAGGATATAAAGTGACTGCCAGGAGTCATATTATTCCAAGAAAAGAAAAATCTGCCAATAGAATCACTCGTTACATTTTGCTCTGAAATAACTTCTCCATTTACTTTCATTTGGACGGTGGAAACCATACTCATCCTGTCTATAAGATCAACCGCACCAATGTAGCCACTAGATAGACCTTCATAATAGGTTACACTTAAGTTTTTATCCATGTCAGACGGGTAAACCATCTTAAAATAAAGGTTGTCAGTATCCATAGAAGATGGAGGTAAAATATTAAGAATTTTACTCTTTCTTGAGGCAATATTAGTGAGTGTTGGAGAGAAGGTCCCAGCTTGGTTACCAACTTTATCCCGTGCAATTCCGTCAATGTAATGTTTGCCTTGAGCAAAATTGTATTCATTCATATCGACTGCTTTAAAGAACTTCGTTCCATTTGACTCAGCCTTCACTCTACCAACCGAAACTCCATCTATGAAGTATTCTACTTCTGCTACACCAAACTGGGAGCTAGCCTCTGCAAAAAGAAGTAGTGTTCCATCACCTTCCACGGACATCTCATCAGAGCCGAGTAACTTAATAGAAACTCCACTACCGAAAAAATCACCTACAGAAATGGTTGATACCGGCGTCGAGGCAATGTTACCAAAATTATCCATTGCCAAAGCATTAATCGAATAATCCTTAGCAATTGTAGGTGTCCAGAGAAAAGAATAGGGAGTCTTAGATTTTGTTTCAACTTTAACGCCGTCAACAATTAAAGAAACTTCAGTTATAAGCTCATTAGTCTGGTTAACATCCATTTCAAAAAGTATGGAAGATTGAGTAAACCCACCCTGAAGCTCCGCCTTATTTGTTTCTGCTCTTCCATCTTTAACGGGATCTTCCCAGCCTATTTCTTTTATTTGCAGGGATGATGAAACTCCCATTCCCTCTTCCAGTGGCCATCTGCTGTTGTTTCTTATCGGGATACCTGATGGTTGCAGTATTAACCTAGGTGCAATTACATACCCACTACCGTTCATGAAAGACCCATCAACATTTTTTCTTATTGTGACA
>JAYNZN010000074.1:0-2791 GCA_038103695.1 Opitutales bacterium
ATGTGATCTGTCACCATCACATTCATAGGAGATTAAACTGGATTACATGAAGGTTCATTTCGTTAACGAAGAAGTAAAAGAGCGATATCCATACTGCCATTGGCCTGTGCCAATATGGACGCAGATGCCTGGCTTAAGATGGAATACTTTTTGAGATTTGATGACTCCACAGCTAGATCTGCATCGACAATGCGCCCAAGAGCCGCATTAAGGTTCGTCTTTTGTTGCGCGAGTGACTCGATATTAAAACTAAGCCTCGACTGGGATCCTCCATTTTGAGCACGAAGATAGGCCATATTCTCCAACGCTTTCTCAAATATCCCCATAGATATCTGATCAAGATTCATGGCATTATCGAGCTCAGTACTGGCTAAAGTGATCCATACATCTTCAGTCGAAACTGTGTAAGCACTCTTATCGGTACTCTCAACCACCGTCCACTTAGCATTAGCCCCACTGTTAGCGATATCTGTTCCAGCTAGGGATTTGTCTGTCTTGAAGGTAAGGGCTGAGAGTAAAAGGGATTTATTAATACTAATCTTGGCACCACCACCACCGCTTGAACTTGTGAATATACTAATTGTATTATCCCAGGCTAAGCCCTGTGCTTGAGCATTAAAAAGAGTCTCCGTACTGCCTTTCTCGGTAGTAGTATTGGCAAATAGGCTAACCCCATTGAATGTCATTTGTGAAATGTCATAGAGCTGCATTTGCAGGTCTTTGAATTCGTTGTTATAACTTGCAGAGTCCTGATCGCTCTTCATCGGGTCTTGACTAGACAGGCCTTTAAGTTCACCCATTCTGCCGATTATATTACCCGCTGTGTAGAGTAGTCCGTCCTGCACCTCCATAAAAGAAAGAGCGTTTTGTACATTATTTTGTGCACCCGCCAAACGATTGATCGAAGCTTGCAATTTCATGCTTACTGCCAGGCTGCCGGGATCATCAATTGGACTGGAAATTTTCTTTCCGCTGGATAAGCGATTCATTGCCTTTTGCAAGAGGCGGTTATTCTTGCCCAACTGCTCACCGGCTCGCTGGGCTGCTGTATTTGTAATAATATTTAGTGCCATTTTCTAGACTCCAATATTTGGGTGTACTGCAATCGTCTCTGCTCTCCTGTCCTGAACAGAGAGGGATGAACGAGCGAACCATGTGACTGCCTTCGAAAAGATGAGTGAAATAAGACTCGATTAGCTCCCGAGAGCCGAGAAGAGTGAAGTTTTCGAAAAGCGTATGAGTGTATATATATTGACTGCATATTCATAAACAGTTTCGGAACGGTGGGACTGACCACCAAGTTATCACTTTTTGCCAATCGTAATATTCAAGCTTCTTGGCGAGGTATAATACGATCGAGGCATAACCGCTAGTTCCGCACTTATGTCTTTCAGGAATTCGGTTAGGAATTGCTGAGGATGGGCCACCGCGTGGAAACGAGCAGGCAAAGTCAGGCTTCTTTTTTCGATCATAGATACAGACTTTGGGCATCTTTTGAGGAGGTGCATGTATGGACAGATCCAATGCACGGGAAACCAAGTCCTGATGAATCACTGAATGAACCTTCCGAGGTTCAATGGGAATGGCAAAACTCATAAGATTTGCACTCTCCCAATGAAACACCCCATGGGTGCCTCCCCATTGCGGAAAGCAACTTCTTTATACAATGAGAAAGAAAACCCTGAGTGTATTAAATGTGAACCAAGCACATGGCTTATGCGTGGTGTACGCTCTGACCAAAGAACAATCATATCATCTAAAAACAAATTTGCGGAATGTATTACTTATCGAAGAAGCATGAGGGCCACATCTGAACTTGCGTTTGCCTGAGCGAGCATGGATGCGGATGCCTGGCTAAGAATTGAATACTTCGACAGGTTGGTGGACTCTTCAGCCATATCCACATCTACTATGCGTCCAAGAGCAGCACGCATATTGGTTTTTTGCTGGCCGAGTGACTCCAGGTTAAAAGAAAGTCGAGACTGCGACCCACCATTTTGTGCCCGAAGGTAAGATATGTTCTCCAGAGCCTTGGTGAATACACCTACTGAGATATCGTCCAAATCGAGGAATTCGGTAGCAGCGCTTCCTCCCTCCACTGCAAAAGTGGCAATAAATCGGGAAGATTCCTTGCCGTTGATTTCACCAGTAGTACCTCCTAAATCTGCAGTGTTGTTGTATGAGTTACCACGGTCAGCTCCAGCTACAAATGCAGTTCCAGCAGTGTCGTTATGAACATTACCTTCAAAAGCAACTGCTGCATTAGTCGTTCCTGATCCAGCTTTATAAATGGACGATCTAAGATCTCCGTAGGTCTCAAGAGTCAACGCGGATAATAGCATGGACTTGTGCATACTGACCTTCGATCCAGCGGCACCATCAGCACTGGTGTAGATAGTCAATGTATTGTCCCTTGCCGACATCTGATCCTGTGCCTGAAATAGGGCTTCCCCGTTTGTACTTGAAGAACCGTCATCTGCAGAACTGTGCCTGGCAAACAAACTCACTCCATTGAACTTCATTTGGGCAATATCGTAGAGCTGGCTCTGCAAATCCTTGAACTCGTTGTTGTAACTTGCTCGGTCCTGATCGCTCTTCATGGGATCCTGACTGGCAAGACCCTTGAGCTCGCTCATGCGGTCAAGAATTTTGCCGGTGGTCTCAAGCATGCCATCCTGTACCTCGAGAAAGGATATGGCATTTTGCACATTATTTTGAGCACCGCTTAATCGGTTGATCGAGGACTGCAGTTTCATGCTTACCGCCAGACCTCCGGGATCATCCAGAGGGG
>JAYNZN010000075.1:0-2758 GCA_038103695.1 Opitutales bacterium
TAGATTTGGCGAACCTGATTGAAAGTATCTTCTCCTTCTGAGTTCCACCCTAACTCAGACATGGTGGTAAGCGGGGCGACTCCACGGCCCGTTCCGCAAAGCAGGATCTCACTGAAGTCGGATAGGTCACTATCTTGTGGAGTTCCACGAACCACAGAAAATTCGGACTGTAATATGGGGAGGAGTTGGCGAAGGACCACCCCCTGGAGGATAAATTTTTCGGGAATGAGCAAATCTCTTCCGGAAGCAAAAATGAGATTGGAAGTGGCGGTTTCCCTCAGGTCATTGTCCTTGGGATCGATAATGACCCAATCCTCTTTTTCAATTTCGAGTTCAGCAAGGGCCCCGTAGAGATCTTTTTCTGCGGTGGACTTGGCCAGAGGCTCAGGCCGGCGGTAGTGAAGCAACCATCCTTCCACCGGTTTGCCATCAGATTCTGCTGGGCGGTGGCTTAGCCCCAAACGGTCTTCAAAAAGACAGGCACGAACAAGGCCGGCAAACTGATCTCCTTGTTCATCGAGGTAGGCATGGGTGCGGTCATGAACCTCTTCCAGGGGCGGGATCCAAGGGAGTTGCAGCCGTTGGGCAGAGTCGAGCAATCGTTCGAGGTAATTTCCCAGGAAAGGGATTTTACGGTTTGGGAAGACACGAAAAGTGGAGAAAGCTCCGGGGAGACCCCAGGGCTCTGGATGATTATCGGGCATTCCCTCTGTCGTCCAAGCTTGCATTACGAATGTTTTCGATCAGCTGTGTTCCAGATTTGGTTAAAAAAGATTCCGGGTGGTACTGCAAGCCAAAGAGTTTGCGGTCGATGTCTTCAAAGCTGAGTGGAATGTTGCCTACGGGGTCTCTTCCCGTGATGTGTAGGGTTTGTGGAAGGGAACAAAAGCTGGTTGGATCGATCTGTAGAGAGTGGTAACGGGCGACCCGCAGGACATTTTCCATCCCTTGATAGGTGGAACTTTTTGGATCGGTCACGATGTCGGTTTCGACACCATGGAGCACGCGTGCCTGGCGAATAATCCTTGCCCCTTCAGTTTCGAGCATGAGCTGGAAGCCGAGACAAATCCCGAGGATGGGTTTCTTTTCCCGCCACGAAAGGTAGAGTTTTTTGGTTTCTGGGTAATCTGCCGGTTTGCCGGGGCCTGGAGAGAGCACAATCATTTCTGCGGACATAGCGATTGCTGGATCGACTGATTTGCGGTCGACCACCATCACCTGGTCAAAACCGGCCAGCAAATGCTCGAGGTTTCGGGTGAAGGAGTCCTGATGATCAATAAGCAGGATCATTCCAATAAATCGAGTAGGGCTTGTGCCTTGATTTGGTTTTCCCGGTATTCGTACTCGGGGGTGGAATTTACCACGATCCCACCTCCTGCCTGAGTGAAGCACTTTTCACCAAGTACGAGCATGGACCGGATGATCAGGTTGAGGTGCAAATTTCCATTATCCTCAATCGTACCAAAGCTTCCGGTGTAGGGTCCACGAAAGCAGGGCTCCAACCGGTCGATCCATTCCATAGTTCGTGCCTTGGGACATCCGGTAATACTCCCCCCGGGAAGCATACCCTGAAGAATCTCAGACAATGTTGTGCCTTGCCTGAGTGTTCCACGAATCGTGGAAACAAGGTGGTGGAGATGGGCATAGGTCTCGACCTCGCGGAACCTTTCCAACTGTACCGTGCCCGGGATGCAGAGAGAGGAGAGGTCATTGCGTTCCAGGTCGACCAGCATGTTGTGCTCCGACACTTCTTTACTATCTCCCAGAAAACGCTCGACCACAGACTTATCCGAGGAAGAAGAACCGCGGGCGTAAGTGCCCCCAATAGGACGGGTGGAAATGGTGTCCCCTGTTTGATCAATCACAACCTCGGGCGAGCAACTGATGATGGAAAAGCTGGGTGTCTGTAGGAGAAAGGCTTCGGGGGCAGGATTGGTTTTGGATAGTTTTGCAAAGGCGAGCAGAGGGTCAATTTGTGCCTTCGCTTCGAAACGCTGGGAAATTTTGATCTGGTAGGTCTCCCCATCAAGGATGGCTTCACGTGCGTGCTCGAAGATGGGCTTGTATTGAGTGAAATCGAGGTTGCAGGTGCGCTCACTCGCATGAAAGGAGGGAAGGCTCTGGATGGGTGCAGAGCAAAGTATTTTCCCGATTTCCGATTCCCTAACGGGGTCGGTAGATTCCACCTTTGTGCAGGTGGTGCCTAGATGAACCAGTGTGGAAGGGCGACCAAACCACCCGTCGGCAATTTCGAGGTCGCGTTTCGCTTGCAGATGAAGACCGAAATGGGCGGCAAGAAATTCATATCCGAAAAAACCCACCCACCCGTTAAAGGAAAGAGAAGTTCGTGGATCAAGGAGTTCCGTTAAGCGGGAGATGCCCGATTCCGTGTCGTGGGCGACTGGTTCAAACGTATCGGCAAAATCAAGGTACGCGATCCAACCCTCAGGAATTGCCCGAATCACAATAGGGTTTGCCTGAATAGAGCTTAGGCTTTCGAGGGAAAGGACGGTGGGCAGTTCGGTCATGGTAAATGATCGAGTAGTTCAGAAAAGCAGGTGATCTGATCGTTCTCCAGTTTTGGTTTCCCATAGAGCAGGGAGGACCAGCCTGCCTTGCGGGCACCGAGAAAGTCCCGGGAGTGACTATCTCCAAGATGAAGAATTTCTGCCGGTTTGCACCCCGTTGCTTCCTCCACCTTTCGGAAAATCTCAGGTTCTGGTTTTTCGCATCCCAATTCGCTGGAAATAAAAAGATG
>JAYNZN010000043.1:0-14254 GCA_038103695.1 Opitutales bacterium
AGTCTATTTTTAAGGATCCTGTTATTATGACCCCAACAGGAACGATTCGCAGAACCTCAAAGGATAGCCCCAATACAGAAAAGTAGGCTAAAATTTATTACATTATTATTTATTTTATTACAAATCTTGTAAAATATTTTTTTTAGATTTAGTTTAAAAAATGCCTAGTCCGCCCAAACCCTGTCTCAAGTTTTCTTTGGTGGTGGGCATGTTTATAAGTGTTTCGATTTTGTGCTTTGTCTTCCTTTTTATATTTAGTCAAACAAGATCGAGATCAAAGCATTTTAGTGGGACAGTCCCTAGTGTTATACAGCAAAATATTTCTAAAAAAGAAAATCCCGATCCAAAGAACGAGAGTCGTCTTGATCAGGGCCTAGCTTCACAGAATAAATCACATGCTGAGGCTCAAACTCCCAGCGATAACTTGAAGGCACCACAGACCTCCCCTTCAATTGCAAAAAATTACAACCCAAACTTCGAAGATATTTTGGCTTTTGAGGCTTGGGTTATGGACTACCTGAATGAAAACTGTGACCTGAATGAACAATCTGGAGAATGCATGGATCATGATCCTCGTAAGCATCACAATTTAGTAACGCGGGGCGAAAAGTTAGCCCGAAACTATTCACTCTATTGGACTAACAACAATCAGAGTGCAGGAGTAAGCCGAGAAAATAAAAATTTTATTTTTGATAACCTAGACTCATTTCCAAGTCGTGTGAAAGAAGCCTTACAAATAACCCAAAGCTCTCATGACTCCTTTTCTGCCCTAACTGAAAATTTACAAAATGTAGCGTTTGAAAATGTGCCAGAAAATATCGATTCAATAAATTTGTTTACATACTCCCATAATAGGCAAAGAAGGTCAGGTAGTAATTTGGATCTAAATAAAAGTCCCTCGGGCATACCTCCTGAAGTTAGAAAAGTTCTGGTTATTCCCGCTAGATTCTTAGAAGAAACCACTCAGTTTGAACCAATTATTTCAGATATTGGTTCAAACATGCTTCTAACCAATGAGTGGAGTGAAACGATTGTTGAGGAGCTTCAAAAAGATACCTACGAGCCAATCAGCCGTGAAAAACTCGAAGAAAAAATGCAAGAGGTGCGAAATTATCTGTATTACAATACCGAACAAAGGCTCGATTTAGTTCCTGTAATTGCTCCTACGGTTACTATGATGATACCTAGGTTTGAGCCATCACTTGGTGAGGATAGTAGTGAAGTAAACCCCTATGATTCAACAGGTAACATCGGACCTATGAAAGATAAAATAAAGTATGATCCGTTACTAAACCTTGATCTTTTAAAGGCAGACCCTGGTCTAGATTTTTATGTATACCAAGTAATTAATGAAGATTGGGCTCCATGGAGCCAGCGTTTCAATGGAATCAGGTCAATTCAAACTGCTGGCTTCGACATTTCATCGGTAATCGGACAAGACGACGCATGGCCACCTGTTGTGGAGATTAAAAATGGTTCATCCCATGGTCTTTTCAAGGAGGCAAAAGCAACTTTAGATATCAATGAGAGCGGATTTGTAACTCAAATTTATATCACAGATCCTGGGGAGTATTATGACATAACCTCTATTGGTAATATTAAAGTTTTTATCAACGGACAAGACTTTACATCCAATTGCTCGATTGATGTTGGCTCAACCCTGCACAGCGTACTATTTATGTCGAATTATTCGGAAGGGGAGAATCTTAATGATCCAAAACTACTTCCTGAAGTAAGCGGGGGTCATATTAAAATTTCAGGCGGAGAGGTGGCATCGGTAGACATATTAAAGATACTACTTTTTAACCAAGGGGCTAATAAAGCACATACCTTCTCTTCCTTCGGAGAACAGGTGCTTTCTGATGAAGCCATTCAAGTTGAAAAAAATAACCATCTAACCGCTATGGGAAGTGCAAGCGATCTAACAAGCGGTTCCGAGCTTACGATTATTGAAAAGCTCAATATTGGCCTTATTCGACAACAAGCTGTGTTGGGGGCACTTGCTTTACCTTATGACATTAGTGGGATGGGCTACGATTTGGACACAGATATTGCTGATATTAGTGAAGTAAGCCTTCCGACTCATCCCCTAAAAGAACTCAATTCAACAGTTTCTAATACTTTTAGAATTTACCGCTCTAATTATAACCAACCCCCTCGCCCCTTACGGGAGGAAAATTTCAGAGTTACCCTTACCGAAGAAATAAACGCAACATTACCAAACGCAAATAATGTAAATGACCAAAGATTTATCGAAGTTGTTTTTACAGGAAGTGGTGAAGATGTGCAGGCAGATTTTAATTGGAGCAGTGGTTTTATTTGGGATTTAAATATTACCGGTGGGGGAAGAGGCTTTGTGGAGGAACCAAGGGTTGAGATACATATTTTTGATCAAAATCTAACCAGTCAAGAAACCATCACATTATCTCCCTCCACAATTACTATTCCCAAAGGGGCACACCATCAATCATTGGCACAATTGCTTGATGATAATTTTGCAAACCATGCTCTGCGAGGCTTGAGAGTATACTCGAATGCACTGGGTTTGGCCCGCCCGTTGGTTATAGAAAAAATATCTGAAGGTACACCTCCTTTGCAGGAATATTATGTCTCATTTCGAACAGACTTTTCTTCATCTGGGTTAGCCCTCTATGCAGCAACAGAGATAAATCTCATTTGCAGTGAAAATTTCTTACTTGATGCTACTCCTCAAACACCACAAAATTTTGAAGATGCGGCGTTGCTTATCGGCCGAACATTTTCAGATTATGATTTAGGCATTCACATCACCCCAATCCGAAAGGGTGGGGTAGAGCCGATGACATATATAGAAGCGGTGGTCAATATAGGTGACACGAACCTTTCGAAAGCACCCGAAATTGAGCTTTATGTAAACAACGATACTCCAGAGGTTAATGAAGATGTAGAAATAGGTGCTCATATCATTGATGGAAATACTTCACACTACGCATACTCCTGGTACCTGAACGAACTTCCTCTTGATGATATAAAATTTTTAAATCAACCCAGTGCCGTCTTAAGATTCACAGAACCAGGTAGTCATGTTGTAAGAGTCGTGGTTTCGGACTTAAGAGGCGGTTTAACTTCTCGAAATATACTAATTTCAGTAAAAGGCTCGGAGAATACAAACTCCTCCACTCTTTCAGGAACGATAAGCTCGAGGAAAGGAGAAATTCAGGGTGCTCGTGCTGTTTTGGCTAAAGCACCCCTTATTGAGCATAATGTCTCCCTTTCTGGTGATCTACAATATTCCTGGTTCCCGGATGGAATCCACCAAAATGCTCAATTCATGATAGATGGAAAAGTAGCGCCTCAGTTACAATTTCGCAGGGGAGAAATACACCGTTTTTACTTCGACCAGTCTACAGAGTATTTGCCGATGACTTTTTTGAAAAAACCGGAGAATTCCCCACCCCAAGTCCAAATCAACATGCTTGCTTTTCCAAGCGCGAAGTCTCCCCGAGGGGCACAATATTTGCAAAACCCGGACATCTATTACACCATAAGGTCAGCTTTTTCTAGCTATACCACTCAAAAAACAGGCACCTATTTGGAAATGCTTGAATACTTGCTGGAAAGAAATGGGACAGTCTCTTCTGTAGATGAAAGTAACGGTACAATATTAAAACTTTTAAATTATAAAAGGGATGAAAATATAACGCTTTTTGACTCAGAAAATTTAATTACAAGACCCTACGCCAAGGCATTGATGCAGGAATCAAATGTTACAACCCCAAGAGTTGGCCCGACTCTAATAGATGAACTTGGTTACCGGATGTATGGCGGGCGAGGGTATGACCGTAACAATGTTCCGCAGGTAGAAGTCAAAAGGGCAAGTATATGGGAGGATTACAGTAAAACAGACGCAAATGTAACAGCTTATGTTGATGGTGTAGGCACAATATCTCCAGTTAATGCGGATTCTTTTTTGGGGCAAAATTGGATTACCCGCCCTGATGACTCTGTGTTTCCTGAAATTTTGATTTGGGGATCTGGTGGCGGAGATGATGATGATCCGTATGATGAGACAAATGCTACCGTAACAGGGTGGATAGATGCTTCTAAACCTCCCAATTACATGCGTACAATAAAAGTTCACAACCAAGGAAAGAGATATGAGCCCAATGCCACAATGGCAGTCCTGCACTATCCTATAAACCCGAAAGGTTATTGGACTTTTGATCGTCACGAAACCTTGTTTGAAGATAAAACCCAGGCACGTTACCAACCGTCACCTAGTTGGAACCGAGAACATGACTTTGAAACATTAGAACATCATTGGACATTTGATGATAACCAGACGAACACCATTATGGATTCAAAGGGTAACTCACCATTAATTTATTCATCACCGACTTTGCCTGACAATTTTTCTTGGGGGATTTTAGGTAAGGCAATTACTTTGCCAGTTGGAGAAAGTTTTTCTGTAACTGGGGTATTAGATGATAATTTTACATTTTCAATTTGGGCGAAGCCAACAGGTACATGGAATATAAATATTGGTGGTGCCACTCTTTCTTTTACTGATCCTGCCTACACATTTGGGCCCTCAATCCTAAATTATTCTATCAATAATTATTGGACGCACTTGGCCGTAGTAAGTGAAGAAAACTCTACGACTTTCTATGTTGACGGCAGGAGTGGCGATGGGGACACGATTGTTAACCAAGACTTAATCATAAACTCAGCAGGTGGCTCAGTAATACTAGACGAAGCCAAGTTATATCATAAGGCCATGGATGTAAATGAAGTGCTATATTTAGCCGGCCGAAGTATCCTAGATATCTCAGGTAATAAATTTCATGCTGTCCCGGTGGGAACAGGGGCCATCATGACAGCACCATCCAGCCAGATCAGTTCAAGTGATGTACCTTCTGATACTATCTTCGCAGGCTCACCCAATGGGAGCGGACGCCTTGGTGACTCTTATCTCAACGAAAACAACGGACATTCTGTAAGTCTCAATGGAACAGATCAGTATATTGACTTACTTGCACATGCCAGTGAATTTCCGCTCACTGAAGGAACTATCAGTCTATGGGTTTATGCGAACTCCTTTCCAACTCAGGCCCCTTTGTTTACCCTAGCCACTCCCTATGTTGGGGCATTGCCAGATGTCAATGCAACTAGCTATGAAATTTCTGAAATGGGAAATTTATTCGCGCTAGAATTAACAAATGGGTGGCCTCGTTTAGGAGGATCCCGTGCATATCTTGCCAGTGACAGACTTAAGCTTGGGCAATGGCACCACTTAGTTGCTACTTTCGGTGCATCATCGAATATATGGGTCGATGCTATACAAACTACCCCGACGCAGATTTCATTGACTCAAGAACAAAGATTCCTTGAAGCAGAAAATTTCATAGAGCTATCTACTTCAGCCAAAATGTTTGCTCTTGGGAAAGGGTACTCAAGAAACGATGACCCACTAGGACCTAGTCCCTCTACCATCTATTTTGACGGAAAACTCGATGATCTGGCCATTTATGATCGGGTTTTAGGCAATGATGAAATCAATTATTTGTATGAATTACGAAGAGGAAGGGAGCAAGTTCCAAGACTTGAAACAAGAGTTGATGCAGTTGGAACGGTAGAAATCAATGATGCAGGGCAGGGTTATCGTGAAAATCCAGATCTTGTTTTTTGGTTTGGTGCAAAGTCAAAATACTAGGCAAACCTTACAACTTTCCCGAATTTAAAAGCGATGGAAAGCAATTTTACTGATGGTGGTGGCGACTACAATGGCTCCATAGGACAGCTTACTTTTGTTGATTCCAACGACTCAGAGGAAGGGGTTTACTCATTTTATGTTGGAAACGATAGAGATGGATCTTTCAATTGGCGATCAGGACAAGTCAGTGGATGGCGTAGACATATTTCAGCAACTGGGCTCGTGGAATTCGAAAATGCTTCGCTCGGTGATGTTGTATGGACAAAAAGAATGGATTTTCCTGTTCAACTTCCAATGCCTGATGGTCGCCTAGTAAAAAAACGGTTTGTGGACTATGTGACCTTAGATAAAAACCTATCCATTCCTCTGGATATGAACTCCTCTTTGACAGAATTACACTCCTATTATCAACCAAATGGACTTTATGGGTTTGTAGAGGCTGTTAATCTTACTGTTTCTTCCCCAGAAAAAGACAATCCAAGTGCATCGGCACAAAATACTGCAGAAGCATACATACTTTACCACATCGACCAGGATGCTAATGAGTCGGTTTCAATAATTGATCCTGGTCATGGGATTCTAGATTTAAATACCACCCAGGTTCGTGTGAGTGGGCCCGGTTATTCAAATATTGGAATGGAGACTTTTGATCCCGGTCTAGAAATATTAGGAATTTCTGGGCGTAAAATGCCGACAGGGAATAACCCAAATGATGTAAATGTAGCCTCGATCGAATTGAATAAATCATATTCAAAAGTTTTCCTGAATGATCCTGGGTTTGGGTACTCTATGCCAGTAGAGCTTAAGGTGGTTGGGGGATTGCCAAGATATGTTCACCCGGATAATTCCCCGCTCAATGCAAATGCAACCATTCCATTACCTGAGCTTAATTCTAGTGAAGCCTTCCAGTTTCGTGAGGCCAATCTTACGATCACGCTTGGAGACATTCATGAACATAATGGAACAATCAAATCAGTTACGATTGTAGATGGTGGAGGGGGGTATGTGCCATATCATGAAAAGGTGGACTCTACCTTGAATAAAACACGGGACATGGTATGGCGTGATGTAGAGGCAGAAATTTATCCCCTGATTTCTGTCTCGGGAGGTGGAGGCACCGGTGCCCAACTAATGGCCGTTCTTAGTCCGGATGGGAACATCACCGATGTACAGGTTGTTAATGGCGGATCTGGATATTTTAATATTGATAGGGACAATAAGCCTAAAGTCATATTGGCTCATTCAGCATCTTCAGTCTTGGGAGAAAAAAATGCTACGATGGAAGTTCGCTTGGGTGGTTATTTGGAAGGCATTTCTCCATGTATATCATGCACTGAAGGAATACATACTATTCGTACATCTTTACAAAAACCGGATGATTGGTTTAGTCACCTTGAACCTTGGATAGAGATTTGGGATAGAGGCAGAAGTGAGGACTTTATTGATGCTTCTGGTAGTCGTGCAACAGCCACCGCCAAAGTAGTGAACGGGCAAATTAATAAAGTTGTGGTTACCAAAAGTGGGCATGGGTATATTGATCCCGTGGTCTATGTTCGTGATGCAGGGCCTAAATATTTTGATTACTTTGATAGCGAGACTGAAACTTTCAAAAGAAAATGGCGGTGTGCTTACAAAAGAATTAATGAGCTAGGAGTGGAAGAAGAGTGTGGGCATATTCATCACGGTTTGTACCCACCAGAAAGTTGCCCAGGAGAAGTGGATGAACAATTACCTTATCTAGATGATAACGAAAATCCTTACATCGCTACAGGTATTGAATTAACAAATTGGCGTACTAGGCACCTTGAACTGCACCCAGATTGTAATGCCACCACTCACTTGAGTGGAAATTTTTTATCAAGAAAATGTTGGGGCACCAAGACAAACTTCATCTTGGATGATCCGATTTATCGTAAAGGCTGGACACACTTAGATGCCAATTTGTCCGTTATTTCAAAAAGTGGAATGATCCAAGAAATTATCGTCAATTCAGCTGGTGCTAATTATCATGCCAGCGAACTTCATGTAGAAGGAACTGGTACCGGAGTGGATGCCATTCCGGTTTTTGATGAATATGGATTGAACACAGAAGTTATTTTCAATGACCCAAAGCTTAAAAACCTAGAATTGGATCGAATTGATCGATTTGATGGAGCTGGTCAGGGATTCACAGAAAGGCCGTGGTCTTGGGATTCTAATTCCTCCCCCGTTCACACCGGATTAGCAGAAACACTCAAAGTAATTACTCGACCATCCAGGCAGGGAATTGATTGGTCATTTGGAGGAGCGGAACTTGCAGATGCATGGGGTGATCGTATTTCCTATGTTCGGATATACGACGATGGAATATACAGCAATTCAACAACCGATGCAGCATTATCTCAAATAACGATTGATTTTAATAGTAGTGTCACGCGTGATCATGATGGGGATGGTATATCAGATTTTTCACAGGCACAGGTAGCTGGTCATGTTACTCATAAATTGACCAGCCTTCTCTTTGACAGTAATGCAACTGATGATGAAAATGTAGGAATTTTTACTGAAAAACCACAAGTTAACTTAGTGGACGGAAGACATTTCTTTGACTTAAATCCTAAACCGCATTTCGTTTATGATGAAGAAAATAAATCAGAATACATCCTATTAAACGATGATGTTGATTATGATCCAGTAAGAAACCGCTCCTACATTGATCTATATGTGGATGATCGCTTTCCTGAGCAACTTTACTATGGTATTTTAGATAATAATGCTGCACAGCTGGGCGAAATATTACCTGCATTTGGAGGTGAAATTTTAGTTTCAGAAGGTATGCCAGGCTTAAATTGGGCAGTGGATGAACCCAAAAAGAAACCTCACTATTCCTATTCCGATCAATTTGGAAAGTTTATTTTCTCTAATTTAGAACCTGGTATGTACAACCTGGCGGTTTTTATGGAGGATAAGCACTTGCAGGAGAGCACATTTCGACCTGAATCCAATCAGTCAAGAATCTCACAAGTTTTATATATACCAGGCATTCCTGAACTTACACTTGAAACTGATGGTGCCGGCATCGGGAAAAGCAAGTTAATATGGTCACCACACTCTAGGATGTTATCGAGGCATCCTGGGCGAAAAACAGCTGAGGAAGAATTTAATCTAGAGTATGGAGATAAAAAATTAGCTGGAATTGGTAAGGGTTTTGAACATGGGAAAGTCCCAGAATTAAAATTCTTGCCCGCTTCCACAAACTTCGGGAAGGCAAGACCCAATGTTTCTGTAAGTGTTAACCTAGACGGTTCTTTAAACCTCGAAATTGTTGATGATGAGAATACCTCTAGCTATTATCCTCAAGATCGGTTTAGGGTCGTGTATTCAAGCGAAGTGGTGGGTGTTGATTTCTTTGAAAGTTATTTGTTTTCAGAATCAAACAATACATTCGGATCAGGTGTAATGGCATCTTGGGATTACAACTTAACAGCTGGCATGCACACTTCATCACCAAGAATCCTACTTAGCCCGGATGATGCCAATGGCACCAATGCTGTAGAAGCGTGGTTGTCCACTCAATCCTATGGTGATACTCCTCTTTCCTTAAAGGCGACCGTTTTAGAAAAAAATGGATCAATCAACACCCATGCAATAGTAGATTGGAAAATCCATTTTGATTTTAATGCGTCGGATAGTAATAACTCGAGAATAGCCCAGTTAGAAGATGCGAGTGGAAACCGAGATGTGAACGCAACTGGTTCGCAGGTTGATCTTTTTTTATACTCCACCTTAAAAGGTAGATATGGTGCTGTAAAAGAAGTTAAGATAATTTTTGGGGGTACGGGTTACAGTTTGGGTGATACTATACAATTGGATGGTGATGTATATGGCTTTGAAGCAAATATCACTCAGATTAACAGCGGTGTTATTGAAAAGATTGAAGTCCACGCAAATGGAAATGGAGCCAATGAATTTACGAATACAAAAATTATGGATGAAAATGGCACCAACCCTTCTGCGGGTGAAGGAGCGATCTTGGAATTGATTTTATATCCTGGAGAATTATTCGTTGAAGCCAATACAACGATTGGCGGTATAGCCAAGAGCGAGACCATTAGAATACGGCCATCCTCTCGTAATATTTTGAGTGCAAAAGAATTGTGGCTGGATCGGTATCTGGATTCTTTTATGGAACAAGGCCCAACTTGGTGGATTGCCGATTCTGATAATGATAACGCAATTAACCAAGAGGAATTTGAATGGTCAACAAACCCTTTGCACCATGACACTGATCTTGATGACTTAAATGACTCTAATGAGTATGGAAAATCCAATCCCTTTAGTCAAGATACTGATGGGGATGGCTTGTCAGACCTCAATGAATCTTTAGCGGGTACCAACCCCTATTTAAGAGACACAGATCGAGATGGTGTTTCCGACTTGAGAGAATATATCTTAGGACTTAATGCCACTCGTGCGGATGGGGGAGAGGGGGAAATTTCTGCAATTATTAGTAAAGGCAAGCATGCTTATCCCAATGCTTTCTACCTGAAATTTTTTACCACTAATCAAAGTCAACCGGCAGCTTTTGTTGCAAGTTCTTCCACCGATGGGGCAGACCTCAATTCTAGTTATTACCCATCTTTCTTTTTAAAGGATGGTTTGGCTTTAGATCGAAACTATTCTCTCGGAGCATTCATTGATCTAGATGGAGATTTAATTTTTTCTGATGGTGAGCCTTATGCGGAATGGAATGATACTCTTACAGAAAGCACCTATGGCATACCTATGACCCTTTCTGAAGATGTACCCGAATTAAATTTTACGAGCCTTGCATACCATCAAATTGATATTAACGATAGCGATACTACACCGTGGGATCAATGGGGAGTGGAGGCTTATGACCCTGGCCGGGGGGTAAGGGGCTACCCTCAGAGATGGAAAGTTGATGAAAGTGATCCTATTCTTGGTTACCAAATTTTACTTAGTGGCTCATTCATGGAGTTTCTAACGGGAATAGGTGCGGCTATTCCAGCCAGTCTTGTAGATTTACCTAACCTTCGTCTAGGGGACTATAATATTACTTATCAAGCAGTCGATGAGTGGGGTAATTTATCCAATACACTTGTGCAATTGATTAGAGTAAGAGACACAATTGCCCCGGGTCTAACCTTGTCTGCATCAAACGGCACATATTCTTATTTTAAATCTGCTGGAAGTGGAGCCCCGCTGGTTGGCTCCTCGTACGAAAATAATACCACTTGGTTATGGCCTGGAGGGCAAGAGATTCCCTATGAGTTGAATGTTTTTGATGAATGGGATGATGCACCCCTAAATCAAACCACAATTTCTTACCAAAGTAGTCCAGTAAACAGTATCAATGTAAATCAGCTTGGAGATTATAATGTGAGTATTTCCTCAACGGATGACTCAAATAACACCACGCTGCTATCTGTCCTTGTTCAGATTAGAGACTTAGAAGCCCCAAGCATACAATTTGGTCAGTCTGGGAATGAATCGAATGCCTCAACAATTTTTCTTGGAGAGGAGGCGGATTTCCCTGCGTTGTCTATCATGGATGATTTCAACAACACACCATATTACTCAATATCATTCCCAATTGGCTTGGTTGTGGAAAGTAATGACACGATTCTATCCAATGGTCTAGCGATCTATGAAGCAAACTCATCAAACCTTGGCACATATAAATTATTCCCTCTTCAAGATGGAAATTTCAGTATTGAAATAAATGCCACGGATGGTGCTAATCATCAAATCAAAGCCTATCAGCTAGAAGTGCTCAAGCCAGCACTTGAAAAAACCATTATTGTCTTTGATGGTTATCTATCAGGTTCTTCGGTTGAGATTTATACTCCCCTTGGAAAATCATTAATCAAAACTCTGGAAACAAACGGAACAGGACAATCGATCCTCCGATTGGATAATGGAAGTGTTGAATTTATAAGTGCGATGTCAGACTCTAGAGACATGTTCGGCACTATCGAAGTTTCTGCCGGTATGGATACAGTTACAAATTCGCCCTTTCTTGGCAAAATTATCGGCCGTTTACCATTTCTCATTGAATCTAACAAGACTGTGGTATCGCCATTAACTACTCTCTTGATGGAGTTTCTTGAACAGGGTCTTACTGCTGAGCAGGCTTCTGCCCAAGCAAGTTCTGCCTTTAATTTACAATCTGGTTTAGATTTATTTTCATTTGATCCTTATGAACCGTCCGTTTCTTTTGAAGCATCCAGACCCAAGGTGCTAGCAGCTACTTTGAGACTGGCTAACCTCATGAACCAAACGGAGGCTCTTTTTAATGGTATGGGCTCGGTCCATTCTGCTGGTGATATAGGTGCTGCACTAGTTCGGCAATTAGCCGATCAAATGCTTCATAGTGGGTTAAGTTTACACTCCCAAAGTCTATCTCGAGATGAGTTGGAGATTTATATTCAAAGTGCTGCCGATAACGCAGGCATTTCCATGCCAGCTCTATTAACGGCCTCAAATTTGTCTGATGGATCCGAAATAATTCAAGCGTGTGATGATGCATATTTCAGGCTAATTAATGGGGCAGCGACTTCAAATGATGCAGCTCAATTGCAAATAAATGAGCTTACTGCCTTGAGTCAACTGATAGACCAAGTTGCTACTCAAGAACTGCAAACTGGAACATTTGCCTCTCTTGAGTCACTTGCTTTGCAGGTGGTTACCTCAATGTCTACAGTCAGGTATCGAAAATCAATCAACTTGTATGCACCCGAGGCAAATTCTTTTGAGAGCTTTTTGCGCAGAGAACAATGGCAACCTGAATATCTTATTCATAAGATCAGCCCCTTGGACGGAGATGGTGATTGGATAAATACCTTAATGCTCTCAGGTAATTTTGACCGAAATCGTGACGGAAGGTCAGCATTCCGGTTATCCACAAGTGGAAGCCTATCCATCTATGACCCACAGGATATTCAAGCAATCGCAGGCCAAACAATACGTCTAGAAATAAGACTGGATGATGGGCGCGGAAAGCATTCTACGATCGAAGGAGTGATTTCGGTTGAGGAGAATACTCCGATGGGCTCTAAACAACTCGGTCACTCTTGGTTTGAATCTTTATGGTTTGGCACATTTTTTCTTTCAAATGAAAGTTGGATCTACCACCTTTCACTTGATTGGCTTTATTATAAAAGCGATTCTCTCGGTGGATATTGGTTATGGGATGATGCCTGGTCAACATGGTGGTGGACATCTCAAGAGCATTTTCCTTGGATTTATCGTGACGATACAAAATCTTGGGTGTACATTTATAATGATGCAGGGAAAGTAATGCTTTACGATCAAGAATCATTGAAATGGAGGAGAAGAAAATGAGGCACCTGCACAGCTTGGTTATCATTGCGTTTGGTCTGCTCTTTGTTGTTGGAGAATCTCTTTATGCCCAATCTGTGGGAAATCCAGTGGATCTAGGAATTCGCGTAACTTCTGAACCCCCTGAGACTGTTAAAATTAATGGATCTTTTGGTATCAATGTTGAGGTTTATTTGGAGGAAAATTCATCTACGGTACCCACAGGTGATACGGTGACTGCAACTGTAAGTCTCTATGACCCAGATAATATTCAAATTTCCCAAGATGTAACAACTTTCAATGGGTTTGATTTTGCTACAGATGGAGCCTTAAGTCGTGGTTATGGGGGCTATTACTCCCCTGGGGTTATCTATTTTCATATTCCTTGGTCACAGGCATCCAAGTGGAGTGAAGAGGCAAGCTGGAAAATCATTTCCCAGGTGCGCTTACAATCTACAGAAAGCAACTTTGATAATAATAATGTTGAGAGTAATTTTACTGTAATCATTCCAAACCTAGAAACTACAATTACAGATGTTTTTGCTGTGGATCCACAGAGTGGCGAGTTGTCTGCCAATTATGTTCCTGGCACAAATTATACCCTGCAAGGAGTTGTCCGTAATGTCAGTGGTGCAACTACCCAAAGTGGAGTCTCGATTCCTATAAGGGCAAGAATTAATAGTTCCTCAGGGATTTTAGATGAAGAAATGGTAGTCCTTCCTGCACCAGGTTCTGCAGTTGACTACCTCAATCCTAACGATGAATGGAATGTTGAAATTAGAAACCTGTTTTTACCCGCGAGCTACACTGGAGACTTTAATGTTAGCTTAGAGGTAAATCCAAATGATATGATAGGTGGTGCGATCATGAAAGAAAGCACCTATGAGGATAACCACAACTCTCGTATCCTCTCTTTGGCAACATCTTCCATCACAAGTGGAGCCCGCCTAGAGTTTGTTGACGGAAGTTACGCTGGCGAAAGCGGAAATTTTCGAGGTATGGAGCCCATTTTCATATCTTTCGCTATTCGAAACAACGGAAGCGCACCGGTGAAAGATGATGACAATATTACGGCTAGAATTCTTATTTCAGAAGATCTGATTATTGATCCAGGAGATTTTATTATTCGGGAATTTAATTTAGGGGGAAGCGGTATAGGCAATGGTATGATTGCCAGTGAAACTATTAACCTTACCTGGTTTCAACAATTACCCGATAATTTAGAGGGTGACTACTATC
>JAYNZN010000076.1:0-2597 GCA_038103695.1 Opitutales bacterium
TTGTTGCCTTAAAGGGTGCAAAAATCCAATATGTTACAGTTCAAAATTGGTCCAACAATGTGTTCAATTTGGTGACAAAAAGAGCTTTGGCTGAGGAAGAAGCAGAAGTTCGGTGGATTGATTGTAATATTGGATCACGACTAACCATGAAGTACCCAGGTGTGATCCTGCGTGGTAAAAAAGCACGGGGAGAAGTGGTTTCCATCGCCCTCGCCAATGATGGGCAGCACCAAGATACGGGTGCGAAAATGGTTCATGCTGCAGACGAAACAACCAGTAATGTGGTTTCAAAATCCATCTCTATTGGAGAAGGTAGATCGTCCTATCGTGGCTTAGTGCAAATGCCCGGTCATTTAAAGGGATGCAAAAACAATACTGAATGCGATGCCCTTCTCATTAACAATAATAGCCAGACAGACACCTACCCTGCAATCACTGTTCAAGGAGATGCTAATTCTGTGCAACATGAAGCGAGTGTTTCCAAGGTGAGTGCCGAACAAATTTTTTATATGCAACAACGTGGATTAGGTGAAGCAGAGGCCATGAGCCTGTGCGTGAATGGTTTTGTTAACGATTTGATCAGAGAATTCCCCATGGAATACAGTGTAGAATTAAAAAGATTAATAGATTTGGAGATGGAGGGATCCGTCGGGTAATACTCATGAGTATAAATACAATCTCACCTAAACCTATGGAAACTTTTCCTTTTCTTAACCCAACCCTCTTTAAGCAATTTTCAGAAAGCAGGTCTTGGGAACCTGGTTGGTTGGCAGATTACAGAAGAGATTGTTGGCAAAAATTTTCCAACCTACCACAAAGAATATTGAAAGACGAAAAGTGGAGATTTTCTCCTCGTGCACGCTTTGGAATCGATCAAATCTCTGAACTCGCCAATCCTAAGGAATCTCTAATTCTAAAAAATACTGCACCCACCCATGATACATCGTTCGGTCTTTTTGATCAGTTGATCCTCGATGAACCCCATGCCCTTCCATCCATCACCAATTTTGCAGGACCTGAGTTGGGTGCTGATGATTACTCCTGTTTAACTGGAGCCTTCGCTCAGACTGGTTTTATACTTCGAGCTCAAAAAGATATTGTTGAGAACGCACCTCTAGTGATTGAACATTATGAACCTGAGGCTGGGCAAATTGCTTTTCACCACAACCTGATCGAATTGGAAGCGCACTCTCAGGTTACTTTGATCGAAAAATTCATTGGTAATTCTGAAAAGCCCGGAGGGCACTTATGTAACCTCCTTAAGGTTCAGCTTGGAGAAGGGGCTAGATTAAATCGTGTTGTCATACAGGAATGCTCGCTTAGTGCAACAGTTATACAATTGGAAAACTTTCTTATCGGAAAAAACGCTTACTTACACTCATCAAATCTTCACTTAGGAACTGGGCAATCTAGAATTGAGTCTAAGGGAGTATTACAAGAACCGGGAGCTCATTTTGAGTATGGTTCAGTATTTCTGGGAGATCATAATCAGCTTTTTGACCAAAGAACGATTCAGGTTCATCAAGCACCACACTGCACCAGCAACCTTCTCTGCAAGAATGCTCTGCGGAAGAAATCAAAGTCTATTTTTTCCGGACTGATCAAGGTAGATGAAGAAGCCCAACACACCGATGCCTACCAAACCAATCGAAATCTCTTGCTTAGCCCAGAGGCGGAAGCCGATTCCTTGCCAGGTCTTGAAATCCTAGCAAACGAGGTTAAATGTAGCCATGGAGCAACCACCAGTAGGATAGATCCGCAAGAGCTTTTTTATTTGCACAGCAGGGGAATTGATAAAAGGGAAGCAGAAAAGTTGATAGCTTTGGGATACCTCAGCGAATCTATTAACAAAATTGACCACAAGGAAACAAGAGAGCTTGCTTTGAATTCACTCTCCGATTCCTTATCCTCTTAATTTATTTCAATGAGCCAGCAAGAAGTAGAACTCAACAGAGATGTAGTTGCCACATTGATTCCCCATGGCGAGGAATTCACTTTGGGCAGAGGTGAAAAAGTAACCATCACCCATCGATTGGGTGGGAACTTTACAGTGATGACACTACAGGGAATGTACAGAATTGCTGCTCGCGATGCCGATGCTCTTGGAGAGAATCTTACAGAAGCATCCAAACTCCCTGCTGATGGCAATGCGAAACCTGCCGATGCGGATGAAATTAAAGAAAATCTCAAAACCGTTTTTGATCCGGAGATACCTGTTAATGTTGTGGACTTGGGTCTTATTTACAGAGTTGAAATCGAAGAAACCAAGGATCATGGGCGTGTGGCCTATGTTGACCTTACTCTTACAGCACCAGGCTGTGGCATGGGACCGGTTATTGCAGATGATTGCAAAGGGAAAGTGCTTGAGCTTCCTGGGATTGATCATGCTGAGGTGGAAATCGTGTGGGACCCTCCCTGGACCCAGGATATGATCTCTGAAGAAGGTAAAATGGAATTAGGGCTCATTTAATTCGATCGATCAGCCTTCCTCTAATCCCCTTATTATTTAATTATGAAAATCGCACTGGGTACAGATCACGCTGGCTACGATTATAAGGAAGCCATCAAGCAGCACCTACAAAAGCATGGTCATGAGG
>JAYNZN010000077.1:0-2584 GCA_038103695.1 Opitutales bacterium
TCATCCCCGCCTACCACGGCACACCGCACACCTTTGCCCCCGAAGCGGGCGCACCCTTGGGAAGATTCAGAACATCGGCAATCGGTACGGGCGAGGGCGCACAGGCTTATGGGCATGGGCTTTACTTTGCGGGGAGAAAAGGAGTTGCCGAGCATTACAGGCAGAAACTGACACAAGTAGAAAACCCGACTAAATTATTATATGATGGTCAGCCTTACGATCCCTATAACAATAAGCACTATGCTAACCTAAGATTAAGACAGGCAAGAGGTAATCGGGCTAGAGCTATAAAATCTTTAGAAGATGCGATCCATTTGGAAAAAGTTAATCAAAGACTTGACCCCCAAAATAGTAGCCCTTTTAGACTAAAACAGTTTGAAGAAACCTTAGAGGTAATAAAAAACAAACAAGAAGCAAAGTCTGATGAAGGCTCCCTCTACAAAGTCGAACTCGCCCCGAAGGAGAACGAGTATCTGCTATATGATAAGACTTTAGGCGAACAGCCCAAAGGGGTACAGGACAAGCTCAAGAAGTTCCTACGGGAACAGGAGGGCGAGGATACTTGGCAATACCGACAAGAACAGGATTATCGGGACATAACCAATAATGTACTCGATGATATGCCCGAGGCTGAAATCTCCAGGCGATTAAAAGAAGCCGGCATACCAGGCATCAAATATTTAGATGGAGCATCCCGATCCAAAGGCGAGGGCGATTACAATTATGTAATCTTCGATGAAGCCGATGTGCAGATTACCGACAAACTCTTCATGCCAGCAGAGGATGTGATGACTGCGGTAAATGTAAGAAATGAACTAAATAACAAATTTGCCGACCTTATTGTATCAGGTCAAAAATCTATTGAAACTAGAAGATCTCGTTCACTTGATAATTTAATTGGTAATCGTGTAAAGATTGTACGCACAACTGGTAAAGGCGATGAAGCAAGAGTAATCGGAGAAGTCACAGTCGGAGAACCTATTCAATATAGAACAAGAGCTGAGTTCGCTAAAGACTACGATAAACACTTAGTCGATGAGGATTCTGATTTTGCTTTTCAAGATGGAGGTAAATTTGGATATCCGATGATTAATCCCGAAAGGTATGATTCGCCATATCCAATGCCTAAAAGAAAAGGTATCGTTTACACAAAAGAGGTAGGCGGTCCCGACAAGCTCTTCATGCCAGCAAGCGAAGCGGGTGCGGGGAAGGGGAAGCAAGCCGAGGCCGCAAAGCTATGGAATGAGAAGGGTACGGAATCGCCATACTTTAAGAAGTGGTTCGGCAAGTCCAAGGTAGTCGATGAGAACGGCGAGCCGTTGGTGGTTTATCGAGGTGATCGTCCAGGTAAGGAAGTATTTACAGGTAGAGAAAACCCATACAACTTAATACAGGGTAATGTGTTTTTCTCAGATAATGCTGAGGTCGCTAAATTCTACACCAATCAAAGAACAAATTATTTGATTAGTCCTGAGCAAATGAATGAAGCAGATGGCCTTTACGGAACATATTTAAGACTGAAAAAGCCTCTTGAAGTGGATGCTAAAGAAAACAGTTGGACCGATATTCCTGACCCTTTTGATGAAGGTAGTATACAGATTGATGACCTTGGGGAAATAGCTCAGAAAAAAGGTTATGATGGAATGATCATCAAGAATGTATATGACCAAGGAGGCTTCGGTACTCAGTACATCGCCTTCTCCCCCGAACAAATTAAATCGGCCACCGGCAATCGGGGAACCTTCGATGCGGGGGAGAGGAATATAAACTATATGCCCTCAGACCGAAAAGCACCAACCCGCCAACCCGCCAATCGCATTACCCGCCAAGCACCAGCTATGCCTGGTAATCGGTTCATGGCTCCAGCCGCTTCAGCCGGTGCAAGGCTATCTGAAAGATTCAGATAATCCTTCGCTAACCCTTGCGTTAAAAAAGGTCTAATTTAGTCCTATTTAGGGCTTGAATGGGAATAACTATGCCCATATTGTACGCAAGCACTAGTGAAAGGATAAAATGAGAAAAGGACAGAAAAAATGGGTAAACGACTTATCAGCAACATTGCACTATAAAGGCGAGACTCGTAAGTGTTTTGCACACAATTTAGAGCATATGAAGCTCCAATTGCCTAATGCCATACATCGGAAGTGGAAAATATGGGCGAATATGAATATGGACTATTTAACTGAGGTCAGTCATAATGAATGGCATGGCTACTGTATTGCACCAACTGGAGAACGGATTAATTATCAGATTATTGACCGAAAAGACCGCATTAAAGAGGCGGCTAGGCTTTTGGGGCAGATTGGTGGCCAGGCTGGCCGTGGTAAGAAAAAAGTTCGAGGTGACAGCAATTATTATAAGTTATTGCGCGCTAAAAGAGAGTTGAAAAGATTTAATAAAAATGCGTGAAAACAACTAAAAAAGAATAATATGCAAACTTTTTTCAGATATTTTAATCTTTTTATTGACACTTTTAACCAGTATGGTTTTAAAGCGGATAGTTCAGCAATGGATGGGCTGAATAAGTTCTTTAAAATTCTTAATAACTACCGGCGGGAATATTTTATGTTTCGCACAATATGCA
>JAYNZN010000005.1:0-49910 GCA_038103695.1 Opitutales bacterium
GTGCATATTTTAATATAATCTAATAGGGGAAAGTAGAATTTATAACTTTGTACCTGAACAGGTAAACGATTGATCAAATAAATTCTGAAAGAAACTTGCAGCCTCATGTGGCCAGCTATCATTCTTAAGATTCCATAACTTATTTTGGTTAATATGAGTCAATGTCCATTCAAAATACCCAGGGTGATCAGTTCTAAAAAAAAGAGAGGAATGAGGAACCGAAGTTTTGGCTAACTGAAATAAAAATTCGTTTTGTATTAGACGATTTTTAAAATGTCTTTTTTTGGGCCAGGGGTCAGGAAACATGACAAAAGTAGAAGCAACCTCCAATTTACCTTTGATTGCATCAAGGAGTTCTGATGCTTCAGCTTTTAAAAAATATAAGTTTTTCAAGTTACTGAGAGATTTTTTATTGTTGGCTTTTAGGACACGCTTAGAAATAAGGTCAATTCCGACAAATAATTTGGAAGGTTCATGGGATGCAAAGGAATGGAGCCAATGGCCATGACCGCATCCAATCTCGAGATAAAATTCATTCACACCCATAAGTTGGGCAGTTGGAATGATATGTTGTTTGAGATACTCCCCTACTCCATCAATTCGATTAAGTCTTTGCTGAAGATACCAATCCTCACCCATGGATCTGCGACTGTTCACGAAAGATCCGAAGTAGATTGTTTTTGTCGCTTTAAATAAATGTGAAGAATACTGACATCAGAAGGATTCACGCCAGGTATACGACTAGCCTGCCCAAGGGTACTTGGTCTTGCATTGATAAGTTTTTCTTTGGATTCGTTTCTTAAACCATGTAAATCATTATAATTTAAATCAGATGGAATGGATAATAAATTTGCGGACAGTAATCGTTGTGCTGCTTTTGTTTCTCTTTGAAGGTAACCGTCATAAATAATACGATAAATCACCTCATCTTGTACAGATTTCGGTAACCGCGTGAAATCCTCGGGGAACTTTATGGAGGTGTTGGGATTAGATTTGAGATACTGTGAGTAGGATTTACCTTTCTCGTAGTTTAAATTAGTCAAATTATGAACCCATTCATCAACAGACTTAATTTGAGTCGTAATATTATTGATACGAGATGAAGGTAATAGGTTGTGTTTCAGTGATTTCTGTAGGAAACGAAATTCGGCGCTGCCGTGGTTAAAAAGAAGTCTGTGCTCTGCGCGGCTTGTAAACATGCGATACGGTTCGGTTACGCCCTTGGAGGTAAGGTCGTCGATTAGGACCCCGATGTAACCATCACTACGATCGAGGATAAGGGGGGATTTACAAAGCGATTTTCTTGCGGCGTTGATACCTGCAACAAGACCTTGTGCCGCTGCTTCTTCGTAACCAGAGGTTCCATTAATTTGACCCGCAAAAAAGAGTGAGTCCACATGTCTTGATTCAAGATTGTTATTCAGTTGTGTTGGAGGAGCGTAATCATACTCAACTGCATAGGCAGGCCTGATGATCGTTGCATTTTCTAAACCAGGAATAGACTTGATTACTTCTTGTTGTATATGAAACGGTAAACTAGTTGAAAGCCCATTCACATACCATTCGTCAGTATTAATGCCTTCCGGTTCAAGATGAATCTTGTGAGAATCCTTAGAAGAGAATCTTACGACTTTATCTTCAATACTTGGACAATACCTAGGACCAGTTCCGACAATGTCTCCCTTGTACAACGGAGATAAATTTAAATTGTCGTTAATTAGTTGATGTGTCTTGCAAGTGGTCGATGTTACATAGCAATTAACAAGATTTTCGCCAAAAGCTACGGAATTGTCGTGCTTCCATCTTTTGTTATGTTCCACGTGGAACACATCGCATTCAGGTCTAGAGTCATAGAATGCAAACTTAGTTGGGTTTTTGTCTCCAGATTGAACTTCCAATTCAGATAAATTTAGTGTTTTACCAAGTAACCTCGGCGGAGTCCCTGTCTTAAATCTTTTCAGCTGAATGCCGTTCATGACAAAGTGGGAAGAAAGCCCTTTAGCTACATGGTCGCCTAACCGTCCACCTTCAGATTTTGATTCACCTATGTGTGTAGAAGCTTGTAGAAAGGTACCTGTTGTCACAACAATTGATTTACCGTAGAAATTTAAACCCATTGATGTTTCCACACCGGTGCATTTTGAGTCACAAACAATCAACCCGTTCACCATAGCCTGAAAAATAGTAAGATTTTGGCATAACTCTAAGACATGTTTCATCCTTAATTGGTAAGCTTTCTTATCACATTGTGCTCTGGGTGCCTGTACTGCTTTGCCTTTTGAAGTATTTAGAAGTTTGTATTGGATAGCTGAATGGTCAGTATTTAACGCCATTTCGCCTCCTAAGGCATCAATTTCTCGAACAATTTGACCTTTACCCTGGCCCCCAATTGCTGGATTACAACTCATCTGTGCAATAGTATCTAAATTACCAGTTAGTAATAAGACCTTTGCCCCTTGTTTAGCAGCAGATAAACTGGCTTCGCAGCCAGCATGTCCTGCTCCGCATACGATTACATCATAAGGATCATTTTGATTATTTGGAAATAGGGTCATTACTTGCCTATACAAAAATTATTGAAAAGTTTATCTAGAACATCTTCATTTGTCTTATAGCCGATCATTTCATCAATGTTTTCTCGTGCAAATTTTAAAATTGGAGATAAAATTTCTAAACCTGTATTCGTTTCAAGTTGTTCCTTAAAGTCTAAAAGGTTCTTGAGGCAGTCTTGAGTTAATCCTTTAAGTCTTTTGCCTATATAAAATGGTGTATTTTCACTACTAGAAAAAGTGTCTTTGATTAAATCATCTAAGGTGTTTGTCAGTTCCTCTATACCAAAACCAGTTTTGCAACTTACTAACTTGGAACAGTAAACCTTAAAGGGAATTTCATATTGTTTCTTAATTCCTAGGTCAGATTTATTCTCAACGAATATCACTGGTTTTTGATTAACTAAATTATTAAAATCTGTGGAAAATTGACTAGGGTAGGGTAGGGTGCAGTCTCCTATGCATAGGATGATGTCAGCTAAATTAGCTTGTTTTGATGATAATCTAACGCCCGCACTTTCAATTTCATTATTTGTTTGGTGTATACCAGCTGTATCCACCAAAGTGATGGTGTGGTTTCCTATTCTAATTTCTTTCTCAAGATAATCTCTTGTGGTTCCTGCATTTTCGTGAACAAGAGCACGAGAAGTTCCTATTAACCGGTTGAATAAGCTACTCTTTCCTGCATTTGGAGGACCTATAAGCACCACACGAATATTTCTTTCCAATAAATCAACTTTATTCGCTTGTTTTAACAAAATCTGGAGTTGATTGATTAAGTTGTTTATTTTATCGCTGATAGCACTTTGATCAGGGATACCTAAGTCATCTTCAGGGAAGTCAATATAGGCCTCTATGTGTGCTTGTATTTCAATAAGTTCCTCTTGAAGACTCTTTAAAGTTGAGGATAATTCTCCTTGTATTGTTCTATTCGCAGCATCCAGTGCTTGAATACTATGTGCAGAGATTACTTGTGCTACCGATTCTGCTTCAGTGAGGTTTATTTTCCCATTTAAAAAAGCTAACTTTGTAAATTCACCAGGCAATGCCAGCCTACAACCTCTATTCATTAAATCTTCACAAATGAGATCTACAATGAGAGGGTTACCATGGCAGGAAATTTCCAGAGCTTCTTCTCCCGTGTAAGATCGGCCCTTTTTATAGTAAGTGATGACTATCTGATCGATTAATTTACCATTGAGCGCAATGTAGTTAACTAACCTCGACTGGTTCGGCTTTGGATTCCGAAAATTACACGCTTCTTCACTTACTTTTATTGAAAGTGGCCCACTTGTTCTGATTACAGATAGGGCAGATTTACCGACAGGAGTTGCCGGTGCAAATATGGTTTCCATCACAAATGGAATGGTGAATTCTTTCTTTTCTATTCTTCTTCTGGATCAACTTGGGCAAGCACAGATCCTACAGTTACTTGAACCTTCTCCATAATCGCAGATGTAATTTTTTTAAACATTTCTGGGTTTTCAGCTAAGGTGAGCTTTGCCGCTTCTCTTCCTTGACCAACGAGATCTCCATCAAATGATATCCATGCACCCTTTTTTGTCAGAATATTATGTTCTATGCCAAGATCTATGACCGAGCCCGTTTTGGAGATACCTTCATTATACATAATATCAAATTCACATGCAGTAAAAGGTGGAGCTACTTTATTTTTAACAATTTTTAATCTCGTTCGTGAGCCTGTTACCGTTCCATCTGGTTCTTTAATCTGGCCAATTCTCCTAATATCCATTCGGACAGAACAAAAGAATTTAAGTGCTCTTCCACCAGGTGTGGTTTCAGGACTGCCAAACATTACTCCAATTTTTTCTCTTATTTGGTTTGTGAAAATACATACACAGTTTGTTTTGGAAATTGCCGCAGTCAGTCGCCTCATTGCCTGGCTCATCATTCTTGCCTGTAGACCGACTGTTGTGTCTCCCATTTGACCGTCAAGTTCCTGTCTGGAAACAAGTGCAGCAACTGAATCAAGTACAATTACATCGATCGAGCCCGATCGAATCAATGTTTCAGTAATATTGAGGGCATCCTCCCCACTTTCTGGCTGGGAAACCATAAGGTTATCGAGATCCACACCAACTATCTTTGCGTATCGAGGATCAAGTGCATGCTCTACATCGACAAAAACTGCATTGCCTCCTTTTCTTTGAGCCTCTGCAATTACACTAAGGCAAAAAGTTGTTTTACCTGATGATTCGGGTCCATAAATCTCGACAATTCGACCTCTCGGTAATCCGCCCACACCCAGAGAAAGATCAACCGCTAGTGATCCGGTTGATATAACTGAAACATTCATTTTGGTAGCGTCTCCGAGTTTCATAAGCGCACCTTCGCCAAATTTTTTGTTAATACTTTGAAGTGCGAGATCTAGGTCAGATGTTGTTTTATTTGCAGTTTTATCAGTAGACTTAGCCATGGTATTTAATAATTAATCCTCAACAATTTGTTGTATACTCACTTGAACGCAAGAAATTTAGATGCTTTGCTAAGACAGCTATGGGTAGAAGCGATAAGTGCCAAACTCATTTTACCTATTACTCTTTTCATCTCTTTTCTTAAATTCATTAACATTAAGATTTTCTACACATTCGTGCACCTTGTATTGAACTTTTTAAAATGATAAGGCATATTATTTGGGACTGGAACGGAACGCTCGTTGATGATGTCGATTTATGCGTAGAAATTTTGAACCAAGAGCTAATCATTCGTAACATTTCAGAGATTTCGGTTCGTCATTATAAGCAAAAGTTCTTTTTCCCCGTTAATGAATTTTATAAAACATTAGGACTTCCTAGTAATGGCACCGAATATGAGTGCCTTAATGAAACTTACATCCAACAATATCGAACTAGATACAAAGAATGTGATTTACATTTTGGAGCGATAGAAACTCTTAAGAAATTAAATTCAAAAGGCATATCACACTCGATTTTATCTGCGGGTAAACAAACTGATGTTGAGTCTTTTACGAACCATTTTGGTGTTCATTCATTATTCTTAGAAATTGATGGGGCTAACAATATCGAGGCGAAAGGAAAAGGCGAAAGAGCTTCGGATCACCTCTCTCGACTCGGTTTTCATCAGAGTGAAGTTATCCTTGTAGGAGATAGCTGTCACGACTGGGAAGTAGGTCAATTGATAGGCTGTAATGTCATCCTTTTTGAGCATGGTCATGTTGATGGAGGCAGACTAAAAATGTTAAACTCATGCACGATCAAGTATCTCAGCCAAGTATGTAATTGGGTTCACGATTGACCGACCAAACGCTTCTTATAGTTTAGACTCTTTTCATGAGCAAAGTCTTCATTAAAACATATGGCTGTCAGATGAATGAGCGTGATTCAGATGCTGTTGCCTGTAAATTAATTGAGGACGGGCATGAAATAACCAGCGAAGAGAAAGGTGCAGATGTAGTTCTCTTAAATACATGTAGCGTTCGTGAAAAAGCAGAGCAAAAAGCTATAGGAAAAGCATCTAGGCTGTTGAGCCAGTCTTCTTCGAAAGGAAAGCCATTGGTAGGAGTAATTGGATGTATGGCGCAAAATCGAGGAGAAAGTTTATTAAAAGATTTACCGGGCCTTAGTTTAGTTGCTGGTACTCAACAATTTCATAACATATCCAATCTGTTGAGAAATGCATCGACGGCTCGTCCAATGATTGAATTAGGTGAAGAGACTGGTTCCCAAAATGAAATAAAACACCATTTTACTGAGGGCATGGGGCCTTCTGCTTTTGTTTCGATCATGCAAGGTTGCAACATGAATTGTTCCTTTTGTATTGTACCTAAAACCCGAGGGAGTGAAAGATATCGGCCCATGAACGAAATCCTCGAAGAGATTGAGGAATTAGCTAAGGGTGGAATTAAAGAGGTAACCTTGCTTGGACAAATTGTGAATGCTTATGGAAGGGGCCAGTTTGCTCGTGTGGGTGGAAAATCCCCATTTGTCCAGCTCCTAGAAAAAATTCATCATCTTCCTAGCATCCAACGAATTCGATTTACATCTCCCCATCCTATTTCTTTTGGTAAAGACTTAATCGAGGCATTTTCTCGTTTGCCCAAGCTGGGAAAGTACGCTCATTTACCTATGCAAAGTGGCTCGAATCGTATTTTAGATGCGATGAACCGTCCTTATCGAATCGAAAAATTTCTTTCTATTGTAAAAAAATTACGGAAAAATGTACCAGGCATGAGGCTGAGTACTGATGTGATCGTTGGTTTTCCCGGTGAGACGAGAGAAGACTTCGAGCTTACCAAAAAGGCGTTTATCGAAGCTGGATTTGAAATGGGTTTCATATTTAAATACAGCGATCGGTCTGGAACACCATCTGTACATATGGCAGGTAAGGTAGACAAGAATGAGCTCGAGGATCGCAATCAAGAGCTGCTGCAAATTTTAGCCGAGCAATCCCTGGAATCTAATGTTTCTCTTGTTGGCAGTAAGGTTGAGGTATTGATTGAGAGCATAGCCAGAAAGGGTGGGGGGCAACTAATGGGAAGAACACGATGCTTCCGAAAAATAAACTTCAAAGGAGATGCCTCTTTAATAGGGAAAATACGAATGATTAAGGTGACTGAAGCCACATCATCGAGCCTATTGGGGGCATTAGCTCACTAAACAAAAATTAATGTTACAATGACTACTTTTGCTGCGAGTATCGCAACTGGTATTTTACTTATTTTGTTCGGTGTATTAATTTACGCTCCGAAATCTAATCTACGTTCTTATGTTTTGGAATTCCCAAGATCAAATCATTGCAGCCTGTGGCTTGTTACTCTTGCAACAGTTTGGTTTTTATGGCGGCATATCGCAAATTTGGGTGAAGCTGACTTTGGGAGTTATAAGTTGTTAATTGGTGGAATTACCGTGGTTGTTGCAGTACTATCATTTAAATATACACCTGACTTTTTGGCTGTGCGAGGATTAGCTATGTTAGTTTTGCTTTTCTCTCGCGAGGTTTTAGACGCTTTGTTTTTACAGGAGGCATTCACTCGGCTTTTTTTAGTAACGATAATTTATTTACTAATAGTTCTCGCACTTTATTTCGGAGCTTGGCCTTACAGGATGCGAGACTGCATTACATGGCTCAATGAAAAGTCAGGAAGATTTGAAGCCCTAGGTGTGTTCATCGTCTTTTGTGGAATACTGATATCAATCTTATCTTTGACATATTGAATAAACTGGTTGTCCTTTCATGAGTTTAATCTTGGCGATTTCAGGACCTGCGGCTGTCGGGAAAACCACATTGTGTGAACGCTTAATTGATGAATTTAAAGATTCACTAAGCCGATTAATCACGGCAACAACTCGCCCGCCTAGATTTGGAGAGAAGGAAGGAGTTGACTATTATTTTCTTAGCAAATCAGAATTTGATCAAAAACTAGAGCAAGGTGAGTTTTTGGAACATGAAATCATTCATGGAAATAAATACGGAGTTTTAAAAAAAACGGTTCTGGAAGCCCAGAGTAGGGGAGTCAATATCCTTCTCAATATTGATGTTAATGGGGCGGAAAGTCTCCGTAATTTTTGTGCTATCAACGAAAGTCTTCGGGGGTGTTTGAAGACAATTTTTATCCGACCTAAAAGTTTGAAAGAACTCGAAAAACGAATGCATAAGCGTGCCACCGAAGACGCCCAACAAAGACAGACTCGACTAGAAAATGCTAAAAGTGAACTTGAGCGAGATCACGAATTTGATTTCATATTGGAGTCTACTGATAAAGAATCTGATTATCAAAGAGTGAGGTCTTTATATCTAACACTTGACTAACCATCAGTTAATCAGGCTGTCTTTAGGTTTGATTAAGCTTTGAATTGGGGTCTCTCAGGGGCAAGCCAATCGGTATGATAAAAATTGCCACGAGGCTGATCTGTTCTCTCGTATGTATGTGCACCAAAGTAATCCCGCTGAATTTGTAAGAGGTTTTGGGGTAAGCTTGCACTCCTATATGAATCGTAATAGGCGAGAGCAGAGGAAAAAGTAGGTGTTGGAACACCCTCTAAGGCAGCAGTTGAAACCACTCTTCGCCAATCCGATTGATCTCGTCTTATGGAATCACAGAAGTAATTGTCTAAAAGTAAATTAGGCAATGAAGGGTCTTTTTGATATGCTTCAGTAATCTTTTGAAGAAAGGCTGCTCTGATGATGCAACCACCCCTCCAAATCTGAGCGATTTCACCGAAATTTAGGACCCAATTATATTCATTTGCAGCCGCCTGCATCAGCTGAAAACCTTGTGCATAGGAACATATTTTTGAACAATACAAAGCACCCCGAATAGCTTCTAAAAAATTTGTCCGATCAATATTAGGTGAATCGGGACCTTTTAATAGTTTGCTCGCATGCACTCTCTCTTCTTTGACGGCACTCATACAGCGGGCGAATACTGCTTCAGCAACTGTTGGTGCTGGCGTGCCCATATCTAATGCATTTACTGAGGTCCATTTACCAGTACCTTTTTGACCCGCAGCATCTAGCACATGGTCCACAAGGTAACCGTCGGTGACTGGGTCTTTTTGTTGAAGGGCATCTGCAGTAATTTCCATTAGAAAGGAGTCAAGTTCACCATTGTTCCAAATCTCAAAAGTTTCCCCCACTTCTTTTGCGGACATACCTAAAATGTTTTTCATCAAGTGGTAGGCTTCACAAATCATTTGCATGTCGCCGTATTCAATACCGTTGTGAACCATTTTTACATAATGACCCGCACCATTCTCGCCAATATAAGCGGCACAGGGTACGCCTCCAGAGATTGGTTTTCCTTGGCTTGCTCCAATGAGGGGTTTGCCTGTCTGAGCGTCTACTTTTGCGGAGATAGCTAACCAAGCTTCCTGAATTTGCTCCCAAGCAAACTTGGAACCTCCAGCCATTAAAGATGGACCAAAGCGAGCACCTTCTTCGCCACCACTTACACCTGATCCAACAAAATGGATATTCTGGTTATTAAGGTCTGATTCCCTTCTTATCGTATCTGTCCACTTGGCATTGCCACCATCAATAATAATGTCCTGTTCATCTAAAAGAGGAACAAGCGAATTAATAACGGCATCTGTTGCATTGCCTGCTTGCACCATGACAATAATTTTGCGGGGCTTTTGCAGCGAACCAACAAAGCCTTCAAGGTTTTCAAACCCAGCTAGATTTTCGCTGTAATCGTTTTTAGATAGAAATTTCTCAGTCTTTGTAAAAGTGCGATTGTAGACTGAAATTTTGAAGCCATGATCCGCAATATTGAGGGCGAGGTTTTGTCCCATAACCGCCAAGCCGATCAGACCAAAGTCTGAATGATTTTTCATAGATAAGTTAATTTAAAGGGGAGATGCGTCCTTAAAAGCTTCTTCCTGTTCATCGTCAATAGGTGGTTCATCAACTTGGACAACAACAGGTCTTTTATAAATTTTAGCAGGATTGGTGAATCTTGGGTTGATTCCAAATTTTTTCATAAGAAGTAACATGTCTCTTGAGCTTGTTCGTAATGAATTTAAAGAAGAGCTTTGGTTAGAATTAGCAGCCGCATTTGCGTTGGATTTATTTATCGCCTTAAGAATTTCAGCTTTTGACTGAAGGGATTCTTGGGATGTATCTTCAAGCCCAAGTGCAAGTTGAGTTCCGGAAAGGGAGCCTTCGATGGATCCTTGCTTTGCTGCTTGTTTGAGTTCAATAACACGATCATCCTGCCCGGTACCCAACTTGTTATTTGGAGTTGGTGGTTTAGGATTTGCTTGAATTCCCAATATTGCACCGTAGGTAGATCCAAAGGATGCAGCTTCTAAATGGCTAATGGTTTGTGCGTCTTTAGTGCGAGTATCAGGACGCAATTGAAGAAGAACAGTCGGCTCGAAAGCAGCCCCCATTGATGAACCAATAGCACTTTCCCGGGTAATTGAAACATCAATGGTTTCGGTTCCATCTTTTTTGACATCACTAAGATTGGTAGAACTTGTACTGCCGTACGAAGCTCCTTGTGCGGTAAAGTTAATAATTGGAACAAGTTGATCGGTAGGGTAGTAGACTGCCAGTCCGGTGTTTCCAATCATTGCACCGAGTGCAGCCCCTCTAGAGACTTCCTCAATCTCAGAGGCAGTAAGAATAGTCTCAATGTCATTGTTTTCAGATGAATAACTGCTAAGCCATGAGGATGCATTAACCGCACCATTTGCAGCCCCTCTAGCAACAGATTTTGCAATCTCTCTGCGACTATTAGTAAAAACTTCAAAGTTATCACCATAATCCATGGATTTTGGTTGTACCATCGCAAGTTGGCTGCCCATAGCCGCACCATGTGCAATCGATTCGCTAATCCTTCCCGCATTTAATAGGTTCACCGTCCATTCTTGTTCATCCGCTTCCGCGTTCTGTGTTGAATGAAGAATCGCTGATTGACTTAAGCTTCTAGACATAAGCTCAGCACTTTTAATATGCAGTCCTGAATCTAAATAATTTTCGGATGAGGATGATGCAACCGAAGAGGACAAAAGAAATCCATTAGAAATTGATTTGAGGATGTCATAGGCAAAGAGGCTTATGCCATTATCTCCAGGGGTGTTTGTCGCAGTAAGATTGGATGCATGGATTTGATCTAATAAACTATCCACTACAGAAGAAATAATTGAAGGTTCCACAATGCCATTGTTTTGAGTACTGGGAGCGTTGGTTTCTAAGCCTTTAGTGAGTTGGATGAAGTCTTGCTCTGTAAGGTTACCTTTGAGTGATTTCTGGTTTAAGTATCCTTGGGTCAAACCGATTGCTAAATCTTGAAAAACACCGGTTTTGTCCGGGTCAAAACCACTTAATCCACCATAATCCATCTCTTGATTTTCTGTTAGCCTATCGGGTTCTATATTACTTAATCCTGGCCTAATCCCAATTTCGAGTAGGAGATCTTCAGGGTTGTCCACGGTGTTATCGAAATTGGGGAAATCTTTAACTTCTTCCCCAGTTGTCATTGAATTTCGGGCATTGAAAAAAGAGATTGGATCTTTCACCAGCAGAAATACTTCTTCGCTGAATGCGGAAGCTAATTGGTTTACAACATCCTCGGAGAGTTGATCTTCAAGAACCGCTTCCATTGTAAGTTGACTGAGATCCCTAATCAAAGCAGGTCCAGTGCTACCTAAAGTTTGAGATTTTGGAAGGATGGATCTGAGCAACATGTGGGGAACTTGGTCGTATGAATCAACTGCAGAAGCATTTGGGTTTCTTTGTAGGGATGAATTGTATGCAAGGATTAGTGATTTTATAGCAGATAAAAGTGAATCTTTCGTTAAACCGAAGTCATTATTAACAAGGTATTCGATGGCGCTTTGTAGATCTTGTAGAGTTACATCATCTTGGAAAACCTCGTCTAATAATGAAACTAATTCCTGATTGCTAGGAAAGATATTACCATGGGTTGCCTTGAACGCACTGTTTTGCCTTTCGTTCTCTATTCCGAGCAAAACATCAGTGCCGAGTTCTGCCCTCTTTTCATCAATGGTAGCTTCACTCCATGACCGTCTTTGAGGTGAAGTTGAACTGTTTTCACCAAAACTATCTAAACTGATGAGAAGTGCACTTTGAACAGAAGATTGACTTACTTGAGCAAGTAAGACGCTAGTTGAAAAAGCTAGCGCTGTGTAAACAAAAACAACATGCAACAATCGATGGGGCATGTTCTTAATATTCCTCCAAATGTGTCTGTATGGCAAACTCAAATCCAATTTTTGATTCTGTTGGAAAAATATCCTAAAGTTAGGCCAATGATTATGGAAAAAAGAGCCAAGCAAGCGGGGGTTCTTGTAGGAAAGTCAATCACACTCATTATGTAAACGGGAAGAGACGAGAGTAGCAGTAAATTTAGAGAAGTTGATTTTACCAGAAATGCTAAACTGAAATGAGTAACTACAAATGGTAATATGATTACAAAAAATCCTATTAAACCGTAATCACAAATCCATTCCAATACATCGTTGTGTGCGTGTGCAACTAACGGAATGTATGGACGATGTGCATTCGCAAGCCCCTTCGATCGCTCAAATCTGACAATCTCTGACTGATATTTTGGGTTGAATGTTTGGAACCCTTTGTATCCATGACCTAACCACGGTTTATCCCTGATCTGTGTAATGGTATCTTTCCAGATGGAAATCCTTAATGGCGGCTTCCCGTTTAGTGCATTTTCAATCTGAGTTAAACTATTTTTTTTCATTTCTAAATAAGTTGAACTCTTTGAAAAACTAAACAGAATAATTGCCATTGAAGATGTTATAATAATACTGAAAAGAAGTAGACTTTTTTGTAATTCATATTTCTTAAATCTAAAAAAATATCTCACAAGAAATATAATTAAAATTATAGCGAGTAGTATGCATCCTGACCTAGACCCAGAGTAGGGGATGCTGGCTAATATAGGTAGATTTAAAAGCAGGGTCCCTAAGAATAAAGGCGAACGTTTTGCGTCCTGACCAAGAAATCGCCACTTGTTAACGCAAACGCATATTCCAATGAGGAAAGAACACAAACAAAAGGTACTCCAGTGGTTTTTATAAGTAAAAGTAGAAAAGTAATATCTAGGCTCAGGTGTATCCCAGATGCCAAGAATTTCTAAGGCATGGTCATTGGGTACATAGTATATCTTTTGGACTATGCCAATAATAGCCAGTAAGGCACAATTAAGGAATAACACAATACATGTGGTCTCAAGTAATCTCGGGTTTTTTGATGTGATTGAATAAAAGATATATCCTAGTACGATATGGAATAATAAGAAATAAAACTCCAAGTAATCATCGAAATTAAGATTTATTGAAGATGGTAAAAAATTAAATCTTTTGTTCGTGATTTTCTTTTCAATTTGGTTAATCAACAACCATAAATCATCATCTTTGGGAGGGTCGAACTTATCCTCGTATCTATTTTTAAAGTCCAAAAACAAAGTCAACCCTTTTGAAGGGTCGATTCTTGTCGTATTTTCTACCATTCTGATCGCCTCAGTAATTACCCTAGCTTTCGATAGCGAATTACATTGGTCTACTCTCTCTTTGTAATCTAGTTCTTTGAGTAATTGAGCGTCCAACTTATCAGAATTCAAATTCAGAGAGCAGACCAAGAAAAATCCTACGGAAAAAAGTATTGGAAAAAAAGAGAGCTTTTGGGAAAGAATGAACTTGGATTTTTTGATCAAAAACAAAATCAAAATTATTAAACTCAGAAAAATCCTTACATCTCTGCTCCAGTCGTCGGCTAACCCTCCTTTAGCCCAGCTTAAAAAAATGAAATAACTGAGACTTAGAATGTGTAAGTTTGTCATTACTCAGTATATATTTTGTATTTTTATCATTAGATTGACAAGCAATGGATTGAGAAATTCAATGTAAGGTCGTTCAAACATGAACCTTACCTCAATTTCCACCCTTCTTTTAGTTGGTTGTATTTTCGCATCTGATTGTACAGCTATTGTTGAGGGTAAGTATGGTAAATTAGACGCGTCAGCATCTGTGAAAGCAACCTACGATTCCCGTGTATTTATGCTTCCAACGAATGAATTCAACGCGATAAAGAATTCTCCTGGAAGTGCGCAAGTTCCAGTGGGTGAGATGAAAAGTGAAAATGATCTGATTTTAACTTTTTCACCAGCATTACATTATACAAACAAATTTGGATTACTAAAAATATCGGGCTCTGCGGGAGTTTCTATTTCGCACTATTTTCTCAATAACGATAAAAGTTATATTGCTCCGACGACTTCAATAGAAATAGATTTTGATGATACCTTGGCTCTAAAAAAACGTATTTCTAATAATGCCAAGATTAGATTTGAATCCACATTTGATGTTGGCCAATCAATTGGTGCTAGTGTTTTAGATCAAAATTTAGTTTCCTACACTTACCTAACAGCAGGTCTTAATGTAAGGTATAATCATAGCCCAAAATTTGGATTAGGAGGTGGAACTTCATATTCCTATAGATTTTATCAATCGGCTAGCAACGATCAGGACCGCCCGAATTTAGATTTCTCTACTTTACCTCTTAATTTCCGGGCGTTTTACATTTATTCCGAGAAGCTAGATTTTTTCTCTAGCTATACATTTTCTAAATCAAAAGCATACAATACCCAAGGAGTTTCGAATTTAACAGATTCACATAACCATTCCATCACAATTGGTGCAGATGGTGAATGGTCATCGAAATTCAGCGGTAGCACATCCTTGGGGTACAGTAAAATTAACTATTTACAGGCAGGCCAAGGTGATCAAGACAACATCATTACATCCGTTTCCCTGCAATGGAAACATAACACTAAAACATCATCCAACTATTCATTAAGCCGGACTTTTTCTCCAACAGCACAAGGCTTTTCAACCTTTAGCACAACTTTTCGATCAGGGCTGTCCCATCGATTTACAGAATCTCTTACCGGTAATTCTTATTTGAGTTTGAGTCGAACAGAATATACATACCCAACCGATTACACGGTATCTCCAGCGACTGTGAATGAGGGTAGTTCCATGGACACTTATGGTTTTGGATTTGGGGTAAGTAAACGCTTGAATAGAATTTTTAATTCTTCTGCCGGATATGATTTCAGTCTTATGGATAAAGGATCAGGAACATACAATAGGCACCTTTTGAATGCTCAAATCACTGGTAGGTTTTAGATTAATATGAAGGCTAATTTATCACCATTATTTTTGCTTCTGCAGATAATTTTTATTTGGGTCATTCCATCCGCTTTTGGACAAGTACCATTTCACCATGATCCATCAGTACTTAAAGATCCAACCGGTTATAAACTTAGGTATGGAGACCGGGTTCAAATAACAGTGCGCGGAGAACAAGATTGCACTTCAGAAGGGAGGATAACCAATGATGGCAAAATTGAAATTGCTCACATTGGTGAAGTGTTTGTTGTAGGGAAGAGCTTCAAGCAGGCACAAGAACATATTGAAGAGTTGTACATCAAAAGAAAAATCTTTGCCCGGCCCGATGTAAAAATCAGAATCACCAAGTATGTTGAAAGAGTCGTATTTCTTACGGGGTCAGTAAACAGAAAGGGTCCTTATGCCTTTCCACCAGAAGTTGAGGCAATGAACATCGTAGAAGTGATTGCAAGAGCCGGTGGGTTCAGTGATATAGCACGAAAAAACAGGGTTTATGTTACTAGAACCTTTTTTGATGAAAGGGGAAATCAAACTGGATCTAAAACCTACGAGATAGATGTAGAGTCCATGAGTTCTGGATCATCTTCAAAGGCTAAACGGTTTTGGATTTATCCAGGGGATAGAATTGAGGTACCTGAAAGATTACTATGATGGAAGAATTTAACGAACAAACAAATCATAAGCCAAACAACTCAACTAGGGTTAAGGGAGTGGGAGACTTCCTTCTTATCCTTCGGGATAGGTGGCTATTGGCAATTACTCTTTCAGTTCCTGTTGCGCTCGCATACATTTATGTAAAGTCTCAAGGAATCGAACTGTATCGTTCAAGCTCATCATTTCGTCTCATTCCGCCACCTGCTATTCTCAATCTGCAAAAAGTCGATAGAGATCAGCATATTCAGGGCTTAGTTGCCAAGCATTTAGATGGATTAAATAGTTCAGATCTTCGTGCTAATGTCATTCAGCATATTAAGGATAATCCTCAGTTGAAGTCTCACATACTTTCACCCTATTTAAAAGATGGGATACCCGTTGATGTTGGATCTGCGGTTTCTTATTCAATAGGAGTTTCTCCTCCATCAGAGGGGCGTCCTAGGTTTACGATATCTTCTACGGCAAGATCGGCTAGAGGTGCTCAAATTATTGCTGATGTCGCTCAAACTGAGTACGAAAAACTTCATAATAGCAGAAAGAGCCAGCAGGTTGAAAATGTGCGCAGTGTGCTAGAGGTATTGCTCGAAAAAAGTCTTGCCGAAGAAGAAAGAATTTCGAATGAGCAATCAAGATTTAAGAAAAAATATGATTTACCTTTTCTAGAAGATGAGAAAACAAACACATCTACCAGGAAATCACAATATCAAGGAGAGATAACGAGTGCTAAATTAGAGCAGATAAAAATCAACTCTTTGCTACGTCAGATCCTTCAAATCCAAGTTCGTATAAGCGCTGAAAATCAAACCACTTCATCAAATTCAATAGCCGACGATATTGCTACAATTAAGGAGTTTTTCGAAATCGATGCTATAGAAAATTATGGTTCGGTCCCTTCCTTGCGTAGAAAGTTAAACGAACTTGAACTCCAACGAAAGGATTATGAAGAAACGGGTACTGGCTATCTGGAGAATCACCCTAAAATGAAGGAAAATGCGAGACAAGTGCTAAAAGTTAAAGAAGCACTCAACCTTGAAGTTAAATCTTCGATAGAAGACTTACGAGATAAGCATTTACAACTTTCAGCACAGGAAAAAGAATTTATGGAAGCGATGTCTAAGGTCCAAGAAGAATCGAGGCAATTAAGTGAGATTGAAGAAAACCTAAAGAATTTCGACAGGCAATTAGCAGTAGTAACAAGAACTACCGACCAGATTCATAAAAGATTAAACGATGTTCGCATAGAACAAGCTCTACCATCCGAACAGGAAGAGCCTTTGAATAAGGAATCCTTCGCATTCCTGCCTGGTGGACCCTTTACTCCGGATAGAAATAAAATTCAACGTGACGGGATAATGTTAGGTTTTGCTATTTTCTTTATTATTCCTTTTGCTCTAGAATTTATTGATAATCGAGTGAAGTCTCCATGGGATGTTGAGGTATTCATTGGTAGAGACTTGATGGGGGGGATTCCCAAAATATCCCAAATTGAAGAAAGGGAAAGGCCTTTGATCGTTGGTAACGACCTTGACGATGGATTAACTGAATCTTTCAGAAGTATGTTCAGCAAAATTCAGATGAACTCTTCTGCAGGTAATCCCAAAACCATGCTTATAACATCAGCAATTCCAAGTGAAGGAAAGAGTCTTATATCTGCAAATCTTGCTTACAGTTGTGCGAATCATGGTAAGAAAACAATTTTGATAGATTTTGACTTGCGTCGACCGGGTTTGCACAAATTTTGCAACATAGATAATGAAAAAGGACTTTTAACTTTGATTAACCATCAAGGTGAAGAAACATTACAAGATCTAGCCCAAAAAATAACGGTTCAAATTCACCCAAACCTGCTAGTTCTTCCATCTGGGGGAAGAACTCGTGCTGCAACCGAACTGCTTGAAAGTAAGGAATTTGATGATGTTCACAATGCCCTCAAAAGCATGTGTGATGTGATTATAATTGATAGCCCCCCAATCGGGTTGTTTCCCGATTCGCTGGCCATTGCTAGAAAATCAGATGAAGTTTTGTTTGTCACTCGCTATGGAAAAGTGGCTCGAAAAATTGTTAAAAATTTAGTTGAGAGCATTGAAGAAACAGGGGCACGAGTACTCGGTCTTGTATTGAATGATTTACCACAGAAGAAAGCACCGGGTTATTATTATTCTGGATATTATGGCTATGGTTATTTTAGATACAAGTACTACAACAAATATTACGGAAGAGATGTGAAGGAAGAAAAAGTTAGCTAATGATACTTTGAAGCAAATCTATTGTGGATTATGGTAAGCGAATACAAAACAAAGGTAATTGAATCAAAAGGTCTTAGAGTTAAGGGTGATGATACAAGCAGCCAATTAGCCGAAATCCTTGAAGAAGAATCAAACAAAGAATTATTAGCAGGTTGGAGAGTACATTCCATTACACCAACCCTATCTAGTAAGGGAGCTATTTTAAAACTAATAGTTCTATTTCAAAAGCTAAATTAAATACTTCAATGCTTACTAAATTTTATTATTTTGAACAAAAATGATTCTATAAGACCTGAAAGGTTATCATTACTCCGTTTGTTACCAAACATTTTCACAACAATTGGAATGTGTTCTGGGCTGACTGGTATAAGGTATGCTCTCGAAAGTGATTGGAAGCTCGCCGTTGTTTTTATCTTTATTGCTTCTTTTTTTGATTTAATTGATGGACTCACAGCAAGGGTACTTAATGCATCGACTCAATTTGGGGCTGAATTAGATAGCTTGGCAGATGCAATTAGCTTTGGTGTAACCCCATCAATTATTTTGTTTCTATGGCTAAAAGATGACGAAATAAATATGGCTAATACTTATTTACTAGGATGGTACTGGATACCATTCTTACTATACAGTTCTTGCTGTGTTTTAAGATTAGCTAGATTTAATGTCGATACGAAAATATATCCACCCAACCGACAGAGCATAGATTACTTTCTTGGGGTTCCTGCACCTGCAGCAGCATTCCTTGCTTTACTCCCAATAGTTTTTCAATTTACATTAGATCGCTTTGGTGTTGATATTTTAATAACTAATTATCCATTCGTCATCTGTATGTGGGTGATGATTATTAGTATACTCATGGTGTCAAGAATCCCTACAATATCACCGAAGAACATGAAAGTAACAATCAGCCGTTCTAAGGCTTTATTTTTAATGATCACGACTATTTTGATTGTTGCTATATTTATTAAAGAAATGTGGTTATTTTTTACAATATTTAGTTGTTTATACCTCTTATCTATTCCGTTTGGTTTCCGATTTTTCAAGAAGACTTAAATTTTTTCAACATACTTCTAAATTCGACTAATAAAGAACTATATATCTTAAAGTCGTGTAAAAGTACTTTGGCTTCAAGCAGTTCATTCATCCTTAAATGAACCTTTATTTCAATCTGTGTTTCCTTGAGTTTCAAGTTGATTGAATTGATCAGTTTTCGACAATTATAGATTCTATTTATGCTTCCATAAACTAATTCTTGATAATAATGAATATTTATAAGGTGGTCCTTATTTGAAGATAATATTTCTGTAAATACTCTTAAAGAATTAGAGTTATCATTTAGCATAGAATATGTTTTTGCTAGGATGAGATTGCTCTTTGCTGTCATACAAGAACTAGAAAAAACTGATAGATTTTTATGCCATTGAATAATTTTTTTATACTGTTCTGAGTAAAATAAAAATAATAAACATGATTCAATAACTTCGATAGATACTTCAACATTTTCAATGACGGTGCATATACTTGTACCTTTTTGATATACATCATCCATATCACTGAGTCTAAGAAAAGGGTATTTATATGAGTCTGCATAAAGATAAAGTAATTCTTTAATATACTCCGAATTATTATTTTCCAATGAATAGGCCTCCTCCATAAAAAAAACCTTTCTATGATATAAGTCTTCGGTCTTCAGTGTCTTTGATAACTTATAGAAGAATTTTGCATCTGTTGGAAAAAAACTTACGATTGTTTCAAGTTTCTGAATGACTTGATTATGGTCACCAATCTTTTGATAAATCAAAAGTGCTAGAGTAAGGGAATCGTAATTTTGAGGATCTAGTCTGAGAGATTCTCGAATGTACTTTTCAGCTTCTTCCCACTTTTGTTGTTGTACACTGATCTTAGCTAAAAAGAAGAAAACAGTCTCGCTGCCCATTCCGATATCAATTATCTTTCTCAGACATTGATTGGCAGATTCTAATTTCTTATCATGAATGAGAATTTCAGCTAATTTTATTAAACTTGGCGTGTGGGCAGGGTCTACAGAAAGTGCTTTTCTTAGGAGTGCTTCAGGGGTATTGAGTTGCACAAAAAAGAGGAGGTTAGCCTTGCTTTTTAGAATTACTTAAACTTGCCTTAATTTTTTTTAATGCATCACGATTCATTAATAGAACTGCTAATTCGTAATGTCCGTCTGCAAATTTAGGATCAATAGTAATCGATTTATCTAAAAATTTATAAGCTTCTACATATGATTTAATAGAAGCTAAAAGTTTACCAAGTTCATACAATGCAATTGAGGATTGAGGATTTATTCTTATGGCATTGCGGAATAGGCTTTCTGCTTTTTTTACATTTGGTTTATGAATAAGAGAGCCGTCTTTTGTAAGTTGAGTGCCTTTAACAAGCAGTTTACCAAAATAGTAATTACATTCCTCGAATTCAGGATCTATTTCTAATGCAGTTTCAAAATTTCTGTATGCTTGTTCGTATTCAGACGGATTATGTGAGCAGAGCCTTCCTAAATTAAAATACGCATCTGCATAATTCTGATCGACTTCAGTTGCCTTTTGAAAGTGTATTTTAGCCTCGCTAATGTCACCATGATTTTCAGAGTGAACGGCAAGTTCGAAGTAAGCTTCTGCAAAATCAGGATTTATCTCCAATGCTTTGTAGAAATGTTTTTTTGAAAGTGATGCATCCTCATCTCCTTTTAAAAGTAGAGCTAAATAAAAATGTGTTTGGTCATGATTATTATCTAGAGAATGAGATCTATTTAAAAATTCTAGTGATTTTTCGTATTCGGCTTGTTGGAAATGGATGCGACCACTTCTAAAATTCGCTAAAGCATGATCTGGATTACTTAGTAAGGTTGCTTCGTAATGCTCTGTAGCTTTGTTAATATTTCCATCTTCTTCATATATTAAGCCCAATAGATAATGTGCTTTAGCATAGCTTTTATGTTGCTTTATTGCACTCAGAAGATGCTCTTTAGCTTTTTCGTTTGAACCTTTTGAATGATAGATTTTACCTAGGTTATAATTTGCTTTGTGATGGTTCTTTTTGAGCTCAAGTACTTTTTGAAGCAGTATAATTGCTTGAGATTCATTCTTTTTATTAATTATTGAACCTTCATTGTCAGTTGCAATTCCTCCATTCAGAAGTTTTGCTAAATAATAATACGCATCTACAAATTTCGGGTTTATGTCTATTGCAGTCTCATAATTTTTCTTTGCATCTTCAAAATCATCCGGACTTTTCAGCAATGAAGCTTTATAAAAATATGCTTGTTCAAAGTTTTGATTAATCTCAGTGACCTTATCAAAATTATTTTTAGCTTCTTCAATATCATTTATTTGAATTAAAAGAAGCCCATACTGAAAATATGCCTCGGCATAATTAGGTTCAATCTCCAATGCGTTTAGAAAGTGTTCCCTTGATTCTTCAACCTGATCTAATTTTGCCAATTCGATAGCTAATTCACATTCAGCTTCGGGGAATTCTGTGTTTATTTCTACTGCTTTTTTAAAATTCTTGACTGCTAATTCTGCATCGTTTTCCGATTTATTAAGCATGCCTAGTTTGTAGTGTGCCTCTGCAAGCTCAGGATTCAAAATTATCGCTTTTTCCAAAAGCTGTTTAGGATAGTTTTTCATTTCTTATTAATGAAGAAAGTATACTATTTCGTAGTCATTACCCACACCCCATCCCATTCTCCTTTTGGTGGATTCTTTTTCATATGATCGCATCTTTCCAAGTAAAGTTTTGCAGCTACATCATTTGGGTTTATTTTTTGAACATTTTTGAAAAGCTTTATTGCTTGATCCCATTTGCCATCGTTCCATGCACGGTACCCATCGTTAAAATGTCCCAACGCATCGATCATATTTGGGTAGGAGTCATCATCGTGGAAGTCTAGAACTTCATGGATTCCAACTGGTTCAGTTTTTCCTTTAACGATAACATAGTCAACCTGGCGAGTACGATAAGTTGCCTTCACAGCTTTGTGGGTAAATTCACTTATTAGAATATGAGCACCGTATTGTTTGCACGCACTTTCGATTCTAGCTGCTAAATTCACACCGTCTCCAATTACAGTATAATCCATCCTTTTGGGGGAACCGATATTTCCAGAAACAATCGAGTCGGTATTAATGCCCATTCCGTGATCTATGGGCATCTTTCCTTCAGCAGATCTCTTATCGTTGAATGATTTAAGATCAGTCATCATCCGAATGGCGGCTCGTACTGCACGATCAGGATCATCATCATGGGGCACTGGAGTTCCAAAAATACACATCATTGCATCGCCTATAAATTTATCGAGCATACCACCTTCATCCGTAATGCAATCAACCATGATTGAAAAATATTCGTTGAGCAGTTTTACAGTTCCTGGTGCCCCCAACTCTTCTGTGTTGGTTGTAAAGCTTCTTAAATCAGAAAAGAGAACCGACCCTATGCTTTGTTTACCTCCCATAATGTCTGCATTTTCTCCTTCGTTGAGCAATTGATCAGCAAGTTCTGGATCCATATACCTTGACATCGTAGATTTCATCCTCTTTTCCGAACTAATATCTTCGATCATAATCATAGAACCCAAGTTTTCGTCCTTTTGCCCAAGCAGCGGGGTAATTGATATATTTACTGATAATTTTTCACCTTGTACAATTAAAGAAGCGTCCAAGAATTCCTCTTGCTCTTCAACCGACTCCAACTTGGCTATTAGCCAGTTATTTTCTTGTCCGATTTTTTCAAAAAATGATGTTTCTAAAATTTCATTAAGAGAAGAGATTTTAAGTATTTTAAGACCAGCCGGATTACAGGTCTTGACGAGTTTATTTTCATCGATTGTGAGAACAGCATCATGCATACTAGAAAGTATGCTTTCAGAATAATTCTTTTGATTTTGAACATCATCGAAAAGCTTTGCATTTTCAATGCCCATTGAGATTTGGGATGTGAATGCAGCTAATCTTTTCTCATCCTCTTCATTGAAAGATCCTCCTCTTTTGTTCAATACTTGACTAACACCAATCGTTTTTCCTTCTTTGTTAAGGACAGGCATGCAGAGAATCGACCTTGTAAAAAAGCCGGTTTGTTTGTCAAAACTTGGGTTGAATCGTAAATCCGCATAAGCATGAGGAATATTGACGGGTTTTGCAGATGTGAAAACAGTGCCTGCAATACCCAAGTGATTAGGAAAACGAATTACCGATTTTTCATCTAAACCTTCTCCAACTTCAGTATACAGCTCGTTTGTCTTTTCATCATTGATAAAGAGGGTAGCCCTTTCACAGTCCAGCATTGTGGAAATAGTTGAAATAATCTTTTGCAATAACGGTGTAAGTTCAAGTTCAGAAGAAACTTGCGATACGACATCTAAAAACTCTAATTCTTGTTTTCTTGCTGCCTCAACTTGTTCAACTATAATATTGCCTTGGATAGCGATTGCAGCTTGCTCCGTCATAGCTTGCAGGAGTTCTAAATCGTCATCATCGAATTTTCCATCAACCTTATTGAGGATTTGTGAAACGCCGATTTTCTCACCACTTACCGTGCGCAAGGGGGCACATAAAATACTTTTCGTTCTAAAACCTGTGCGGACATCCACGGCTTTATTGAACCTATCGTCCTTGTAGGCATCTTGGATGATTGTACCTTCGTTCCGGGTAAAAACCCAACCAGCAACGCCTTTGTTATTGAGTATACGAATCTCTCTACGAAAATTCCCTTGAGCTATACGGGAATAAAGTTCCCCAGTTGATGCATCGTTCAGAAAAATAGTTCCTCTCTCGGCTCCTATCGTTCCGGTAGTAATCTTCACTAATGTCTCAAGTGCTTCGTCCAAGCTTTTCGTTTTCGCAAGATCATTCGTTACTTGAAGAAGCATTTCTGAGAATCGAGACGCACGTTTTTTTTCAGGTTTTTGTTTATTTTCCATTGGAATTTTCTAACTCAAAACGGAGTTCTTTTATGGTTTGTTGCAATTGTTTCATTTCTAAAGACTTAATGTTTTCTTCTTTGTTTAGTTTCTCATTCAGAGTGTTGCACAGAACATCCATTTCATTACGAAGTGATGAAACCATTCTTTTATAGTGTATGACTTCTTGGTTTTTGGAAGCTAAAGCAGATTGAACTTCTTGCTGTTTATCATTACCCGCGATATCCAATTGCTGCCGCAGAGTGGCAATACTTGCTCGCAATTGTTTAAGTTCATTTTCGTTAATACGATCTTTTTTTTGCAATCTTTCTTCAACGTAATTTTTTTCTTCGTCTAGGCGAACACGAAGTGAAGAAACAGATTTTTTGAGAAGTTTATTTTCGACAATGTATTTTGAGTTGGCTTCATTAAGTTTATCTTGATTTACAGCATTTAACCTTTCGACCTCTTGTCGTAAATCCAAGACAGTTTGTCGCAACCCCGTGAGAGAACTTTCATTTATTTGTGATTGTTTTTGAAGTTCTTCTTGATGTTTTATTAATGTATTGTCGATCCTCCTTCTTAGTTCGGAAATTACCTTCTTTAGCTGATTGACTTCATGAAATGAAGTGGCTTTTCCCTGTTGAAACTTATCTTCAACTTGCATTTGAGAGTTTTCTAAATCATGACGAAGTTCTTCTATGGTTTTTTTCAGTGAAGAGGTTTCAATTTCCTTTAATGCAGTAATTTTTTGAACCTTCTCTTCATGAAGAATAGCTGAACTATCGAGCTTTAGCCTCAGGGATGAAATATTGTCTTTGAGAGATTTAATTTCTTTTTGATTAGCACTTTTAGCCTCTGATACAGCCAGCTCTTGTTTGCCAGATGATTCATCTAATTGTTCCCTCAGTTGCTCCACAAGATTTTTCAGGGATTTAGAATCTAATTCACTTGAAGCCCGAACTTTTTGAATTTCAGATTCCATGCGAGTTTTTTCCCGGTCTAAATTCACTCGCATTTTTGCCAAGGCTTCTTTCAGGGAAGTGATTTCTTGTTGGGCTTTCGTTCTTGCTTCTTGGACAGCCGATTCTTTTTCCAGAGTTGAATGTTCCAATTCATCACGCAAATTGGATACTAAATTGTGCAGTGACTGTTTTTCGGTTGAGTGTCCTTGTTTTAATTTTTGTAAAAGATCGTCTCTCCTCGCGTCTGCATGCTCCATCTTTTTTCTCAAGGAAGATAAAGACTCCTTGAGTTGGGTTACTTCTGATGAAAATGAAGATTTAACTTTTTGTACCTCCTCTTCTTTAGTAATTTCTGATGATTCAAGTTCCTCTCTTAGTTCTGCAACAGTTTTTTTAAGGGAGTTAATTTCCGAATTTTTCGATACTGAGAGTGCCTGGAGTGATTCCTCTTCCTTTGACTTCGCACGATCAAGATTTGCTCGTGCCTTTTCGAGTGATTGTTTAAGCTGCTTAATCTCGCTCAGTAAAAATCGGGAAGCTTTTTGTACTGCTTCTTGCTTAATTCCATCAAAGGAATCTATTTCTTCGCGAAGAATTGCTACGGTTTTCTTAAGAGAAGCATTCCTTTGGTCTTCTATCCGAAGTGTCTTCTGAAGCTTTTCCTCAGCCCTTTCTTTAAACCTCTCCAAGTTTCCCCTACTTATTCTGAGAGCACTTTTTAATGTTTGAATTTCTTTTTGTTTATCAGAAATGGCAGATTGGATTGCTAAAGTTTGATTTCCCTCAGTTTCCTCCAAAGTGCTCCTCAGATTAGATAAAGCCTTTTGTAAAATCTCAATTTCAATTGATTTAGAGGCTGTTAGTTTTTGAAGAGAATCAGCATTTCTCTCTTTTAAATTTTCAAGATTTTCTCGCTGCTTGGAACAAAGTTGTTTTAGTTCATTAATTTCTTTGTTATTCTCTAACTTAATTTTTTGAGAAACTTCTTCCTTTTCGGCATCTTTAACATCAAGGTCATGACGCAAGGTTAAAATTGCTGATTTTAATTGTTCTATTTCTTTATTCGAAAACGCTAGTTTTTTCTGTAATTCGTCATCTGACTTTGTTTTAGAAAGCTCTAATTCATTCCGAAGTTTATCAACAAGAAGTTTTAAAGATTTACTTTCTCGTGTTTGAAAACTGTTTCTTTTCTGTAATTCATTTTCCGCTTGTGCTTTGGTGCTCTCAATTTCCAATCTCAAACTTGCAATCGTTTCTCTAAGTTCAGAAATTTCTCTGAAATGGGCGGAATCTTTAAAATCCAAAGATTCTTGCTGATCTAGTCTTAATTGTTCTAATTCAGACCTTAATGAAAGTATGGTCTGTTTTAGGAAAGAATTCTCTTTTTCAAGAAGTTCCGTCTCTAGAAGGGGTAATTGAGACATAAGTTTTTATTACCACAAAATAAGTTAATTTGTAAATTATTAAGATTGCTTCGAAAACGATTGTACAAATTTAAATTCTGTGCAGAAGGGTATTCTAAATGCGAGCATATAGTATACAAGCATTGTTGTTAATTTTTACATTTTTCGGTTGTTCGGATCCTGACTCAGTGGAAAATGCCAAAAAAGGCACTGATCTTGAACCCGAAGGTCAAGAATTATTAGATTTTGTTGGATCTCCCGAAATTAGCGAAAATAAGGAAGATTTGTTCAGTTACTTTGAGAAAACTGAAGAAGTCAAACCGGTTGATGTAGTAGATGGAGTCGCATTGTCGATTTCTCCTAATGACGACGCAACTAAACATATTGCGATGAAAGACTCATCAAACGATAGTCCTAGCAAAAATTTGATGACAGGTTCAACAGCAAACCAATATTCTGTCGGTGATTTTTCTGAAAATAAAATCAAAGCCCTAACCATGTTCAACGAGCAATTACTTGCTGAAATCAAACAACTTAAAAAGATAAATAACCATCATGATTCGAATCCAAGAAACAGTGTCGAAAGTGAGAAAGAAATTAATAGGCTAAAATCTTTAGTCATTCTAAAAACTGAGGAAATCAATCAACTAAAACTACGCATGAGAAAGCTCGAAGATAGGCTTTCAAATCCGAGCACGAAGTCCATGAGTTATGCTCTAAATGCTGACACTAAATCTCCCAACTCTAGTTTGCTTGTTGATGATAGGTCTACTGCATCTCTCACTTCACCTAAAGAAGTACGGCATGAATGTAACCTAGATTTTGATGCAGTTGTTACCCTCCAAAGTGGGAAAAACCGAGAAGCACTCTACACAGAGTTTTTTTTAGTAGAGAATTCTCTTTTCGATATTTTAAGCACAAATTTAGATTTGGCTGGTTTTACAGAAATTTCCTCCTATGAAGAATTATGGGCAAAGACCCGTAATAATCCATATAAATTCCCTGGAATTTCCAAAAGAATAAGAAATTTGATATTCGCAGAGGTGAATAGTGGATCAGGTCATCGTACAAGAACCGACTTAAATGGTTTTGGGCAATTTAAAAAAATAAAGCCTGGGCTTTATTTTTTAATTGGGACTGCATCTCTTGGGACGATTGGTGTAACTTGGAATGTTCCAGTGTATTTAAGAAAGGGGTCCAATAAAACCTCATTAACTCTCTCAAACGCTTCTTGGCGCGAGTAAGATTAAGCTTTACGACTCCTATCACTAGTTTATCTAATGAACCTAACAATTTAGAATTATGAGTGCCGAACAATCATCCGACAGCAACACCCTCAAACTTAGTTTTAGCCAAAAAGCTGGAATTCTCCTATCCTTTGCTAAGGACAAAGTGGTCGAACAAATCCAATGCGTTTGGTTTATAATTTTGTACCTTATTATATTTCAGGTCTTAGTTTTGGGACTTCCCATTGTTTATTCGCTGATGATAGCTGCTGGCATTATGATCGTAATAGTTGGACTCGCATTTTTTATGGAGGGTCTCCGATTAGGTCTTATGCCGCTTGGAGAAGCACTTGGGTCTACTTTACCCAGAAAAAAGATTTTAGGCATCCCCTGCCTTCCAACCAGTTTAGCATTTGGTTTTGTTTTGGGTGCATTTGCTACTTTCGCTGAGCCAGCAATTGGGGTTTTAAGGGCAGCAGGTGCAGGGGTCGACCCGACAGCAGCACCCCTATTGTGGACTATTCTTAATACAGGAGCAGGTCTTCTCGTAAACTGTGTAGGCGTGGGTGTAGGAATCGCAGTTTTGCTAGGCGTCTTGAGGTTTTATAAGGGTTGGTCGCTCAAGCCATTTATTTATGTTGGGGTCATCGTTTTATCCTGCATTACACTATATATGCAATTTTCTGATGACAGATTAAAACATGTCCTTGGCTTGGCTTGGGATTGTGGTGCAGTAACCACAGGTCCTGTAACAGTCCCCCTTGTTCTTGCTCTTGGTATTGGAGTTTGTCGCATAGTTTCAACTGGCGGTTCGAGCAATACAGGTTTTGGTGTTGTGACTCTTGCATCATTATTTCCGATTCTTGCTGTTATGTGTTACGCATTGTATCTTTTTAATACTGATAATTATTACTTTGCCTCCGAGTCTAAGGCATCTTGGCACAAAGATGCTGGAAATTACGGCACGAATTATCCGGCCGATTTGCAAAAATTTGGTGATTTGAAAGCCAAGTCTAGAATAGAATCTGCTTCCAGTGTGGGTGAGTCAGAACTTTCTTGGTCTTTGTCCATTGAAGAGAGAAAAATGGTGCAGGATTACCTCAACCAACACAATACTTTACCTGAAGGTTATGCCCTCAAAACAAAAGTAGCCGAGGGTTCCCTTGCGTCTGTCTCATTGCCAAACAGTGAGCGAGAAAATGTTCAAGTCCTAGGTGCCAAAGCATATGTCGTAAGGGAAGGCTATAAAGCCCCTGATGATGTGTGGAATCCTGATGCTGATATAGCCACTGCTTTTACCAACCAACTAGATTTTTTCCCTAATACTTTTAGGCCCCAAGAAATAGATAAAAATAATAATGGAAAAGCGGACCCTGGTGAAGACTTTTACAGTATCGAAGAAGATGGATCTATCAATTATTCTAAGACCGATGGGATACTAACCGGCCCGGACCAAGATCGGGGTGCCCTAGAAGGTGCTATATGGGCTATTGTTCCATTATGTTCGATTCTTTTGTTTGTTCTTATTGTTGGACTTAGGCAAAAACCTAAACACATGGATGAACTTGTTATCGGCATTCTCTGTGCTGTAACCGGAATGTGCCTGTTCAACTTAGGAATTGCTCTTGGACTTACTCCCTTAGGCGAGCAACTAGGTGGTAATGTTGTGTCGAGTTTTGCATCAATACAACCGTGGCAATCAGAAGGTTTCATTGACCCAATCTTCCAGTCCTCAACTGTAGGTAAGTGCTTGGCAATATTATTTGGATTTATCCTTGGATATGGAGCAACTTTGGCAGAACCTGCTCTCAATGCACTGGGCTCAACGGTAGAAAAGATTACAGTGGGTGCTTTCAAGAAGAACTTATTAATGCAAGCCGTCGCAACTGGAGTTGCCCTGGGTATTGGTACTGGTGTGGCTAAAATAGCGTTCAATTTAGAACTTTGGTACTTATTAATACCCCCTTACACCTTTCTTCTCATTCTTACTTTCATATCAAGTGAAGACTTTGTCAATTTTGGCTGGGATAGTGCAGGGGTTACAACCGGTCCCATTACTGTCCCTTTGGTTCTAGCAATGGGCCTTGGTATTGGAGCAAAGACAGGAGCAATTGACGGGTTTGGCGTACTATCGCTCGCCTCTGTGGGCCCGATCATTACTGTGCTCACTGTTGGATTACTAGTCAGAAAAAAACCTAAGGATCCTTCCTCATCTGAACATCAAATGGAGGCTGCATAAATGAGTACTTTAAATATCAACAAAAACATATCGCTTGTTAATTTAATTTTACCAAAGGATTCACTTTCAAATGTGGTATCTGAGTTGCGAAAAGCAGGAGCTCTTGGTGTTTTTCACATCGCTGCCCGAGGTTCGATTGTTAATGAAGGCGGAATTTTGTCCAAGATGTTTCCGCCTCCTAGTCCAGAACAATGTCTCGTTCAAGTTTTAGTTCCAGATTCTGAAAAGCAAAGAATTTCTGAAGTTGCCATTTCCTCAGGAAGACTAGACAAGGTGGGCTCTGGTGCAATCTTTAGCATATCATGTAAGAGTGCTCATTTCACTGATCACTTCCCTTTAACTGAAGGAAGTGAAAATTCCGTACCAAGTGGATTAGACACCCTTGAAGCAATTTGTTGTATCTGTGAAAAAGGTGTCGCAGAAGATATTGCCCAAGCCGCATTATCCGCTGGAGCTGCTGGTCCAACTGTCACATTTGGCGAGGGTGGTGGAATTCGCGATAAAATTCCTCTACTACGTATGACAAAAGGTCCAGAGAAAGAGTTCGTTTGGTGTGTTGTAGATCGATCAGAATCAAATGATGTTTTTACCAATATGGCTAGAGCAGGTAAAATTACTGAACCTGGTAGAGGGTTTATGTACTCTATCCCTGTTGCTGATGGTATTATAAATGTGAGTAGCACAGTCTCTAATTCTTCCCATGGTGCTAGTATGGAGCAGGTGATATCTGCTTTGGATGAAATTAAAGGGAGCAAAGAGTGGAGATCAACTGGGGAAATGAAGTCTTCCGCATTGAATACGACTTTTCTCAAGGACCTTGTTGGTCTTTACTGTGTTGTGCCAAGAGATAATTATTCTGAGATTTACGATTCTATATTAGAAGCTGGAGCCCCTGGAGTGAGTACAAACTTTGGAGTTATGGCTGATCAATCCGGAGATGGAGAAGAGACATGTAATGAGGAGTGGGCTCTTGTTTATACATCCTTGTCGCCAGCAGTTGTCGATGAGGTTACTGATAAGGTCACAAAGTCCGCTGAATCACATGGCATTGATCGTTATGCTTTTTATACCTTACCGATTCCCCGTGCTTTAACTTATCTTGGCGGATAGTTAAGAAAAAATGGTCGGTGTACTACTCGAAATAATAATTTCTTACCAAAATTTTATAGCAGTCCACTCACCCATCACCTTCTTACAAAACTCTAATTTTTTATATTTGTAAGTTTCAGTGAAAGTTTGAATGACACTATCACTTTCGGTATTCAAAATACCAGATAGTATAAGTACACTTCGAGTTTTCATCATGTTTAAGATTGTCTGTGGCTGCTCGCATAGAATATCAGCTTGAATGTTTGCCAATATATAATCAAAAAAACCGAGTGGGCTTTCAGCTTTAACCAAATCATATGTGATAAATTCAATATTATTGTAGTGGAAATTTAAGGATGCATTTTCTTTAGAAATACGAACGGCATCTTCATCATTATCGACTCCAACTACTTGCTGAAACCCCATTTGATAAGCTACTAGTGAAAGAATCCCTGATCCACAACCTAGGTCGATAAAGCTCTTATTTTTGACTAGAGACGAATGATCATCCAAAATAAACTCTAAGCATAATCTTGTGGACTCATGATTGCCTGTCCCAAATGCCATTCCAGGATCTAAGTATAAACCTTTTTCACCATTTGGCACTGGGTATGTTTCTTTAAGCCATGTGGGAACAAGGTGAAATTTTTTATATGACCATGGCTTGAAGTGTAATTTGTAGGCGCTTTTCCAATCTTGTTCTATAATTTCAGAAGTAAAATTTAAAGGAATGTTTCGTCCAAGCTGTTGTTTAATATGTTCAAGATGAGATTGTTTTTCATTATCATTCTCGAAGTAACCACACAAAAGTGCAGAGTCTGATATATGGTTTTGAGTTATTACCCATGGTGATGGATAATGTTCAAAAATAAAGCCATCAATGATGTCAATGTAACTACCATCAATATTTGTGCATAGTTTAATCACTTAGTTTGAAAGGAATATTTTCCAGTAGAAAGACCAGCAACAACTTTCGGAAGAAGTGAATGTTCTTCTGTATGAATTTTGGTGGTTAAAGACTTAAAAGTATCATTTTCAGAAATTCTTACATGTGACTGTTCTATAATTGGACCCATATCAAGTTCGCTTGAGACCCAGTGGACTGTACATCCTGTTATTTTAACTCCTGCATCCCAAGCTTTTTGAATCGCGTTTAGCCCTTTAAAACTTGGTAGAATGCTTGGATGCAAATTAATTATTTTATGATTGAAATAATTAATAAAATAGGAACTGAGTACTTTCATAAAGCCTGCAAGAATTATTAAATCAGGAGATTTTGGTTTAATAGCCTTAATCCATCTATCATCACTTGGTGATTGGTTTTGTTCTTTGTCAATCTTGACCGTTTGGTAAGGTCCACAGTGTTGTGCTTTGATCTTATGTTTATGAGCCACCTCTAAAATGCCAGCTTTTTCATTGTCAGTAAAAATGGCCACTATTTTTGCTTCGCCTAATTCTCCTCTCATCTGAGCATGAAGAAGACTCGCACAGTTTGATCCAACCCCAGATCCTAGTACCACTATCCTCACAATAGAATTTTATTTATGAACCTAAGTTCGAAATTCTAGAGATCGTTTCTGAAGTACTAATTCCCTCGATAAAATCGACAAATTTAACACTAGCATTTGCTTTTTCTAGGGCAATCCTTTCCTCATGATTTATGCTTTCAAGAGAGTAGTCTCCTGATTTCGCATAAATATCGGGTTGAATAGCCTCTATCTCATTGGATAGATTTTTCCCATCAAATAAAAAGACTAAGTTTACACAAGAATTGGAAAGTAAAAGAAATGCTCTTTGCATTTCATTGTAGATAGGCCGACTTGGACCCTTAATCTTTTTGACGCTAGAATCTGAGTTAATTGCAACCCATAGTTCGTCACCTAATTGTGCCGCCTGCTTGAGTGAGTAGACATGGCCAGCATGTAGTAAATCAAAACAACCGTTAGTTAAAACAATTTTTTTACATTCGGAACGCTTACTAATTCTTATTTTACAAACTTCTTCGAGGGAAGGGAGCTTGCAATCATTCAAGAGGGAAGGGCACATGAACTTATTACTCACCCTCAAAAAACTTTTTCGCTTTTTCTAAAATACCAGATTCTTCAGAGAAGTCTTTCTCACCGCAGGCTAAACCAAATTCCACTAGTTTTTGTCTCTGATCTTTGGTCAAGTTTTTTGGCACATCTATAATTGTGCGAATGTAGAGATCTCCCCGATTGGAAGGAGAGCGAAGGTTTGGCATTCCTTTATCTCTTATTCTAAAAGTTTTGTTTGAAGGAGTACCTTGGGGTATTTTAAGCGTAACTTTTCCAGTCAAGGTTGGAGCCTCAATTGTTCCTCCAAGAGTGGATAATGTGAAGGGTATGTTTAATTCATGAAAAAGATCATCTTCATCTCGCTCAAATAACTTATGAGTCTTTACTTGCACATCAACATATAAGTCACCAAAAGGTCCATTTCTAGGGCCAGCATCGCCCCTTCCTCTAGAGCATAATCTCGAACTATCATTTATACCCCTTGGGATTTTTACTTTGACTGAGTCACTTTTTCTATTTCTGCCTTCGCCTGAGCAAGTTGCACAAGGATTTTCGATTGTGACCCCAGAACCGTTACATGATGGGCAAGTTCTTCGAATACTTATAAAACCTTGGTTTGAGGCTACTTGACCAACCCCGCCACATGTGCCACACATTGATTTAGATGAAGCATCTGAGGATCCTGAACCGTTGCATTTATCACATTCTATTTGTCTAGTATACTTAATTTCCTTTTCAACGCCGCTTGAAGCTTGTTCTAAAGTTATTGATACAGAAACGCGAAGGTCGTTACCACGCATGCCGTCAGGTTTACTTGAAGCACCAGAACCAAAAAAGTCGTCAAAAATACTCCCAAAACCACTTGAATTACCTCCCCCAAAAGCATCACGAAATAGGTCAAATGGATCGACTCCTGAAGAAGATGGTCCACCTCTAAAAGCATCGTGACCGAATTGATCGTATTTAGCTCTCTTTTCAGGATCTTTGAGAATATCAAAAGCCGCGGAGATTTCTTTAAATTTTTCTTCGGCTTCTTTGTTATTCGGGTTCTTGTCGGGGTGAAACTTGACGGCTAATTTTCGGTATGCCTTTTTAATTTCGGAGTCGGAGGCATTTCTATCAACCCCTAGCACTTGGTAAAAATCTTTATTGTTCATTCTTCAAAATCTTTTCACTAGCTATTAAAAATAGCATAGAGGGGATTATTTTTCTATGCTTTCTAATTTTGAAACTATTACCGAGGCTGGTCTTATCAAATTGTCTTTAATTTTGTATCCATGTCGCACGATGGAAAGTACAATACCATCTTTATCCGTTGATTCATACCCAATCACTTCATGTATTTGCGGATCAAATTCTCCTCCCACTGCATCAATTTGAGTTAGTCCATAATCTGCTAAAACAGAATTCAATTGTTCAATCGCCATTTGGAAACCTTTAACTAGAGGGCCATCAGAGTCGACTTTGGAAGCTTCACCAATTCCCATATTGAAAGAATCGATAACCGGGAGAAGATCTTCAATAATCTGTTTTTTGGTTCTTTGAATAGCTTCGTCGCGATCTCGAATGGAACGTTTTCTGACATTTTCTAAATCAGCGACAGTTCGTAAATATTTGGTGTGTAAGTCCTCCTGTTTGCCATAAGCTTCGTCAAGTTTTGACTTTAGCCGATTAACAGATTCATCATCACTGTTTGTATCCTCATCTGCTACAGAATCATCATCAGGAAGGATATCCTCGCATTTATTTTCTTCTTCTAACATAGTGTGTGAATTATTAGGCCAAACAGAAAAGAAAACCTTTATTGAGAGTCAAGGTCAACATCAATGGAATTTCTTTAATAGTTTGAATGCATACTAAATTTAAAGCCTTGAAAAACCATCTGTAATTAACACAGAACCACCCTCTGTAAATTTAATGATACACTCTTGCGAGTATGGTGAAATAGCAGAGCAACCTTTCTCAATCAGTTCTTTGCCAACTTCAACTACACAATCAACAGGACTTAATATAATACAGTCTTGGTTGCTCCCTTTAATTTTTATTGTTTTCTGTGCATTTGCAGTAAATTTTCTTATACGGAATTGAGAGCAATTAGCTAAATTTTGTACTTCAATACCAGCGTTTGGAATTAATTTAGGCTCAAAATCATCGAAATTTATACTTTGTATTGACTCATCAATGTGGAGTTCTCTGGAATTTCCATTCTCGTCAGTTCTATTCCAGTCAAAAACCCTGTAAGTTGTGTCAGAGTTTTGTTGAATTTCTAAAATTAGATTTCCGCCATCAATGGCGTGAATTCTTCCACTTTCTACAAGAATAGAATCTCCTGTATTAGATTTTACCCAGTGGCATTCGGATTCTGCTGTACCATTCCTGATAGACTCTAAGAATTTATCTTTATCGGATCCTTTCTTTAATCCAACATAAAGACCAGCATCATTTGTTGCATGGGCGATATACCAATTCTCAGTTTTGGGTTCACCACCTAGTTTGTCCGCTATTGCCTTAGGGGGATGAACCTGGAGACTTAGTTTATTACTACAATCTAACCACTTGACTAAGATTGGAAATCGCCATTCTTTCTTCCACTTGGGACCCATGATGTTAGAACAATGGCTTGAAAGTAATGACCGTAGGGTGAGCTTTTTTGGGGTATTTGATAAAACAGACTGATGGTCTTCCCTGTCCACTATCTCCCAAGATTCCCCAATTTTTTTCGAAGGGTCAGTATCTCTACCCAATATATCAGAAAATGCATTCCCCCCCCATATTCTTTCCATGTAAAGTGGTTCGAACTTGAAAATCATTACCTTTTAAAGTTTAAGTTATTGTTATTGTGTGTGTTGGAAATCATTCAGCTTCTGTAGGCTAACCTTAAATTAGTGGCAAACGTATCAAAAAAAACAAGTACGGAAAGCGGGATAACTCAACTTTCTCCAGTAAAAAATTGGGGTTGGGGTGTTTTTTTAGCCATACTGTGCATATTCATTCTCATAGCACTTTTAGATTATAATCCATCCAATTATCATGTATATCCCCCGAAAGGTGATGCACCTTTGCTTGGTGTTGTTGGTTTGGAGGTAGCCAGGTTTATTTTTGTACATCTCGGAGTTTCTGGGTGGTTTATTCCCTGGTTTTTGAGTGTATGGGCATGGTTATTCCTTACACCAACCAAAAATAAGATAAGATTACAGAAGCTCATTCCTTTCCCTCTTATCCTGATTGCAGTATCTATTATGGCGAACTTGAGCGATCACCGTTCCATGAAGTCGGATGGATCTGCTTTATTTGATCAATCTACATTTGAACATGGTGCAGGAGGAAGTCTTGGTGCTTGGCTGTACTCTGGTTTGCCTTTTATGAACACAAATGAAATCGCAAGCGGTGGAGTTTTGAGAGTTTGGATTGGTGAAGTTGGCTCTTGGATACTTGCTTCAATCCTTTTGGTTTTGTCATTAGCGGTTCATTGTTCTTTTGATTACACCAAGTTAATTAAGGCCAAGCAGTTACTTGAAAAACTGGTTTTGCATAATCAAAAAGATTCAAGCACCGAAAAAGTTGAGAGACCTCAAGAATCTGTAAAGAAGAAGAAAAATGAGGCAGGACGAGCTAAACAATCTATTTTAAAATCTTTCTTTAAAAAACCGAAGAATAGTGAAAAAGATGACCTTTTATTTGGTGATGTATCTACTGAAGCTAACGACCCCAGCGAAAATAAAAGAACTGTCTTAGCATCCCCTAATGAAATTAAGAATTCTAATCCCTCTCCCAATAAAAAAGCCCAAGCAGTGCCGGAAGAAAAAAGTACTTCTGTACCTAAATTAAACGAGGAAAATCAGGAAGAGCTGTCAAAAATAACACAGAAAGTTAGTTTAGATGATGGTTTTAAAGTTGTAAGGGCAGAAAAAACTGAAAAGGCCACAGACCTTTTTCCCGAGCGAAAAGGAGACTATCACTTTCCGACCTTAGATCTTTTAATGGAACCACCTGAAGTTAGCTCAGGTGGGGATGAAGATCATATGATCAAAGCTCAAAGATTAAAAGAGACTCTTTCTGAATTTAAAATCGATGTTGAGCTTGGGGAGGTTCATACAGGTCCTGTAATTACTCGATATGATATCCATCCCGCGGCAGGAGTGCGGGTAGAAAAAATTGCCAATCTAGATAAAAATTTGGCTATGGCATTGAGGGCTGACAGCGTTCGTATTCTAGCACCTGTACCTGGTAAAGGTTGTGTTGGTGTGGAAGTTCCTAATGATATGGCGGCTCCTGTTTGCTTGAAAGAAATATTAGAGTCCAAAGCTTGGGCAGATGCAAATGCAGAAATCCCAATTGTTTTAGGAAAAGAAGCAAGCGGTAAACCCTTGGTCGCAGATCTCACCAAAATGCCCCACTTGTTGGTCGCTGGTTCTACTGGCTCCGGGAAAACGGTCTGTATTAATGCAATCATTGCTTCTCTTTGTTATTACTCCAGCCCGGAAGATGTTAGGTTTATAATGGTAGATCCAAAAATTGTTGAGATGAAAGTGTACAACGATTTACCACACATGCTTATCCCGGTTGTAACAGAACCCAAAAAAGTTCCTGGGGCATTAAAATGGCTTCTTGTTGAGATGGAACGGAGGTATCAGATTTTTTCAAAGATTGGCGTAAGAAATATTGCTGGGTTTAATGCAAAGATTTTAAAGGACAAAGAAGAAAAGGAAAAAGCTCAATTATTAGACGCAGAAATGACTGCAGAGGAACGAGCTGCCTTGTCCTCTATTCAAGTTCCTCGTGATGATGATGCTCTCGAGATTCCTGAAAATAAATTACCTTACATTGTCTGTATTATTGATGAATTGGCAGACTTGATGATGGTGGCACAGGCAGATGTGGAAACTGGTATTGCTCGTCTAGCTCAACTTGCACGAGCTGCCGGTATACATCTAATAATCGCTACTCAGCGCCCTTCAGTAAATGTCATCACAGGCGTGATTAAGGCAAATCTGCCTAGTCGTATCTCTTTCAGGGTTGCCTCCTATCGTGATAGCCAAACTATTCTGGATGGAAAAGGTGCAGAGTCATTAATTGGTAAGGGAGACATGCTCTTTATTCCACCTGGAAGTGCTACCTTTATGAGGGCCCAAGGTGCCTTTGTGAGTGACGATGAAATTAATGGAATTGTTGACTACTTAAAAAGAAATGGCCCACCACAAATTATTGAGGAAGTAAGAGAGCAAATTGAGTCTGCAGGTGAAGACGATGTCTTAGGTTCTAATGATGAAGAATCAGACGATGACCCCATGCTTAAAAAAGCAGTAGAAATAATTCGAACGACAAAAAGGGCATCAACCTCAAATCTCCAAAGAAAACTTAGTATCGGTTATAATCGAGCAGCAAGAATCATGGATGAACTAGAAGAAAGGGGCGTGGTTGGTCCTGATATTCCAGGTCAAGGCAGGGAAATCCTACTAGATATTTAAAAAAGTTGTTTCCTATCTTGCTGTTTTAATTATTTAATGAAAATCTAGTAAATTAAATGGCTATTGGGCAAAAATTAGAAGAAGCAAGAAATCGTAAAGGTATTTCTATAAGAGAAGCCTCTGAGTCTACAAAGATTCGTGGCGATTATTTAAACTCTTTTGAGGCTGGTGACTTCGATCTTAAGCTTCCTGAGGTATATTTACGTGGTTTTATTAGAGTCTATGCTCGATTCTTAGGAATTGATCCGGAGTCAGCAGTTTCTGATCTAAATTTAGAGCTCGGGATTAAACCGGGTAAAGTGGCTCGTAAGAATTTCGGCAGTATTCAGGGTAAAGAACTATCAGATGTAACTAAATCTGAGATTCCAAGTGCTCAAACAACAAGGGTATCCAAAACACAATTTATTTCACCCAAAACCATTATATTTTTAAGTGTAGGATCAGCCATTTTTTTACTTTTGCTTTCTATAATTTTGTACTCATTGGGTAGTGGAGAGAATGACTTGCCAGATGATCAATCATTACGAATTGCTCACTCCGTGCGTGAAACAGTTCCAGAAGTAAAAAAACCTAATCTTCAACCCAATAACCTATTACCTCCAGGTGCCGATGAACACATTCTCAAACTTGCAGCAATCGGGCCGATTGAAAGATTAATTATATCAGATGAAGGAAAATCACCTAAAGTTTTTCATGAATTCAAGAATTTAGCAATTGGGTGGGAAACAAATATTCCTTTCACACAATCATTTAGGTGTTACAGTTCCTCACTGGAAAGCGTAAGATTTGCAGTGGACGACGGAGCTGAAAAACAAGTAAGTGGAGAAGGGGCTGGTAACTTTAGGTGGAATCCCTAGAGGTTGAAAGTTGGTTAAGCGTTTTGTAGGTTTTCTTGTTTGATAAACCAAAACCAATTTCTACCTTTGAGGAGGGCAGAAAATTCAACAGGAACTTCTGTTCCATTCTTATGTATTAAAGTCAAAGATAAATCCAAAATGTTCTTATTGGAAAGAATATTTTTAATTCCTTTCTCGGCTAAACTTCTGTCGCGAGGAGCAACGAAATTGATAAACGGTGTATTGGTTAATTCTTGTGGTGAGAAGCCAAGTAAATTAGTTAAATGATCTTTATTTCCGTGGAAGCTAATCTCACCATCGATAAAGTCAATAATACCAGAATATTCCGCTTTCTGGGTTAGTCTATCAAGGGAAAAGTGCCTTTCGTGTGTGTAAATAGAGCCATTATTTGCAAATTGTTTGTTTTGAAAATGTTTGGGTGTGATGTTAGCCCGTTTTTTAAAAGCACGATGAAAATAATGAACACTTTCAAAGCCACAAGCTACAGACACTTTTTTGATACTAACTTTTGAATCAGCTAGCATTTTTTTCGATTGATCTATACGGGTTTGAATTAGATCTTCGGTGGGACTGATATTGAATTCATTCTTGTATAAGGAAGCAAACCTACTTGTGGATAAACCCATCTTTGAGGCCATTTCACCAATCTTCCAAGATTTTGAAAAGTTTTCATGAATTTCGGCTCTTAAATCTCTGAGCTTTTGTGCATGATCAGGAAGGATATCTACAAGGTTGTGATTTGATAACCGTACAATCTTCGAGAAAATTTCTAGAAGGTAAGCACATACCATAGATTGCCATTCAGGGTTTTGATTTTTAAATTCAGATTCGATTCCACTTAAAATACTGTCAGCGAAATGAACATGTAATGGGGTGTATACCAAGTCCATTTCGATTGCAGACATACGGATTATTTTAGAAACATCGGATCCATTAAAACTTAAAAAACTGTAGTCTAGCTTATGCTGATTCAGAGCATGCACCTTCAAAACTGAACTCGAGTCTTTCAGGATAAAAGATCCCTTCTTGCATGAAATCAGGCCTGAATAGGCATCAATACTAGCAGGAGAATTGAAGCAAATAAGGGCAAAGTTCGCATCTTCAGATGAAAAATTTATAGGATTTGAACCAGAAAGGACAAAATCAATAATCTTTAATTTTTTACTCATTGGTGCTTAAACACAAATTTAGGGCTGCTAGGTGTAAAGGTACTACTGGTCGGCATTTGGATCAGAGCACTTGGGGCCTTTAAGTGCGTCCTTTTGTCCAACTAATTGCGGAAACTCATCAGCTTTTTCGTTCAACTCAATCCATTCTTGAAGTTCTTCAGGAACATCCATATCGGGGAATATAGCCTCTACAGGACATTCATCCATACATGCGTTACAATCGATACATGTTTCCGGGTTAATATATAATCGATCGGGAAGTTCATGGAAAGCATCTACCGGACAAACGGAAACACAACTTGTGAACTTACAATCAACGCATTTTTCTGTTACTACATAGGTCATGATAAAAAATTAGAAAAATCGAACAGGAGATGAGTTCTCTTGAGCCATACGCTGATGCTCTTCGTCGGAACAAGAAGAGTCGATAGGTGCATTGGGTTCCAAATCTGAAGACTTAACAAGATTATTACTCACAAGATAGTTTTCGACCTCTTCTCCACTGACATCAGGAAGCATGACTCCATCGATCTCAACGCATGGTTGATTGGTCTGCCCAGTTTTTTCAACCATTTCGGAAAAAAGGTTTTGGTTGTTAATAATGTCCAAGTCTTCGTATTCAAGGGAGTATTTTTCCATAATAGCTCTGACTCCCATGCTCCAGCCACAGCTTGGCTTAAGGTATGCTTTAATTTTCATTTGTAGTCTCTTTTATCATCAGGAAATTAATTTCGCAAACTTCTATTTACAATTGTTGGGAACATTCTGTCTTGTCAATTATCTTAATGAGGTAACAAATTTGTCTGCAATTATCTTACATTTAATTTTAAGGAAAGATAATCTGTTTTACTTCCCCTTCAGTCTTGACCGTGTATCTGCATGGCGCAGAATGTTTATTCCTTTTTGAGAACCCTGAGCTTTTACATATTCTATCAATCATGACCATTCCCCATAAACAAGGTTTGTACGATCCACAATTTGAGCATGAGAACTGCGGAATTGGTTTGATTGTAGATATGAAAGGACGCAAGTCACACGATATTGTCCAAGGTGCACTAGAAATTTGTGTTAATCTTGATCATCGAGGAGGTTGTGGATGTGACCCAATTACTGGCGATGGTGCTGGTATATTTATTCAAATTCCAGATAAGTTTTTTCGAAAAGTCCTTATTGAAGATCAGTCCATCACTTTACCAAAGTCAGGTGACTATGGAGTGGCATTTTTGTTCCTTTCTCCTGTCGAATCCCTTCGTGAAAAAGAAAAGAAAGTTGTTGAAGATGTGCTCATCGAAGAAGGAATCGAATTGATCTGTTGGAGAAAAGTTCCCGTAAGAAGCGATATTTTGGGCAAAGCGTCTTCAGATTGTGAGCCTTTAATGGAACAATTGTTCGTTAAGCGGCCGATCGATACAGAGCAGGGGCTTTCTTTTGAGAGGAAACTTTATCTTGCCCGTCGAATCATAAGTGACCGACTTAGATACCTTGAAGAGGGCGTTGATGTTGATTTTCATGCATGCTGTTTTTCTTCGAGAACAATCGTATACAAAGGCATGCTTACAACTGAGCAACTAGGAGAATATTTTCCTGATTTAAGCGATGCAGATATGGAATCTGCTCTGGCCTTAACCCACTCGAGATTTTCTACTAACACCTTCCCCAGTTGGCCCCGTGCACAACCATTTAGGTACATTTGTCACAATGGTGAAATTAATACCGTACGAGGAAATGAGAATTGGCTATATGCGAGACAAATGCAACTCGCCAGTGAAGTGTTTGGGGATGATGTACACAAACTCTTTCCTATTATCAGGAGCGATGGCTCTGATTCACAAAAATTCGATAACTGTCTTGAGTTTCTTACCCTATCAGGACGAAGTCTTGCCCATGCCATGATGATGATGATTCCGGAACCTTGGGAAAAACATCAAAGCATGGAGACTTATAAAAGAGAATTTTATGAATTCCACGCTTGTATGATGGAGCCATGGGATGGACCCGCTTCAATCGCATTTTCAGATGGTGTGCAAGTCGGTGCTGTATTGGATCGGAATGGATTGCGTCCTTCCCGTTATTATGTCACTTCCGACGACAAAGTCATTCTAGCCTCAGAAGTGGGAGTTTTATCTTCTATACCCTCTTCGACAGTTATTAAAAAAGGAAGACTAGAGCCGGGAAGAATGTTCTTAATCGATATGGAGGAGGGAAGAATTATCGAAGATGGTGAGCTTAAGGAAAATATTGCCAAAAATGCACCCTATGGCGAATGGTTGAATGCTTCTTTGATTAACCATAAAGATTTACCTCAATCATCAACTGAACTGAATGATAATTTTGATACCATCCTGACAAGGCAAAAAGCGTTTGGTTATACCTTTGAAGATTTGCGTTTTTTGATTGGCCCAAGTGCCGATTCAGGGAAGCAACCTTTGGGGTCAATGGGAAATGACTCCCCTTTGGCTATTCTTTCTGAAAAGCCTCAACTGCTGTTTAATTATTTCAAACAACTCTTCGCTCAAGTAACTAACCCTCCAATCGATCCAATTCGTGAAGAAATAGTTACCGCATCGGTTACCTTTATTGGTACTGAAGGGAATCTTACTAACCCAGGACCCGAGTCTTCCAGAATGATTAAGTTCGAAAGTCCCTTGGTTGAAGATCATGTGATCAATCAATTAAAATCCCTTCTTCCCAAAGGTTTCGAATCCATAACCCTTGATACTTGTTTCGACCCTTCAAGCAAGGATTCTATAACTACGTCCCTTGAAGATTCTTTGTTTAATCTCTTTTCGGAAGTTGATGCAGCCATTGAAAATGGAGTTAATGTACTAATCCTTTCGGATCGTGGCATTTCGTCTAATCGTGTGGCAATTCCAAGTCTGCTCGCCTGTTCTGGTCTCCACCACCATTTAATTCGTAAAGGAACAAGAACTAAAGTTTCCATAATTATTGAATCTGGCGAACCTCGGGAAGTTCAACATTTTGCACTTTTGCTTGGCTATGGGGCTGACCTCATTAACCCATACCTTGCTCTTGAAACGGTTCGTCATTTAATTTCAACCGGCGATTTAAAAGGAGATACTGAACAATCTTGTGCCAAGTTTTTGAAAGCTAATTTGGGTGGAGTGATCAAAACAATGTCAAAAATGGGAATCTCAACGATTGCCTCCTACCGAGGAGCCCAAATTTTTGAGTCAATAGGTTTAAATAAAGAACTCATCGATGCCTATTTTACCAAAACTCCTTCCCGCGTGGAAGGAATTGGATTGGATGCGATCGCAAACGAAGCCCTCGTGCGTCATTCCTCAGGATTTGCTGATCGTGGAGACAATCGTGCTGTTAATTTGGATCCGGGAGGTGTTTATCAATGGCGAGCTAACGGCGAAAAGCATCTTTTTAACCCCACCACAATTCACAAATTACAAAAAGCCACAAGATTGGGAGATTTTGAAGTTTTTCGGGAGTATTCGAATGCTGTAAATGATCAATCAAGAGACCTGTTTACGCTTCGCGGTTTAATGGAACTAAAATCTGATCAATCTAGTGCAATTCCCTTGGATGAGGTTGAGCCGGCTTCTGAAATTGTTAAACGATTCAAAACGGGGGCCATGTCCTACGGTTCAATTTCTCAGGAAGCCCACGAAAGCTTGGCAATTGCAATGAATCGTTTAGGAGGCAAATCCAACACGGGAGAGGGTGGGGAAGATATCGATAGGTTTACTCCAGAACCCAACGGAGACTCTCGCAGGTCTGCAATTAAACAGGTAGCTAGCGGAAGATTTGGCGTGACGAGTTTTTATTTGGTTAATTCTGATGAGATCCAAATAAAAATTGTACAAGGAGCAAAACCTGGAGAAGGCGGGGAGTTGCCTGGTCATAAGGTTTTACCTCCAATTGCCAAAACTCGTGGAACTACTCCTGGGGTTGGGCTGATCTCTCCACCCCCTCATCATGATATTTACTCAATTGAAGATTTGGCTGAGCTTATACATGATCTTAAAAATTCAAATCATCATGCCCGCATTAATGTAAAACTAGTTTCAGAAGTGGGTGTTGGCACTGTTGCCGCTGGAGTAGCTAAAGCAAAAGCAGATGTTATTTTGATTTCTGGGTATGATGGTGGCACTGGTGCATCCCCTCGTTCATCTATCCAACATGCTGGTGCGCCTTGGGAGCTTGGGCTTGCTGAGACCAACCAAACATTGTTGCTCAATGACTTGCGGAGTCGCGTTGTTCTTGAAACGGATGGACAACTTAAGACTGGTAGGGATGTAGTGATCGCTTGTCTTCTTGGTGCAGAGGAGTTTGGCTTTGCGACTGCACCTTTAATTACGCTCGGATGTTTAATGATGCGCGTTTGCCATAAGAATACTTGTCCTGTTGGTATTGCTACCCAAGATCCAAGGTTACGGGCAAAATTTGCGGGCGGAGCAGATGCCGTAGTCAACTTTATGAACTTCGTAGCCGAAGAAATGCGAGAAACAATGGCTTCTCTAGGATTTCGGTCAATAAATGAAATGGTCGGTCGAGTGGATAAGCTTGAACTAAGGAATGCGATAGAGCATTGGAAAGCCAAGGGTCTCGATTACTCCGGGATTTTACATCGTCCCAAAGTCAACTCCAATGTCGGCACCTATTGTCAAATGAAGCAAGACCACTTACTTGATAAGTGTCTAGATAATAGAGAAATTTTACGACAAGCTGAACCTGCTATTGCTCACGGAAGACAAGTAACAATCGATTTGCCTGTGATTAACACAGACAGAGTTGTAGGAACGATTACTGGTGCAGAAATATCTCGTAAACATGGACCAAGTGGGTTGCCTGAGGATACTCTTTCAATTAATCTTATTGGTTCTGCAGGTCAAAGTTTGGGAGCTTTCTGTCCCAAAGGAATGACATTTAAAGTTACCGGAGACACCAATGATTATCTTGGCAAAGGTCTTTCTGGAGCAAAAATAATTGTTCGTCCACCTGAAGACGCTCCTTTCAAGGCACATGAAAATATAATTGCAGGCAATGTGTGTTTTTATGGTGCCACATCGGGCGATGCTTTTGTTTCGGGCGTTGTAGGTGAGAGGTTTTGTGTTAGAAACTCAGGCGTCAGTGCTGTTGTTGAGGGTCTTGGTGATCATGGTTGCGAATATATGACCGGAGGTTTAGTTCTTTGTTTAGGTAAGACAGGTCGCAACTTTGGGGCAGGCATGTCTGGGGGAGTTGCTTATATTTTTGATGAAGATGGAGATTTCATTTCCAACAGACTCAATCCTGAAATGGTAAAAACCTACCCACTTGTGGAATGCGATGATCAAGACATTTCTAGGATAAAAGATTTGATCACAAAGCATTTGGACTACACTGGTTCACAACGAGCTGCTGAACTTCTTGAAAATTGGAGTACTTCTCTCCAAAAATTCGTAAAGGTTATGCCTGAGGACTATGAGCGAGTTCTTAAAGCTTTAAAAAATGCTGAAGAACGTGGGCTTAAGGGTGATGATGCCATCCAAGCCGCGTTTGAAGAAAATGTTGCGGCTGGTCACTAAATTTTAAATTTGAATTACTATGGGTAAACCAACTGGATTTTTAGAGCACATTAGAGAGACTATTCCCGATCGTAATCCTCTTGATAGGATTAAAGATTGGAAGGAAATTCATGAACCCTTTGACGAGGATAAGATATGTCAGCAAGGAGCTAGGTGCATGGATTGCGGTACTCCCTATTGCCACACCGGCATGACCCTTAGTAACATGGCAAGCGGTTGTCCGGTTAACAATCTTATACCCGAATGGAATGATTTGGTTTACAAAGGAAAATGGAAAGATGCTCTTGAACGCCTGCACAAAACCAATAATTTTCCTGAATTTACTGGTCGTGTATGTCCTGCACCTTGTGAGGGATCTTGCGTTCTTGGTGTGATAGAACCGCCTGTGACGATCAAAAGCATAGAGTGTTCGATAATAGACAAGGGCTTTTCTGAGGGCTGGGTTACCCCGTCTCCACCTGCACATAGGTCTGGAAAAAAAATAGCAGTAGTTGGCTCTGGACCTGCTGGTCTTGCTGCCGCTGATCAACTTAACAAAGCAGGCCATCATGTTACAGTTTATGAACGTGCCGATCGCATAGGAGGATTGCTTCTTTACGGTATTCCTAACATGAAATTAGAGAAAGAGGTTGTTCAGCGACGTGTTGATTTAATGGAGGCAGAAGGCATTGATTTTATTGTTTCTACCGAGATAGGAAAAGACATTCCAGCCAAGAAGCTTGTTGAAGATTTTGATTCAGTTATTCTATGCTGTGGTGCAACGAAGCCAAGAGACCTTCCAGTTGAAGGTAGGGAACTTAAAGGTGTTCATTTTGCCATGGAATTCCTAACTCTGAATACTCAGGGTCTATTAGAACTCAAAGATGTTACCGCTTTTGAAACTGCTGCCAAAAATAAAGATATTGTCGTTATTGGCGGTGGTGACACTGGTACTGATTGTGTGGGCACATCGGTTAGACATGGATGTAATAGTGTGACTCAGCTTGAGATTATGCCCCGCCCTCCTGAAGAAAGAGCACCTGACAACCCGTGGCCAGAGTGGCCTAAAGTTTACAAGCTAGATTACGGGCAGGAAGAGGCCAAGGAGGTTTTTGGTGAAGATCCCAGAACATATTTAACGATGACCAAAAGATTTCTTGGTGATGATAATAATCATCTTAGAGCTTTGGTAATCTGTGATATTGAATGGAAAGAGTCAAATGGGCGTTATTCGCCTGTTGAAGTTGAGGGTAGTGAGCGTGAAATTCCTGCACAGGCAGCCTTCTTAGCGATGGGTTTCCTGGGACCCGAAGATACCATTGCTGAAGAACTCGGTCTTTCGAGAGATTCAAGATCAAATATTGAAGCAGAGTATGGTAAGTTTGCGACGAATATAGATGGAGTTTTCTCAGCCGGTGATATGAGGCGTGGCCAATCACTAGTTGTTTGGGCTATAAATGAAGGTAGAGCTGCTGCTAGAGAATGTGATCGTTATCTGATGGGTGAGACTTCACTTCCTTAATTTGTACTATTGAATGGATCTCATTTGCCTAGATCTTGAGGGAGTACTTATTCCGGAAATTTGGGTAGCTTTTGCGGAAGCTACTAATATTGAGGAGCTTAAGCGTACAACTAGGGATGAGCCAGATTATGGTAAACTCATGAATTACCGAATTGATATCCTTAAAAAGCATAATCTAAATTTATTCCAAATTCAGGAAGTCATAGAAACTATGGATCCCCTTCCAGGTGCTAAGGATTTTTTAGATAAACTTAGGCATTCTCGTGAACTGGTAATTTTGTCAGATACCTTCAGAGAATTTGCTCTTCCCCTTATAAAAAAACTGGGTCATCCAACGCTTTTTTGTCATGAGTTAACAACCTCGGATTCTGGTTCTATTGAAAATGTAAAATTCAGACTCCAAGATCACAAAAGAAAATCAGTTCAATATTTTCAAAAATTAAATTTCCATGTCACAGCCGCAGGTGATAGCTATAATGATCTAGGTATGCTTTTGACTGCGGATCGATGTGCATTTTTTAATCCTCCGAATTCAATCATTGCTGAATACCCAGATATTCGGGTGGTCGCTGATTATGATTCATTTTTTCAATTCATTGATAATTAACTTGAAAATATGATTGAAATCATTGTTGGCACGAACAGAAGAGGAAGTTCTTCATCTGCTTTGGCAAAATGGTTATTAAAATATTATCAAGAATTAGAAGTAGACGCTCAAATAATGGATTTATTGGATCTGCCTTTGGAAACTTTTTCTCCCGAATCATACAAAAATAAGCCCCAAGCAGTTCTCAATTACACTGATCGTATTTTATGCTCTATTGGGCTAGTGATCATAACTCCCGAGTACAACGGCAGTATGCCTGGTTCCTTAAAGCTATTCATTGACTTATTACCCTTCCCTGAAAGCTTTGAAGGTCGCCCAGTTTGCTATGTCGGTTTAGCTGCTGGACAGTTTGGAGCCCTTCGTCCAGTTGAGCATCTCATGCAAGTATTTAGCTACCGTAATGCCCATAACTACCCCAATAGAGTTTTTCTGCCTCATTCTCACAATCTTATAGATTTACAAAAAGGTGTTACAGATGAAGCAACAGCCGATCGTTTGCATAATCAAGCCCAAGGCTTTATTGGTTATTGTAATTTGTTGAAGTCACAGTCTGCCATTGATTAGGAATATTTTCTTATTCGATTATGGAGTCTAGGGTATCTGTTGTCGCTACTGATGCCTGTGGGTGGCCTAATCTCATTAAATTAGAAAACGGAGATTTACTTTGTTTTTATTTTAACGCTCCAAGTCATGGACTGATGGAAGGGGATATTGTTTGTTCTCAAAAGCTTGATTACTCCAAGAGGTGGAGGAGAGTTTCCACAGTATCTAAAAGACCCAAAAATGGAAATCGTATGCATTTAGCCGTCGGACAGGCACATAATGGTGATTTGCTTTGCTTTAGTAGTGGTTTTATTTTGGATAATGGAAAACTTACAGATTTTGCAGGACATTGGCTATCTCGATCTAAAGACTATGGGAAAAATTGGACTGAAGATAGAAATCCGATAATACCAAATCAGCTTAGAAATTGTATACCTTATGGACGAATTATTCGTTTAGCTAAAAAGGGCACTCTTGCATATTCATGCTATAAAAGTTTAGGGAAAGGAAAACCCTCGGAGTCATGGATTTGTTTTTCATATGATGATGGAATTACTTGGAATAGTTTCTTTAAAATTGGGCAAAATGATTCTAATGAGGTCAGTCTGTGTGCCCTGCCAAATGAGACTATCATTGCTGCCGTACGAACTCACAGAGATCATCACTTAAAAGTTGGCCAATTTACTTTATCTAAAAAGAGATGGAAAGAATTTGGGCCTCTAACACTCCCTATGCAGCACCCTGGAGACTTGATAATGTTCAACTCGAGATGTCTCCTTCTTACCTACGGTATAAGAAACCGAGGATTAATGGGATTAGGGGCACGAATTAGCGTTGATATGGGTGTAACATGGTTTCCACCAATTGTAATTCACCAACTTGGAGATAAAGCTTTCGATGTTGGTTACCCATCAACGATAAGGACTGATGGTCATGGAAATCTTCTAACTGCCTATTATACGAATCATGAACCTCTTATGGGTAAGACCGCATCAAGGTACCGCGTTTTGGTAAAGGAATGGAATATCTTTGATTGGATGGGTGAGGAATCTAAAAAAGCTGTATTAAAAGAAGATTGAGACAAAATGTTTTACCGATCGATTATTAATAAACATATTAATAATTTTTGAACTTAATTAATAAACAAGTTATCGCATTTTATTTTTGGGGCTTCTTTGCTCTCGCTTCCATTTTTCGGTAAATTTCATTTGGTTTTGTTCATTGAAAGATAAAGCC
>JAYNZN010000005.1:49920-55548 GCA_038103695.1 Opitutales bacterium
TTCTTCTAGTTTCTTTTTGTATTCTTCGATTATTTTACTGAGAGGTTCTTGGAATAAGAGATTATTTACTTCCATTGGATCTTTCTCTAAGTCAAAAAACTCCCATTCATCAAATGGATAATAATGAATTATTTTATACCTTCCCTCTCTTACACCGTGATGAGGAGAAACTCTGTATTTCCCGGGATAATCTGTGTGCGAAAAGTATAAACGATTGTTAAAGTTGCTTTTGTGATAGGAATTTTTTCTTTGATTCCCGGGAACAGACGGAATGCTAAATGATGGTATTTTTTTAAGGACATGGTGAATTTCATAGTCCTTTAGTAATTTCGGTAATTTCGGTATGTAAGCATTGCTGGAACCTACTGTACCAAAGATAAAAGGTATTCGAGAACTTGGATCATACATCCAATCATTCCCAAACCAGCCAAATTCACCTGTGAAATTCCCTTTTTGGGATGTGTAAAAGAAATTGCATGAGACAGGTAAATCCGAACTGATAGTTTCAATGATTCGTCCAATATTTTGATCCATGGCGAACAAGCATCTAAGATAGTTCTTAAGAAATCTTTGATATTTCCAAATGGAAGTGGACTCAGATTGAGAAGTTTCGCGCGAAAAAGCCTCATTTTGAGATTTCCATGCTAGCGACCAAGCGGTTTTCTGCTCTTGATTCATTGAGAGCCAGTTTTTCTCCCAAATCGAGAGGGCAGATATTGTTTTATTTATATCTAAATCATTTGAAAGAAATAAATCATATTTGGGATCCAAGTCTGTTCCAATGTTCATTCTTTGATATTTACTGGGGGGAGCTCTTGTGCTCATGTCGGAAAAAAAGGTACTTGGAGTCTCAAACCATTCATCGTTGTATTGATTAATCAATCGTAATGGAGGAATCCAAGGTCTTATTGTTGATTGATAGGATACTATAGCAATGAACGGTTTTGTATTTTCCCGAGAGTGTAACCAATCAATTACCAGATCTGTAATGATATCAGTTGCATGCCCTTCGATAACATAATTATTATTTAAACCTTTGATCATCGGGTTAATCGAAATCTCTGAGTCCTTCAATAATTTCCAATAATCAAAGCCCAAATGACTTGGATTTTGTAGCCATGAACATGACCCAAAAAAAGCAGTTTCATATCCAGCTAATTTAAAAAAATGAGCCAGCGTATTGGAGGAATTCAAGCCATTGAGCTCTTCTAGCTTAGTTTTCCCACATAATAACGGAACTAATGGGCTGTTTGTACCAGCATTCGTACAGTAAGCGAGAGGATGCATGCCTCCTGAAACCAACATCTTTGTCAAATTAGGAGTGGGGTCTAGACTGGAGCCTAATTCATTTAAGTCACCAAGTAGACGCACCGCGTGATTATTGGAAACACAGATCAATATATTTGGGAGATTTTTAGATTCTATTTCTCCGTTTAGCTTGGAACTAAGCAAGCAAAGTAAAGCTATAAAGAACTCGAATCTTTTACTCATATACTATCTTTTGGTAAAACTAATACCATACACGATTCATTTTGAATTGCTAGGAGTTATCCTAACATGAGCTTGATTGATTAGATTCTTTCGATTTATAACATAATCTATGTGTGGCATAGTTGGATATATAGGAAGAGGACCTGCTCAAGATTCTTTAATCGATGGTTTGCGTAGATTAGAGTACAGGGGGTATGATTCTGCTGGAGTTGCTTTTCATGAAGGTGACGGTTTCTCTTTAAATCGTAAAACGGGCAGGGTAGAAAACCTCGCGAAATCATTGCAATCGAAGTGCAGTGGTTCTTCTTTGGGAATTGCACACACTCGATGGGCAACTCATGGACCAGTCACTGAGTCCAATACCCATCCGCATGTTAGTTTTGATCAGAACTTTGTTTTGGTTCATAATGGAGTCATCGAAAACTTTTCGATTCTCAAAAAATTCCTTATAGATAAAGGAATTGAGTTTTCTTCAGAAACTGATTCGGAGGTTTTGTGTAATCTGATAGCCTATCATTATTCAGAGTCTCCTTTTGGGAAAAACCGTTTTATAAATGCCGTAAGTAAAGCATTGAGCGAATCTAGGGGGGCATACGGAATTGCAATCATGTGCCTAGATCACCCTGATATGATGATTGGGGCAAGGAGAGGTTCTCCTCTTGTTGTTGGTATTGGGAGTGAAGCAAACTTTATTGCCAGTGATGCCTCAGCTTTTGTGGGTCGAGCCAAGGAAGCTGTGTTCCTTAAAGATGGAGAGCTGGCAATACTTGAGGGTAGTGAATTTAGGATTACAAACCAAGAGGGTCATGAAGCAGAAGCAATAACCCAACCAGTTGAGCAAACATTAGAAGAGGTGGAACTTGGTGATTTTGGTTCCTACATGGAAAAAGAAATTTACGAACAGCCTTCCGCACTCCGCAATACTCTCCGCGGTCGATTTGGAGAAGATGAGACGACTGCCAAGTTGGGCGGTTTAGAAGGTCATGAAGAAGAATTAAGAAATGTAGACCGGATTATTTTTGTAGCCTGTGGAACGGCACGACATGCTTGCATGGTTGCCGAGTATTTAATTGAGAAACTAGCTCGAGTACCTGTGGAAGTTGAGCATGCTTCCGAATTTCGCTACAGAAATTCTCCTAAGTCTGGAAGGTCGCTAGTCATTGCAGTGAGCCAATCGGGTGAGACTTTAGATACGCTGGAGGCTGTAAGGGAGGCGAAAACTAAAGGTTTGCTCACTTTAGGAATTACTAATGTGGTTGGTTCCTCTTTAGCACGCGAAACGGATGGTGGTGTTTATCAGAGGGTCGGGCCCGAAATAGGAGTCGCTTCCACCAAAGCATTTTCATCCCAAGTGTGCCTTTGTGCGATGCTGGGGTTGGCACTAGGTAGAATGCGTGAACTTTCCCCCACAGATGGAGCAAATATAGTAGAAGCCCTTCTTGGGCTGCCTGATTTAGTAGCTGATATTCTCCATAAAGGAGATGAAGTCGAAGAGCTTGCAAAAAAATATGCTAAAGCTGAGCACCTACTTTTTTTGGGAAGGCAAAGTCTTTACCCGGTAGCTCTTGAGGGAGCCTTAAAGTTGAAAGAAATCTCTTACGCTCATGCGGAAGGGTATCCTGCCGCTGAACTAAAGCATGGACCTATCGCATTGATCAACCCTGATTGCCCATCAGTTTTCATTGTAGAAGGAACTAAATTATCTGCCAAAACCATAGCAAATATGCAGGAGGTAAAAGCCCGAAATGGGCCAGTTATTGCTTTTGCTCCAGAAGATATTGAAATTCCTGAAGGAGCGGCTGATGACATTTTTCGATTACCGAAAGCCCATGAAGTGATCAGACCTATATTGGCCAATTTACCATTACAGCTTTTCGCGTATCATTTTGCAAGATTGCGAGGGTTGGATGTTGATAAACCGAGAAATCTAGCCAAGTCAGTCACGGTCGAATAAGAAAATAGGCTTCTTTTTAGCCTTTCCTTATTTCTTGATCAATTAGATCGATCGCCTCTAGTGCAGCCATGGATACAGGAGTAATTTTATTTCCTTTATCATGATCTCTGGGATTGATTCGGATCATTTTACAATCATGTAAATACCTAACATTTTCGCAGAAAGAACGAACGGTTGGTATGGTTAAACCTGCTCCAATTTCGATCACTAATAGTTTTTTGTTTCCATTTTGGGAAAGCCAATTTTTTAGTGCTTTTTCCTGTTTAATTAGGGTGTGCGGATCCCAAAAAAAATCAGAAAACATCAAAATATTTGGTCTTGCTAATGCATTGCAACTTGGACATCGGGGAAGTTCTGACTGGCAGGTTATTGTCTTCATGCACACATCCATGTCCTTCACCGAACTCGAGTGGGTCGACCAGATAGTTTGCCCGCAATTTTTAAGACACTGTAACTTCATCAAGGACCCATGACATTCAACTAACTGTTCCCTCCATCCTGCTTGAGCAAAATGTCCATCCACATTGGAAGTGAAGACAAAGCTAGGTATGTTTAGATCCTCACACCACTTTTTTAAGATGAAATAACCCTCATGAGGTTGGGTATTCCTGTAGAGTTGAAAGCGATGACCATAAAAACCCCAGGCTAATTCTGGTTTTTCTATAAACCTCTTTGGGTTTGCAACATCTTCAAATTTTAAGCCAATTTGTGCAATCGGCGGGTAGGCATTCCAAAACCCTTGTTTGCCTCTGAAATCCGGTAATCCTGAGTCAACACCCATTCCAGCCCCAGCCCCAATCAAAATCGCATCTGCACTAGTCACGGTTCTTGCGATCTTGATTACATCAATATTCATACCTGAGTAAATTAACTTTCTCTCAGCCTCACTTTTGTTTTGAAACAGATCAAATCAATATCTTTTGTGTCGAATGGTTTTCTTAATAAGAGAAAACTTTTTAAGCATGATTTTATTTTATACGGCTATATTTTTCCTCCCCATTTTCTTTTTGGGATGTTTTCCTTCACCAAATATACAAAATTCTTCTGCAAAACAGATTGGGCCGAGTTTGATTAACCTTGCCCAGGATTTTAATGTAACGAAACCATTTTTTATAGATGGAGGTACTTTCTCAATTTCTAGAGATGGGGTAATGTATTTTGTTGATTCTGAAAATAAGTTTGTTGTGCGAAAAGCAAACCTACAAGCTCCAGAAGCTTCCTCAGAATTCATTAATTTAAATGAATGGCTAAAAAAAGATAATCTCCAGGATTTTGAAATTGATGATTTGTGGTGTGACTCAGCAGGTAGAGTAGTGCTCGCTGAATCTACAACTGGTAAAATCTTGAGAATTAGTGGAGACGCTAGAAAACTTGAAAACTTGGCTGACTCTTACGATGGATATCGGCTCACCAAAATTAGGGGTTTAGCTGGAAACCAAGAAGGCCAAATATTTATTGGCACTCCGAATGCCGCTACCATTTATGAATTTGATCCTGTTTCCGGAACCCTCAATGTGATCAATGAAGAATTGATTCGACCCAATGATTTTTCAATGGATCTCAAAGGGGACAGGTTATTGGTAGCGGAATCAGAGCCTAACCGTATTGTTGTTTTCGAGATGAATAGTATCCAAAATGTTCACTTGGGTTGGGATTTAATTCAGTTCCCCACTCCATTGAACGAGCCTATTTCCTTGGACCTCATGGATAATAATAATCACCTGGCTGTGCTATCCCAAAAGGGGTTAAGCCTGCTTGTTTTCGACCTATCGGATGGGGTGATTAAAAAGCATTACAATTTACCTGAACGATGCTTGCGAGTAAGGTACGAACGAGGTTGGTTTTATCTTCTGACCGATCGAGGTATTATGCGCATTATTAATTCCTCCGGTTAAAGATTCCTCGATTTTTTTAAACTGTTAATAATTTTCAGAAAGGCTCTCATTATAAAACTGCCCTAAATGGTAGTTTTTAACATTGTATTAACTGTGGGGATAACTTCCTTTTGACGTTCAGAAAATGCCTTCCACTCTAAGCTCATGAACCGTTAACTGTAGATATGGATGAGGATTTTTTACATCTCTTCGAAGAGTCTCCTGCATTGCGCCTTATGCGTGGAAGGCTCGGCTCTTTTGTCGCTGGTTTTTTCTTCAAAACTTTTAAAAAATGGGGGGTTACGGAAG
>JAYNZN010000078.1:0-2569 GCA_038103695.1 Opitutales bacterium
CAGCGAGGCACCAAAAAAGTTGCCCATCAGACCATCTTATTTTTACCAAGCTTTTGCCGATTACACCTATCCATTCTTGTTTACTATGAGGTAACCAGGAAAAACACTGTCCCCCCAATAATGTCTCCTCAAGTCCTGATAAAGAGAATGAGTTTTTGGCTCCGATTTTTCTCCACCGGCTGCTCATCGAGAGTTCTTATGATTTTATTTCGACCACAGAAAGCTCTGTGCCTGAGCAATTTTCTGTTCGTTGGCATCAACTAAACAAAGTGACCAAGCAAGAGGCTTTACAGAAGAGTCCAACCAATCAGATCCAGTGAGTCCTATAAAAACTTCCTTGCCCGAGAAATTCTTGTCGCTAACTGGTATTTTAACCTGTTGTACTGCTGGGTCGATAGAGGTAACCCAGTTTACTAGCCAATGAGAACCCTTGGTCAGTTTAGGTATATTTCCCCTTACCTTAACTACAAAATAAAACCCTTCACGATCCCCTAGGTTCGTCCTGCAATAAACTTTCGAGCCAGAAAACTCGAGCCCAGTAAAAAACTCAGGGATCCTCTTAAAATCTTGTTCAGAAAAAAAGGATTTACTTCTGACATCTAATTTAAATTCTCCAACTAAGTCGGAGGCGAGGTTTATCCATAGACAGATTAAAAGGCTGGGAACAATGAATATTCCCCGCATTACTAGAAAATTAGTCTTTCGAAGAAGTGGATGCCTTGGGGGCTTCAACCACTTCTGGAGTCCCAGCATCAGGCCCCAAAACATCTGCAGTTGACGCTTTTTCAGAAGACTTCACTTTAGACGCAGCACTGGTGGGCTCTACTTTAGCTGCTGGTTTTTTAGGGACAGACTTGGATACTTTTCTAGCCGGCTTTGTTTTAGCAGTGGCTTTCTTTGGGGCGGACTCAGCAAGGGCCTTCTTGCGGCGAGCCAAGTAGGCAGCTCGGCGACGACGCTTGATTAGTTTGTTGTACTGTTTACTCATAGTTAGTGAGCAATTATGAGAAGAACATGTCTCATTGGCAAGCCATCAAGGAGGAATTCTCAGGAATCAATTGCGACTGGTTTGCCTAACCGAGCAGACTCGTATGTCGCATCAATTATTTTCATCAATGCAAGGGCTTGATCAGGTGTATTTAAGGGTTCTTCTTTGCCCTGTAAGGTGAGAGCAAAATTTTGAGCGGACCGGATTCTGCCCATATCCTCACACTCCTCCACAACAATAGACCGGTTCACCGAGCGTCCATTTTCCTGAACATACAGTTCGCAATCATCTATGGCGGTGGCATCGATCCCGTCTCGCCCGAACAACCTACGGACCATTCCCCCAGCCTTCGTCCCCTGAAAGGTAACCGAGACTTCCTCCCGCTTATTCATCTCTGCCCAGGAGACCTGAAAGTTTAAAACCTGCCCACTGGCAAAACGAACGAATCCATGTGCCGCACTCTCCACATCAGTCACCCCATCTACAACATCGGGAATACCCCATGGCCCTTTAAAGCCTTTATCGGTTATGAAATGATCGAATGTTTGTGCTAATACATGGCTGGGTTCCGGGTAGTCCATATAAAACATGGCCAAATCGATCATGTGCAAAAGATCGATCAGTGGTCCTCCTCCAGATTGTTCCTTGTTCGTAAACCATCCACCAAATCCAGGAATACCCGTTCGGCGAATCCATTTTGCTTGAGCGGAATTGATTGTACCAAGATCTCCAGATTCCAGGTATTGACGCATCGCATAAGACTCTGGGCGAGCCCGGTTATTAAAATTAAACATCAAAACTTTTCCCGCTTCCTCGGCTGCCTGTTTCATTTCCGCAACTTCGCCCGCATTTAAGGCAGGGGGCTTTTCACAAAACACATGCTTGCCTGCCTGGAGTGCTTGAATCGCAAGGGGTTTGTGGGTGCGGTTCGGGGTAATAATACTGATCGCATCCAGCTCGGTTAATTCATCAAGCATCTTTTGCGAATCAGCAAAAATATGTTTGGCTCCGTAGGTTTGGGCCGCTTTTTTTGCTGCCTCCTGATTCATGTCGCAAATCGCAACAATCTCCGCACCGCCTGCTTTAAATCCGGGAGCGTGGTACTGTAACATTCCTCCGGCACCGATAATACCAATTTTCTGTGTCATAATGTAGCTGTAAATAAGGATTACTTGGGGATTGAGGGAAACTTGACCCATTTTTGTTTGGAGCTCGAACTTTTAACCACGGTTTCGATAAATGCCATACCGATGATCCCATCTCGAATATCAGGATAATCGTAGCCTGACTTTCGGGGAAATTTGCCAGAAATCTCGTCACGGATTGCAACGGACGCAGAATTATAGACATTCGCGAAAGCTTCAATGAAGCCTTCCGGATGGCCAAATGGGATGCGGGTATGATCGGCAGCAGCTCCAGTAACATATCCATTGCCCCTTCTGTATACTTGTCTTGGTTCGCGGGCATCTTTAACGATCAGATCGTTTGGTTCTTCCTGATGCCACTCGATAGACTTTTTCGTTCCATAGACGCGGATATTTAAATTATTCTCATCTCCGTTGGAAACCTGGGATGCATATA
>JAYNZN010000079.1:0-2561 GCA_038103695.1 Opitutales bacterium
TCAAGGTGTACGATTCATGCATCAAACCACCCCTTTATCTTAATTCCCTACCTTTTGAATTTTAATAAATGATTACCGGAGAACTTAAATCCAAGGTCGATGCCATTTGGGACGCCATGTGGGCGGGTGGCATCGCCAACCCCATGCAGGTGGTGGAGCAACTCACCTACCTGCTCTTCATCAAGCGGCTCGACGAGCTTCATACCCTGCGGGAGAAAAAAGCCTCCCGGCTCGGCACCGCCATCGAGGATCCGGTCTTCCCCAACGGATCCAACCCCGCGACCACGTCGGGCACTTCCGCGCAGGACCTTCGCTGGTCCCGCTTCCGCGACCTGGCCCCCGAATCCCTCTTCAACCTCGTGCGCGACGAGGTCTTTCCCTTCATCAAGAACCTCGGCGGGCCCGAAAGCCTCTACGCTTCCCACATGAAGGAGGCCCTCTTCATCATGCCTACACCCCGCCTGCTCGCCAACGTCATCGACCGGCTCGACGAGCTCCCCATGCACGACCGCGACCTCAAGGGCGACGTCTACGAATACATGCTGGGCAAGATCGCCTCCGCCGGGCAAAACGGACAGTTTCGCACCCCCCGCCACATCATCGATCTGATGGTGAAGATGACCGCGCCCACCCCCGCCGACGTCATCTGCGACCCCGCCTGCGGGACCTGCGGATTCCTCGTGGCCGCCGGGGAATACCTGCGCGAGAACCACCAGGCCGAGATCTTTGCCGACGAAGCCGCCCGCAAGCGCTTTTCCGAGGACATCTTTCATGGCTTTGATTTCGATTCCACCATGCTCCGCATCGGGAGCATGAACATGATGCTCCACGGCATCGAAAGCCCCGACGTCCGCTACAAGGACACCCTCGAGGAAGCCCATGCCGACGACTCCGGCGCCTACTCCCTCATCCTCGCCAATCCTCCCTTCGCGGGCAGCCTCGACTACGAGGCCACCGCCAAGGACCTCCTCCGCGTGGTCAAGACCAAGAAGACCGAGCTCCTCTTCCTCGCACTCTTTCTCCGCCTCCTCCGCGTGGGTGGGCGGGCCGCCGTCATCGTGCCCGACGGCGTACTCTTCGGCTCCACAAAGGCCCACAAGGACCTCCGCAAGACCCTCGTCGAGGACCAGAAGTTGGACGGCATCATCTCCATGCCTTCGGGGGTCTTCAAGCCCTACGCCGGCGTCTCCACCGCCATCCTCTTTTTCACCAAGACCAATTCGGGCGGTACCGAAAAGGTCTGGTTCTACGATATGCAGGCGGACGGCTTCTCTCTCGACGACAAACGCACCGAGCAGGAAACCTCCGACCTTGATGATATACTCCAACGCTGGCAAAACCGCGACGCCGAAGGCGCTCGTGCCCGCACCGAGCAATCCTTCCTCGTCCCCAAGTCCGAGATCGCCGAAAACGACTACGACCTCTCCATCAACCGCTACAAGGAAATCGAATACGAGGAAGTCGAATACGATCCCCCGCAGGAAATCTTGAGAGACCTCCGTCAACTCGAGGACGACATCACCCAAGGCATCCAAAAACTTGAGGAGATGGTCGGGTGAAGTGGCCTTTGGTGCAACTCAAAGATTTATGTTCCTTTATGACTGGAGGCACTCCCAGTACAAAGGACACTACAAATTACATTGATGGTGACATTCCATGGATTGTCTCAGGGGACATTCATCGTGGCGAAATTTTTGACGCGTCCAAACGAATAACGCGAAGAGGAATGGAGAGATCACCCGCGAAATTACTACCGGAGAACAGTATCCTTATCGCCCTAAACGGGCAAGGTAGGACGAGGGCAACCGTTGCGTGGTTACGAATGTCCGGTGCTACATGTAACCAATCTATCGTCGCGATCATACCGAGTTCTCCTTCCGCTCTGGACTATCAATATCTTTACACGACTTTACGTTCGATGTACCAGCAACTCCGCAATCTCACAGGAGACAAGAATCGTGCTGGTTTAAATATGGGGTTGATCGGAAAGGTCCAAATTCCCCTGCCGCCGTTGGAGGAGCAGAAGCGGATTGCGGGGATTCTGGACGCGGCGGACATATTGCGGGCCAAGCGCCGCGAGGCCCTCGCCCGCCTCGACGACCTCCTCCAATCCACCTTCCTCGACATGTTCGGCGACCCCGTCACCAACCCAAAAGGCTGGGAGGTAGAATCGCTTGGGAATATATGCGATGTTCGAGATGGCACTCACGATTCTCCAAAGTATGTTGATGAAGGTTATCCTCTTCTAACTTCTAAAAATTTTAAGAATGGTGAAATAGATTATGAAGGTGCGAACCTAATTACCGAAGAGGATTTCCAAAAGATAAACAAGAGATCAAAGGTTGACCTTGGAGATTTGGTAATGCCAATGATCGGAACTATTGGGAATCCAGTGCTTGTTCAGCATGAACCTGATTTTGCGATCAAAAATGTTGCTTTAATAAAATTTTCAGAAACCTCACCTAACAATAAATTCGTACGAGCACTTCTTTGCTCTCATTACTTTGACCACATCACATCAAAGGCGAATCGTGGCGGAACACAGAAATTCGTAGCACTTA
>JAYNZN010000044.1:0-13675 GCA_038103695.1 Opitutales bacterium
GGTTCTGCCCGCCTGTGCTGTTCAATACCCCAGTAAGCACGGCCGTCTCCCGCGAAGGTTGGGTTACACTCATCGCCCCGAAACCTGCCGGGATGATGGTTTGGGCAAGGGCGGCACTGGTGCTAACCAGTGAGCCAAGGGTGAAGAGGAGGGCTTTGTGGATGCGTATCGATCTCATGATATACTTCTGAGCTTTTCGTTAAGGGCAGGACAAATGGTTTTATAAATAACTAGTTGTTATTTTATATGGACAATAGTGCGGGAAATTTCTGAGTAATAGAAGACAGAATAATTGAGTAAGACTTCTAAACTATTAGCAGAAGACTTTTATAAAATACATAATTCAATAAAAAATTATAAAAAATTATAAAAAATTGATAAATTATTATATAAATAAATAAAATATTACTTAATTACCAGATTGGTGGTCTGCTTTTCTAAATAAATATCCAAGCACAGTGTTGGGGTTCTTCCTATTTCAAAATTCGGTGTTTTAATTGAACAAGATTTTAGTGCACATGATTTTGGTTTTGTTGTTTGCAATAAAAGGAATACGAAAGGACGGCTTGACTGAGCGAGAAATTAGGTTGTAGGGTTTAAGTGTGTTCCGTTGTTTGCCCTTTATTTTCGTATTTTCGCTAGTATCCAATGCTGAGGATCGATTTTCTTTGCGGGATTATCTGAAATTTCTCGGAATCCAGCCCAACGAGCGAGAAGCCCTTCCATACGGTGGGTTAAAAAACATAGCGATCGTTCATAAAGCCCATATGGATGGGAGAAAAAAGCTGGAAATGGTGGAAAAAGAAATTAGCGACTTACGCCTTTTTTCTAAACTGGATCAGCTTGAGTGGTTGCGACTTTCCCGAAACCCAATTACTGACCTCTCTCCTATCTCAGGAATGACCAAGTTGCAGGTTCTAAGCTTATACGGCATACCATCTTCTGAAAAGGGTAGAGACGACCGGATTACAGATATTTCACCCTTGTCCGGCTTAAGTAATCTCTGGAGCTTGACTTTGGATGAAAATAGTATCTCCAACTTGGGGCCTTTGTCGAAATTATATAACCTTCGCACTCTTTACCTGACTAATAATTTAATCAAGGATGTTGCCCCTCTTGAATCATTAACCGGTTTAGAAACTTTATACCTTGAGGGAAATCAAATCAGTAATCTAAGCCCATTGAGAAGTCTTCCTAATCTTTCCAAATTAACATTGGGAAAGAATGAAGTTTCCGATATCAGACCATTGTCTGGGTTGGTGCGTCTGATCCGTATAAGTTTAGACAATAATCAAATAAAAACCATTATGCCCCTAGCGAGTCTTCGGGAGTTGGAGCATATCAATGTAAAAAACAATGAATTGGAAAGTGTGGCACAAATTTCGAATCTACATTCTCTAAAAGAATTACACATAGATAATAACAAAATTCGCGATTTATCCCCGCTTGTTGGGTTGAAACATTTACGGGTTCTCACACTTGCCAATAACCAAGTCTCCGAAGTTTCGGTTATTCGTGGACTCCGAAACTTAAAAAAACTGGTCCTTCTTGGTAACCCTTTCGAAGAAGAAGAAGTTCTTGTTCTTAGGCAAAGTTTGCCCAAGTGCGAAATTATTTACCGTTAAGGAAAGGTTTGCTGGGAGGTTTCGACCCCGAAGGAAAAGGTGCGTATGTGTTCGGGCAATCCATTGTCTAAATAACGGGTAAAAGACCCATTTCCATCCATTACCCTCGATGCCTGACATCGTGTGCCATCGGGTTTCCAAACCTGTATGGACACTAGGTGACCGTGATGATTCATGGATTGAGATCTTTTTTGAGAATTGGAGTAGTACTCTGTCCATTCGCCATCCACCTCACCATCGTTGGTTTGCCCAATCACCTTGGTCTTACCATTTGGGTGCCAAACGTGAAACTTTCCCTCCATCCTGTCTTCCTTCCATTCGATTTCTGATTTTTTGATCTTATTGGGGTGCCATGTTATCCACAAGCCTTCGCGGCGTCCCTTTTTGAGATAACCGAGAGAATATTCCAGTTCTGCCTGGTTTTCTTGATAAACCCATCCTGTAAAAGGTTCATCCGACTCATCTACAAATAGTTGAAGCATTCCATACATCAATTTTCTCTCCAATGAATCGAGAGGAATCGCCTCCTCGGTAGCTTCAGTCAGTACCTCCGATTGGGCAAGGTCGGGCACACCGCAACCAAGTTGGCTCACAATTATATACCAGCTTAGAAAGAATGAAGTTTTAGGAAACATTTTCGTGTGATTAACAATAGATTCTATTTTCTTCCTTATTAAAAGGGTAATGTCGTTGATTGAAAATTAGCAGTTCTCTATGATGTAGATCATGATTTTCATACGCGAGGTTTCCTTGTCCTTCGGGCATAAAAAGTTATTCGAAGAAATTTCGGAAACAATCACACCTAAGGATCGGATTGCTTTGGTCGGTTCCAATGGTTCGGGCAAAACCACCCTTTTACGAATGCTGATGGGGGAAGTAAGCCCCGATGATGGGGGGATCGAAAAACCAGATTATGCCACGGTCGGCTATTTGCCTCAAGATGGTGTGCATGCTTCCGAAGGTTCGGTCAGGGATGAAATGCTCAAAGCCTTCGCCGGTGCGACTGAATTACAATCCAAGCTTGATGAGGCAGAGGCAAAACTGGCTGAGCTCGATCCTGAAGACGATGAGTTTTATGACCTAATTGACCTGATGGGTGGATGGGAAAATCAGTTATCCAGTTTCGAGCCTGAGAAAATGAATTCCAGAATGGAAAAAGTTCTTATGGGAATGGGCTTTTCCAAAGAGGATCTTGACCGTCCTGTGGCTGAATTTTCTGGGGGTTGGCAGATGCGTATTGCCCTGGGAAAACTCCTTCTGCTTGAGCCATCTCTTTTGATATTGGACGAGCCAACCAATCACCTGGACGTAGTCTCGCAAAATTGGCTGGAGCACTACCTAAAGCATTATCAGGGGGCAATTTTGGTCATCTCTCATGATCGTGCTTTTCTTGAGGCTGTGACGGAACGTACGATTGAACTTAAGTTGGGCAAATTGAACAGCTACAAGGGGAATTATACATTCTATCTTAAAGAAAGTGCCGCCCGCCTGGAAAGACAGCGAAAAGCATATAACAACCAGAAAAAAGAAATTCAAAAAGAGAAAGAATTTATTAACCGGTTTCGCTCAAATGTGAAAAAAGCAGCCATGGTGCAAAGCCGGATAAAAGCTTTGGAGAAAATGGAGATAGTGAAGCCGGAAGCGGAAGAAAAGAAAATTTATTTTCGATTCCCTCCTTCTCCTGCTGCCAGCCAGAAAGTGGTCGAATTGGAGGGGATGAAAAAGTGCTATGATCAAAATGTGGTTTTTGATGGTTTGGATCTACGCATTGAAAAGGGTGACCGCATTGCTGTCGTGGGAGTAAACGGTGCAGGTAAATCCACCCTTGCCCGCGTTCTCGCCGGAGTAGAGCCCTTTCAGGATGGAGAGCGGGTGGTTGGAGTGAATACCGTAATTGGTTATTTTGCCCAGCACCAAGCGGAGGAACTTAATCCAGCCAATGAAGTCTTGGCCGAGGTGGAGGAGGTATGTGAAAATAACCCGGATGCCAATCCTCGGGCTGCCCTGGGGGCCCTTTTATTTAGTGGGAATGATGCATTAAAAAAGACATCTGTTCTATCCGGAGGGGAACGCAACCGCGTTGCCCTGGCTAAATTGCTTATGAAGCCATGTAATTTTCTGATTATGGATGAGCCGACCAATCATTTGGATATACGTAGTAAGGAAGTATTGCAGGAGGCCTTAAATCTATTTGAGGGAACCGCATTGATTGTAAGCCACGACCGCTCGTTTTTGGACGGAGTGGTGACTAAGGTGTTGGAGATTTCCACCCGCAAAGCCCGTATGCTAACCTGTAATGTAACCGAGTATATGGAGCGTCTGGAAGTTGATGAATTCTAAAAAACAGAATTCAGCGAATCAGTTTTAGAACAAGAAAGCCTCCAACCAGTAACAATCCAAAGAGGAGGGCAAGCAGGTTGAAGTGCTTGTCTATTTTCACTTTCATCGGTTCTCCAAATTTCGCAACCAGCCCAGCCACAAGGAAAAAGCGGGCCGAACGGCTTACTGCAGAAGCGAGAATAAACGGGCCCAGTGCCATCCCCAAGACCCCGCTGGAAATAGTGAAAATTTTGTAGGGGATGGGGGAAAATCCAGCCAGGAACACAAGAGGCCATCCCCACTCGGCATACCATCCCTGAATACGGGCGAATTTTTCCTCAGTAAAGCCAGGAACATATTGAAAAAATAAAGGAGCCAGACCATCCCAGGCAAATGCACCGATCGCATAGCCCGCCAGTCCACCTAAGACAGAGGCAACCGAACAGATTAGGGCAAAACTAAATGCCTTCTTGAGGCTGCCAAGGCATAGTGGAATGAGGAGCACATCGGGAGGAATCGGAAAAAAACTGGCCTCGGCAAAAGAAATCAAACCCAGCCAGAGGCCCGATAGTTTGCGTTCGGCGAGTGAGAGCATCCAGTCGTAAATTTGGCGAAGGGGGTTTGGTTTATTGTTCATAAAGTAAAGAATTCAGGGATGGGCACTTTCTGGAAGGGTGCCGAGATAGGGTAATTCGCGGTAGCGACCAGCGTAATCGAGCCCATATCCTATAACAAATTGGTTGGGTATGGTAAATCCCGCCCAATCGGCCTGAAAGCCATTTTTGCGTCTCTCTGGTTTATCCAGAAATACGCAGGTTCGAAGGGATCGTGGATGAAGGGATCTAATTTCCTCACAGGCTGCATGCATCGTTTTGCCTGTATCTAAAATATCATCGACCAGGAGCACATGACGACCGGTGAGGTCCGATTTTAGGCTACCGGTAATACGAGGGTCGGATTGGGCGGTGGTCGAATTTGCATAGCTTGAGATGCGCAGGCAGTCCAGTTGGGTGGGGACTGTAAGAAGTCGCAGTAAATCAGCGGTGAAAATGATCGCCCCATCGAGTATGGAAACTAGTAAAATTTCTTCTCCCTGATAATGAATGTTAATCTCTGCTGAAAGCTCTTTCAACCTGGTGGCAATATGTTCGGGAGAGAAAAGAACCTCGGGCTTTGGTAATTCATTCATGAGGAACGGAGAAGATTATCAATACTGGATTGAGCAGAGGAAGCGTACCCCCCTCCAAAAAGATTAAAGTGGTTAAGCTCATGATACAGGTTGTAGAGTATTTTACGGACTTGAAAACCTCGGTCCAGAGGGAATTCCTGCTCATAGGCTTTGTAAAAGGAGGAAGAGAATCCCCCAAACATGTAGGTGAACGCAAGGTCAGTTTCCCGGTCCCCATAGTAGCTTGCAGGATCGAAAATAAAGGGGTCGCCGTTTGAGTCATATCCCGCATTCCCTCCCCAAAGGTCTCCATGAACGAGGGAGGGGTGTGGGTGATAGCTCTCGAAGAAAGAATCAATTTTCTCAAGTAAAGCATCACTGCCCTCGAATCTCCTTCCTTTTTGAGCAGCCAGGTTGAACTGGTGAGCAAGACGTTGGTCCCGATAGAATTCCGTCCAGTTGTCTGAAGATGGGTTGGGCTGGGGAGTGGCTCCTATGCAGTTATCCAGTTTCCATCCAAAAAACGGTTTTTGGATGCGATGCATTTTTGCAAGCTGAGCACCAAGTTGGGCCTGTCCCTTGGGCGAGGAGGACCCCTCGGTTATGAATTCCAGCACAAGGTAGGCTTCTTCCTCAGCCAATCCATGAGCAATGACAGCAGGGGTTTGGACGGTTTTAGTTTCCCGAATCTCCTTGAGAGCCTGAGCTTCGGCTTGGAAAAAGGGTGCAAATGATGGTTGGTTGAATTTAACAAAAAAATCTCGACCATCGATTCCTGTGATCCGATTGGCCTGATTAATACATCCACCCCCAATGGATGACGCACCACTCTGTTTAAAGGGGGATCCGGTGGCGGTGGATATGGCTTCTTCTAGTTCGCTCATGGTAAGCGAGGAGAGGAGTTCTATTGGCTGTTTCGAGGAAGGCTGTCCAGGAGGCGCACACAGCCATCCTCCATTAAGTCGAGAACTTTTTCAAACCCCGAGGGTCCACCATAGTAGGGGTCGGGCACTTCGCGATCACCGGTACTGACAAAGTCGCAAAATGGTTGAATTTTCTTTTTGAGCCCAGATTCGGGAGCCAACTTATTTACCTCGGAAAAATTAAAGTTGTCCATGGTGATAATCATATCGGCCTTGTGAAAATCATCATCAGTGATCATGCGTGCAGATCCGCGAATGGTAAGTCCCCTTGCCCGTGCAGCCTCTCTCATTCTCGAGTCAGGGGGATTTCCCTGGTGAGAACCGATGGTGCCAGCGGAGTCGCAGGTTATATCATCCGAAAGTCCACGGTCATCGAGTAACTTTTGAAATGTGCATTCAGCCGCCGGTGAACGGCAAATATTTCCCCAACATACAAACAATAAGTGCATAGTTCTTAAGCATTTGCCAAGGAATGGAAAGTATTACAAGGCGTAAACCATGAATCTTTCAGGGTAGGTGGCTTGACATTCATGGATGCACCCATTGGATTTACTTCCTTGAAGGTGAGAGTCATTATTTTTGGGTGCGGATATGTAGGGAAAGAATTTGCCCGTACCTCCGTGCAATTAGGATGGGAAGTGACTGCCTTAACCCGTAATCACGATACTGCGTCGGAGTTAAGAAAAATAGGGGTGAGAACAGTGACTGGTCTGCTCCAGAGTGACGATTGGTGGAAGGAAGCGGAGGGGGCCTATGATCATGTGGTCAATTGTGTGGGAGCCGCCTCCCCGAGTTTAGCAGGGTACAGGGAATCCTATCTGCATGGAATGGAGTCGATTCTTGGATGGATGAGGGAAAAAAAGATTGGGGCTCAAAATCTCCTCTTCACCAGCAGTAGTTCTGTATATCCCCAGACCGATGGCGGGTTGGTCAACGAAAAATCGGAAACAAAATACGCATCTCCCCGTGCCCAAGTTTTACTGGAAGCTGAACGAAGCTGCCTGAATGCACCCTCTAGCTTGGCGTTAAAGCGATGTGTTTTACGATTTTCTGGCCTTTATGGTCCAGGCAGGCATCTTTTAGTGGATAAAATTCGTCGTGGAGATCCCATGAATGGTTCACCTCATCGCGTTCTAAATTTGCTGCACCGGGATGATGCGGCTTCCTCTATTCACGCGTTCTTGCAGTCTGATCCTAGTGAGGAGGGAGGCTACATCTACAATGTTTGTGATGGCCAGCACGCGAAGCGTGGGGAAATTGCCGAATGGGTAGCGAATCGGGTTGGGGTTTCAGTTCCGGCATTTGTTGGTGCAGACGCAGATAATGGGCCCAATCGCCGAGTGAATAACGCCCATATTTGTAATGAGCTGAAATGGTCTCCCCAATATCCAGATTTTCAATCCGGATACGAAGATTTTCTTGCAAGCGAGTAACCCCAACCTTTTTATCATAGACATGCCAGGAGTAGGAAAACTTTTAAAACAAGCCCAGAAAATGCAAAAGCTGATGGAGGAGGCCCAAGCCAAGCTATCCGATGAAATTTTGGAGGTTAGTGGTGGAGGCGGTGCTGTATCCATCAAGATATCTGGCCAGGGAGAATTTAAGGATCTCAAACTTGACCCAGAATTCCTGAAAGAAGAACCAGAATTTGTTTCTGAAGCCATTTTGCAAGCAGTGATTGATGCTGCTGAGCAGGCGAAAAAGAAAAGCGATGATGCAATGGGCAGCCTCACCGGTGGTGTGCAAATGCCTGGCTTTTTCTAATCTGGGCATACGCAGTTGACTCCTCAGTACCAAGCCTTGGTGCAAGCCCTCAAACGCTTGCCTGGATTGGGGTATCGATCGGCTGAAAAAGTGGCTCTTCACCTGTTGGTGGAAAAACCGGATGCCAATTCGATCCTGATTGATTGCTTGCAGCAAGCCGCAGAGGTCATGGGGGCATGCGATTCCTGTGGTAACCTATCGGAGGAGGATTTATGTCCTTTATGTTCATCCACAGAGAGGGATGGTTCCCAGTTGTGCGTGGTTGAAGGGGTGACCGATTTATTTGCTATGGAAAGAGCCGGTGTCTTTCGTGGCCTTTATCATGTATTACATGGGAAATTGGCTCCAGTGCGTGGAGTCGGGCCAGAGAAGCTCAACCTCGAGTCCCTGAAAAGTCGTCTAATTACAGGGGAGATTAAGGAGGTTATCCTTGCATTAGGAAACGATATGGAAGGGGAGGCTACCTGTTATTATCTTAATCAGGAAATTTTTTCCGGGATGGACCTTCAGGTTACGCGTATTGGGTTTGGCTTACCAAGTGGGGGAGGGGTCACATACGCTGATGAGGTAACCTTACGGAGTGCCTTGGAGGGTCGTAAGTCTCTGGGCTAGTTATAAATCTGCCCAGGTTTTAGTTTGGTAGTTGTAATAGGTTGGGTTTTGCCTGTCTGAAAAGTTTAAAAATATCCAGCTCTTCTCAGAGTCCATCCATATCTGGGCACTTGAATAAGTATTTTTTTCAAACCAAAGCCAGTCCAGCTTATCGTGCCAAAGCCAATATTCATTCTTCGTCTCCGGGGTTAGGCTGTACACCCAGCCAATGGGATAAACATACATCCAATCTTTTTCACTTAGTAAGGAATAGCCGAGCCAACCATCGTTCCAATATCCTGGTAATCGTTTAAAGACGGCTGTGATAGCAGAATCTTCAGTAATTTGAAAAGTAGTGGCCATTGCAGTTGGGGATGCCACGGGATGACCTTCCCAATGAGAAAATTCGTACCCCTCCAGGGGGGTCGCCGAGAGAGAGATTGTGGATCCATGCTCGTAATTTCCCTCACTGGTAGCCGATCCGCCTTCCATACTTGTCATTGAAAAAGAATAGCTGATTTTGGAAAAAATAGCGGATGCAATTCGATTTGTGTTCATAAGAACAGTGGTATTTTGACTAGTCGGGTTTGAGATTCCATCCCCCGACCATTCTATAAAAGAATACCCATCAGTTGGGACTGCGGTGATGGGTGCGGATGTGCCATAGTCAAATGTCCCCTGTCCCTCGACTGCTCCCCCCTCACTCACAAATAGAGTAAGGGTATGTCGGTGGATGGAAAAGTTTGCACTGATGCTATGATCTTCAGTCATAAAGATGGTTGTTTGAGCTAGGGATGGGGTTGTCACCCCAGCACCACTCCATCCGCTAAATGAGTATCCCGGATGGGCGGTTGCAGTAATTTCTGCATGGGTGCCATACTGATAGACCGCGGCTCCATTGGTACTCCCACCCGGAGATGATGATATTGCCAGGGTGTAAGAGTTGATGGAAAAAAGGGCGGATATATTCTTATCTCCACTGATCAAAAGAGTGGTATTTGCTTCGAGGGGGTTGCTTATTTCCGTACCTTCCCATCCGCTAAAAGAATATCCATTCGCTGGGGTAGCTGAAATCTCAGCTGTGTCGTTTAAGTCATATTCCCTGGCTCCTTGCGTCGATCCACCTTGGGCAGGCACTTCCGTAATTTGAAGAAGAAATTTATCTGCTGCTCTTGGGCTAAAATGGGCGGTCAGGTTTAAATCACTTGTAATCTCCAAGGCTAGCGAGGGTTCCGCGGGTGGCGAAGGACTCGTTCCCGACCAGCCCGAAAAAACATACCCGGATGCCGGTATGGCAGAAATTTGAGCAAATTCTCCGTGATTGTAGCTTCCGTTACCATCCACAGTTCCTCCAGTTTCACTTGTTATGTTAAGATCGTAAGAATTAATTTCAAATGTAGCCGAAACCGTCTGGTTGGCAGTTATGAGAATGCTTGTATTTGCTTCCGAACTTTGGGAGATTCCATCCCCCGTCCATTCCACAAATGAATACCCTACTTCCGGTGTAGCGGTGATGGTTTGATTCGTTCCATAAGAAAAGGTGCCACCCGATGAAACGCTTCCTCCATTTCCTGCTAGAACCTGAAGGTTATAGGAATTCAGAGCAAAATGAGCCGTAAGGTTACAGTCCTCAGTCATCAGAACAGTCGTGGATGGTTGGTCAGGGTTTGCGGTTCCCCCACCAGTCCAATGAGTGAAGTGGTACCCTGTTGACGGGGAGGCCCCAATAGATACCGAGGTACCGTGGGTAAACTCCCCAAATCCCGAAACTTCTCCACCCGTCGTCGCTGATAAAGTAAGCGTGTAGGTGTTAAGATTGAAGGTAGCAGAGATCGTGCGGTCTTCAGTCATGACAACTTGGGTCTCGGCATTACTGGAATTTACGACTCCAGCACCCACCCAGGAAATAAAGGAGTAGCCCGTTTCAGGAACAGCTTCGATCGATACACTTGTACCCCCTAGATAGCTCTGATTTTGGGTTGGGGTGACGGTGCCACCTTGCCCAGCCGATAAAGTAAGGTTGTAAGTGGGCAGGAATTCAGCCGTGAGACTTAGGTTCTCGTTGAGTGTGAGAGGATAGGATGCATCGGTAGAAAGTATAGTAGAGCCATTAAGCCATTGAGAAAATACATGTTTGACGGACGAAAGAGCTGTTAAAGTGAGGTTGCTTCCCCGGGCATAGGTTCCTGCACCTTCCACATCCCCCGATCCACTTGGTGTTACCGAGACAGAAACTGTGTAACTTGGCCAGGCTCCATCCCGGGAGCTTGAGCGCTGAAATGCAGGCCAGTCCGAGTCAGCAGGGCCAGTCCCCAGGGAAATGCAATACAATTTATAATCGTAACAACCAAAATAAAGTTTATTGCCTGGGGTCAGGGCGAGTGAGGAATCCACCACACCATCGATTGCAAATGGAAACCCGCTATCACTACTGTCCCAAAGCCTATTTCCGCTTGGAGTATAACATGATAAGTGATTTTCTCCTCCACCCGTGTAAGCGATGGTGTAGACATTGCCAAGGGTATCAACCACTGGACTACTGTAAAAAACATCGCCAACCAATACTTCCCAGTTGGCAATGTTTTCAAGGGTCGTGGAAAATCTTGGAATTGAGCGAAGGTAACCATCTCGACCGGCAAAAAACACTTCATCATTTAAGCCTAGCACCGGAGAGGAATCTATGCGGTCTCCAGTTAAATATTTCCAGTTCAGGCTAGCCGAACTCCCTTCGTCGCTTAAGCTGTAAAAGTAGCCGTTTCCGCATCCAAAATAAAGATTTCCCAAATTATCAATGGCAGGAGAGGAAAGTATGGAGTTATTAAAATCCGAAACTTCATCCGTTTGGAAGGTCCACTTTAGGGTCCCATCTGCCTGAAGGGCGTGAAAGACTCCCCCTTCATCCCCAAAATATAGAGTGCCATCCTCACCAATGGCTGCCGAGCCAAAGATTGGATTGCCGACAAAATATTCCCAGGCAGGTGATCCATCGGGTTGAACCGCATAAAAAACCGAGTCTTTTGATCCAAAATAGATAAGGCCGTTAGAACCAAGGACCACACTTGCGGTTACATAATTATTGGTTTCAAAAGACCAAAGGCCAAGGCCTGTCTCGGAGTTTATAGCATGGAGTTTGTTGTCCCATGACCCCACATAGACTACAGTTTCATCAACACTAAGGGTTGGGGTGGAGTCTACCCAGTTCCCGGTTGTGTATGACCACCTGAGTGATCCGCTTGCATCGTATGAATGCAGTTTATTATCGTTGGAGCCGATGTAGATGTTGCCATTGGAATCGATTGCTGGAGATGAAAATATGACTCCTCCCGTTGTACGTTGCCAGTCGAGTGAAGCGGGATTCTGCCCACACAGAAATCCATGAATTCCCAAAAATAAGAGGATATACAAAAATGACCTGCTCGGGCTTCTGCTAGTCATGATAAATGATTTATATTACAAAGGTAGGAGTAAAAAAATGGAAAAGCCAATTATTTTTGAGTCTTCATAGAATGAATGGGAAGGGTGAGGGTGAAGCAGGCCCCTTTAGGCTTGTTAACAGTCAGTTCTAAGGAGCCATCCATGCTTTCAGCAAGTTGCCTGGAAAGGGCAAGGCCTATCCCGGTACCTCCCTTTTTACGACTTATTAGGGGTTTAAACAAAAGGTCGGCTGTTTTAAGGGGAATACCCCCTCCATTATCAGAAATTTTCAAGGCAAGCTGGCTGCCACTTTTCGAAAAATTAATTTTTACAGAAACATCTCTCCTGGCTTCAATAGAATTTTGAAATAAATTACTCAGTATCGCCAAGGTTAGATGGGATTGCAGGTTATCCAAAAAAATATCGTCTCGTTCATTGCCCTCTGTTTCTAGCTTTGCCGATGGATACTCGCTGGAAAAACGTGCCTCTACCAGTTGGCTGAATTCTCCCAAGGTAAGGGTGTAGCTAATTTTATCCTCCTCCAATTCTCGAATTGAAGTAAGGGCTCGACTGACTTGGTTTTGAATTTTTTCCACATTTTCTTTCAATGTGGAGTCAGTCCATTTGTTTTCTTCTTTATAGAGATTACTCGAAATCGATTTGAGGGAAGTGAGCGGAGTCTTAAGGCCGTGTAGCAGATGTCCTGTCATCGCTCCTAAGCCTGCACTTTTGTAAGCCTGAGAAAGCTTGCGATTGGTTTCCTCCAAAATGTGGGATCTTTCTTCAAGCAAGCTTTCCTTGGCTAATATTTTATTGATTAAATTTTGATATACAAACGCGAGAAGAATGAGAGCTGCGAGTCCAAGAAGGGATCCCTGTTTCAATAGGGTCTGATCAATCCTTTCCCAGGATGCATAAAGCGGGCTTATTAATAGTTGGAATTCCACAATGTAATCGCCCTCTAGTTCCTGCGGCCGAAAGGAAATTGCCCAGGTTTCCTCATTCACCCATCTAAAACTCCAACCGTTTTGAGTAATATCTGAAATCATTTCTGCCTTGAGAACACTTAGGTCAAGAGAGGTTGGGAGGTTTACAGGTTTTCCTAATTCTGAATAGGCTTGTATTCCAAAAACTTGCGGAATTTTTAAACTTTGCATCGCAGCGTGTTCGATCACTTTTTGAGGATTAAGGAAGCTGGCATTGGGTGTAAGCTTGCCTGTAGAAAGATTGATGTCGTCAGTCAGGGAATTGAGAATCTCTTCATTGAGAATCTTGTTAAAAGCAGTCTGGAGAGTGAACACCTCTGACTCGATCACCTGTGTGTGCAACTGGGATCTGGAAATAGCCAATAGCAAGACAATAATAAGGAGCAGGATCAGTCCGGTGACACAGAAAGCAATCCATCCTCTTGTTCGAGTTCCCTTATTCATTTTTCCCAACTCATCCCAACTGACCAAAAATTACTTTCATATGAAAACGAAGAATCATTTGAATTTTCCTCTTCATGGTTCCAATTGAAAAAGGTTTTCCAGTCCTCGCCAAGGAAGCGTGAAATTCCGAGGTCGAAATTCAAACTTTGCCGATGGAGCTTATCTTGATTGCTTAGTTTTCTCTTGGTGTATCGGGTATCTCCAATACCTCCGGATAAATTTATCGCCCATGGTTGCCAAGCCAGGTCTTGAGAGAGGGAGAGTCTCCATCGGTTGTAATCATAATAGCCCCCTTGGCTGTCCACCGTCATTTTGTGGGCAATTTTTAAACCGGTTTTTTCCCAAATTTCGTCTGGATGGTCGTATTGCAAAGCAAAAGAAGAATCCAAACTTTGCGATTTTAGGTTTCCATTCAAGGCGGTGCCATCATCTGTCTTGGGT
>JAYNZN010000080.1:0-216 GCA_038103695.1 Opitutales bacterium
CCTCATCCCATCATCGCCTCAATAACCATATATCAATCTTGAAATTTCTTGGAACTTAAAATGTGGCTTATCAGTAGATGTTGATCCGCAGATTACGCAGATTTCCGCAGACTGCATCAGAAAAATGAATTGAAGTCTTAAGGTCTCTGACAGGGCCACGTGAGTTTTGCGGTAGATTGAACCTTTCCTGCCTACTGACGAGGCCTCCCCAGGTAA
>JAYNZN010000080.1:282-2529 GCA_038103695.1 Opitutales bacterium
TCCTGTCTATGACATAGGCTTCCTTGAATCAACTCCTCCTTAGCTTGAAACGAGATGGATGGATCCACGAAGCCTCACGACTCCGCAGTTGCCATCATCTAGTTCTATCTTTTCTTTACAGTTCATGAACAAGGTACTTTCACCCTATTACAACGTGCCCATGCTGGGCACACACAACTCGGAGGAAGGTAACTCCGGTCGCTCTGCTCCCTCGGTACTTCACTTATAACGATAATTCGATAATTAGAGCCTGTCCCATATGGCTTGATCCCTTTTCATAGCTGGCTTGAAAGGGCATGAAAAAGGGACGAAAACGGCATTTTTTCCGCTGTTCGTCCCAAAAACGATGCCTATAATTTTGGTGCCTTCTAAAATTATGAGCAAATCGATTGGTAAACAAGCAATACAAGGCTGGCTTTGTCCAGCATTAACACCCGTTAACGGGAACTGTGATTTTGCGGTTCTCACAGAACAACTCGAACACATTGATCGGATACTGGAAGACTCCTCGGTGCTTACTTTGGCCAGGGAGTTTGCCCTGCAAGGTCTTAGCACGAATGCCAGACCACAGGATATCCGCAAACGTATCGAAATAGGAGAACGCAATTTTCGATGCGAATTCCTCAGGCACAAGTTGGGCATGCCCTCCTTCAGAGACTACTCGGTAAGGCTGGCCGGTGATGAAGTCCTGTCGAACTTTTGCAAACTCAGGGATATCCGCGGAGTCTGCAATACTTCCAAGAGTGTGTTGGACAGGGCCAGTAAATTCTTCACTCAACAGCAGTTGCGGGAGATGTTTCAGCTTCTGACTGAGGTAGCCTGCAGTTGGGAGCATCATCAAGACATTGGTCTAACAGCTCCAGTGGATAGCAGCTTTTGCCTGGTGGATTCCACATGCCTGGAGGCAAACATCCATTACCCGATCGACTGGGTGCTACTACGGGATGTCTCCCGCACATTGCTCAAGGCGATCAAACTGATTCGCGACAAAGGTAAACTCCTCAACCGAATGCCTCAAGGCCCAAGAGAACTTTCCGCAAAAATGAACAAGCTTTGCCAGGAAATGACTCTAAGCCATCGCCGTGCAGACAGCCTTAAACTGCGAAAGAAAGTGCTGCGTAAAATGAAGACACTACTTCGGCAAATAGGCAAACATGCTCAGGCACACCACGACTTACTGGAGTCCTGTAAAGAGCAGACCGACTGGAGCACAAAACAGGTAGCCAGCATCCTGACCCGAATGGATAAAGCACTAAAGCAGCTCCCGGAAGTCATTCACCAGGCCCATGAGCGGATCATTGGAGGTCGTAAAATCAAAAGTGATCAGAAAATCCTCAGCATCTATGACCAAGACCTCAATCCCATTGTCAGGAAGAAAGCTGGCAAGGAAATCGAGTTTGGCAATGGTCTGTTCCTAGCCGAAAACTTCGAAGGTTTCCTCTTGGACTACAAACTCTATCAGGAGTATCCCCCTGCTGATAGCGAACAACTGCTGGAGAGCCTGAAAAGACAAGAAAAGTACAACACCGGGGAAAAGCTACAAATGGTGGTTGGAGACCGACAGTTTGATACCCGCAAAGTCTCCAAAGCTCTCAAGAAATCGGGGATAGAAGACATGAACTGCCCCCGCAATCCAGTTCAACTGAAGGAACGCAGTGGAGACCCAATATTTGAAATGGCTCAGAAACGCCGCAGTGGAACAGAAGCCCGTATCGCAATCATCAAAAACAACGGAGGTCGCCGATGGAGGGCCAAAGGCTACACCCATCGCAATATTGCTGTATCCTTTGCCGCACTGTCTCATAATTTGACATGGTTGGCAAACTTGCAGATGGCCGAAGCCAGTATTAAGCAGGCAGCCTAAGCTTACCCAAATCAGGAAAGATCCCCAGCATCCCCGCGCCTGACATGCCTGGCCCGACAGGATCACTATGCCCCAATTGAACGAAAAATGAGGCCTAAACCAGTAGATTGAAGGAAATCAAGCTCTCCTGTCATCAATCCCTTACCCAATTGTACAAATTATTAGGAATTTCGGATGATTTTCGAGACCCAGAATTAAGAAGCCTTGAAATTACACTCAGCTGGGACAGGCTCTACTTAAGCCTGTCGTTTGCCCTTCCATTGATGGTTTTATCAGGAAAAAGACGCTGGAAGTTCGTTTTTTTGCACCAGCCTCAATGGTTGCCAATCTAGATTTTGTTGAGAGTATTTTTGGTAATGCAGGTGATCCTAATTTAATTGAAA
>JAYNZN010000081.1:0-2516 GCA_038103695.1 Opitutales bacterium
GTGCATGGGGATACACCCTTCGTAACGAGCGTTACCGCTACATCGAGTGGATGGAAGGAAAAGAAGGAAAGGAACTCTACGATCATTCAATGGACCCCGAAGAGGTAACCAACCTTGCAGGCAATTCAACATTTTCAGAGATCACTGCCTTGCTCTCAAAACAATTAAAATCCTATGTGCCCCAAGCACCCCATCTTCGGAATCCTTAAGTTCACAGAAAGTATTACCTCCATGAAAATATTATTTTACCTATCGCTGACCCTGATTAGTTTTTCTCTCTTTGCAAAAAAAGATTCTCCCAACTTCGTTATCTTTTTGACTGATGATATGGGCTGGGGGGACTTGGGTTGCTATGGACACCCGGAGATCAAGACCCCCAACTTGGATAAGTTTGCATCTCAAGGTACAAAGTTTACTGAGGCTTATTCCGCATGTGCCGTATGTTCTCCTTCGCGTGCCGCAATCCTGACTGGTCGCACGCCATTCAGGAATGGGGTATGGCGCTGGGTTCCTCCCAAAAGTCCGATTCATCTACGTGAGTCCGAAATTACCCTTCCTGAACTCCTTAAGAAAAAGGGATACGCTACCTGTCATGTGGGTAAATGGCATCTAAATGGTTATTTTAATCATGCAAAACATCCCCAGCCCGATGATCATGGGTTTGATCATTGGATGGCCACCCAGAATAACGCTCATCCTAATCACAAAAACCCCACAAATTTTGTTTTAAATGGAAAAGATATGGGCAGGTTGAATGGATACTCCGCCCCTCTGGTGGTCGAAGAGGGCATTCGCTGGCTCAAAGATATTAAGGAGCCAGGAAAGCCATTCTTTCTCAATGTCTGGACTCATGAACCTCACTTACCTATCGAGTCCTCTCCAGAGTTCATGAAGCCCTACCTACACCTCAAAGATGAAGGACTTCGACAGCATCACGGGAATATTACTCAAATCGATTATGCCTTTGGCAAGTTGATGGACGCACTGGACAAAATGGACTTAGTGGATGACACCTTTGTGTTTTTTACCTCAGATAATGGACCGGAGGGCAGGGGGAACAAAGGAAGAACCCGAGGTTCAACTGGTGGGCTGCGAGAACGTAAACGATCTTCTCACGAGGGTGGTATTCGCGTTCCAGGAATTGCTCGTTGGCCGGGCAGGATTTCGATCGGAGAAAATAAGGCTCCGATTATCGGTTCTGATTTATTTTCTACTATCCTTGGAATCGTCGATATTCCATTACCCACGGATCGTACAATAGATGGTGCTGATTTCATGCCTCTCTTTTCTGGCGGGAAGATAGATAGAAAAGTTCCGATGTACTGGAGGAATCACCTTGCTGATCCCCAAGTACATGTGGCTCTTAGAAAGGGAGATTGGAAGGTTCTAGCCAATGTTCAATTGGACAAATTCCAATTATATAAGATCGATGAGGACTGGCAGGAAAGGAACGACCTAGCCCAGTCGAAACCACAAAAGCTCGAAGAAATGAGTGCACTGCTGCTTTCCGTGCATAAACAGGTTGCAGAAGAGGGACCAAGCGAATGGTGGAAAAACCAACCAATGAGTAAAAAGCCTAAAAAGAAGTAAGACCTACTTATACTGGGAGCTCGCCTGAGCAAGGTCCTTGCCTATCTCAGTAACAAGTTTTTTTGGACTTATGGCCTTGGCGTGGATCCCCCATGACAATATCCATGATTTAATCTCCACTAGGTCACACACCGTGATTTCAAAATCCACTCCTCCGTCACCCCGCTCTTTTACAACCTGACTTTTATTCCATATTTTTTCACGAATAAAGGGTGCAGCCACTTGGTCAAAAATCACTTTTACCTTAAACTGTTGTTTTCCGAAGAATGCCCCAAAGGCATGTTCTCTTGCCGCGGTTAGATCAAATGGTTTATAGGCTGGATACTCCTTTCCCACTTTGATCTTACTTCCCATGCGGGCCAAGTGGTAACACGCCACATTATCAGATTTTGCAGAGGATGCGAGCAGGTACCAGTTTCCTCCATGGTTGAATAAATGCCGGGGGCGTAAAATTCTTTTTCCTTGTTTGCCCGAGCTGGCTGCCCGGTATTGAACTTCGATTTCCCGGCTATCGCGACAAGCCTTTCCCAATAACTCCAGAGTTTCATAAGTTGCCGTGCTTACTCCATTGGACAGGTAGGAAACATAGCGGTGCATATTTTCCATATTGCTAAGATCGAGAGGAGCGAGATGAGCGAGTAATTTTTTGAAAAAACTCACCAGAGGATCTTCGAATGCACTCCCCTGATATTGCTCGATTGAAGAACGGGCGACGAGGAGAGCAAAGACCTCCTGCCTACTAAGCTTCATCGCCGGCATATCGATAACCGCTTCGGTATAGCGGTATCCCTTATACTCTCTTGAGTATTCAATAGGCAGGTTCATATCCTTCTTCATAAAGGCGATATCGCGTTGAATCGTCTTGGTGGATACACCAAACCTTTTGGATAAGGAGGGGAGTCCGGGCGCCCGTTCCTTGTTTAAAT